>CACORI010000005.1 GCA_902629585.1 uncultured Pelagibacteraceae bacterium | reverse complement strand
GTTGAATGTGTGCAAGGAATTGGTGAAGCAAGTAAATATCTCAACTTTCCTGTGGTCTCTGGAAATGTTTCTTTTTACAATCAAACTAAAGAAATTGGAATCAAGCCAACCCCTACAATTGGAGGGGTTGGTTTAATAAAAGATTATAAAAAAATGGTTACAATGGACTTTAAGGAAATTGATAATTTAGTTTTATGCATTGGTAAAACTGAAGGACACTTAGATCAAAGCTTATTTGCTAGGACTATACTTGATGAAAAAAATGGCCCACCTCCAGAAGTAAATTTATTTAATGAAAAAAATAATGGTGAGTCTTTACTTGCTCTTATTGATAAGGGTTATATTAGAAGTGCCCACGATGTTTCGCTAGGAGGAATTATAACTGCAATTAGTAAAATGAGTATTAAGGGAAACAAAGGGGTCAAGATTAAAAAATCAAAAAATTTAATGAATGATATTGAATACTTTTTTGCTGAAGACCAAGGAAGATATATTATTGAAATCGAACAAAAAAATTTAAACGAAGTTTCTAAAATTTTAGATAAAAATTCTGTTCACCATGAAGAATTAGGTGTAATTATAGAGAAAGAGATGATTATTGACAAAAAGACAAAAGTTACAATTGACGAATTAAAATCTTATTATACTAATTGGTTAAAAAACTTTATGAATTAAAAATGGCAATGGATTTAAAAGAAATTGAAAAGCATATTAAAGAAGCTTTACCAGATGCACAAATAATAATCCAAGACCTTGCTGGTGATGGAGATCATTATTCTGCTACTGTAATATCATCAGAATTTTCAGGTAAAAGTAAAATTGAACAACACAAAATGGTGTATAATTCTCTTAAAGGTAAAATGGGAAATGAGTTACATGCGTTAGCCATTAAAACAAAGGAGCAATAATGGATGATCAGACAAAAAATACAATTAAATCTCATATAGACAATAATGACGTATGCTTATTTATGAAAGGAACACCAGATGCTCCACAATGTGGATTTTCAATGGCAGTATCCAATATGTTGAAAATTTTGGAAGTGAAATTTACAGGTATTAATGTTTTAGAAGATCAAAATATTAGGGAAGGAATAAAAATCTTTAGTGATTGGCCAACTATACCACAACTTTACATAAAGAAAGAATTTGTAGGCGGATGTGATATTGTAAAAGAAATGTACGAGAGCGGTGAGCTTAAAAAAGTTTTAGAGAATAAGGGAATTGAGTATAAAAAATAATATTATCTTGAATAGTATTCAACGACTAAATTAGGCTCCATAACTATAGGGTAAGGAACTTCGTCGAATTTAGGAATTCTAACAAACTTGAGTTTTTTATTCTTTTCATCCATTTGAATATATTCTGGAGTTTCTCTCTCTTTGTTTGCGAGAGCGATATCTATAATAGCTAATTGTTTTGATTTATCTCTAATCTCAATTGTATCTTCTTCTCTAACTAAATATGAAGAAATATTTACTTTTTTATTGTTAACTTTTACATGACCATGATTAATTAATTGTCTCGCTGAAAATATTGTAGTTGCGAACTTTGCTCTATAGATAATTGCATCTAGTCTTCTTTCTAATAATCCAATAAGATTTTCACTAGTATCACCTCTAAGCATTGCTGCTTTTTTATAAATATTTCTAAATTGTCTTTCATTTATATTTCCATAGTAGGCTTTTAATTTTTGTTTGGCATTAAGCTGAATACCATAGTTTGATGGTTTGGAGGTTTTTGTTTGTCCATGTTGTCCAGGACCATATGCTCTAGTATTAAAGGGACTTTTTGGTCTACCCCATAAGTTTACTTTAAGCCTTCTATCGATTTTATGTTTAGAGTTTAATCTTTTTGTCATTTAATTATGGGTCTTATAAGCTTACAAAATATTTTGTCAATCAACGTTTTTTACCTAAACTTGCAAATACACTTGATAAAATACGAGTTTCTTTATCAGACAGATCCATTTTATAAAATATATTTCTTAAATTTTGCAACATAATCGGTCTCTTTTCTTTAGGTTTAAAAAAGTTAATATTTTCTAAATTTTTAACACATAATTTGATCATAGAATGAATTTCTTTTTTAGAAGCAGATCTAATTTTTTTTGACTTCATAAAAGGTTTTGATTTAACAACTAAAATACTTGAGACCATTTGAGCAATAATTATTAAACTATGAGAAAGATTTAAAGATTTAAAATTTGGGTTAGATGGGATTTGAAGTGTATAATTTGCATAACTGATTTCATTATTAGTCAAACCAGATGACTCAGAGCCAAATAAGAAAGCTACTTTTTTTTTGAAATCGATTTTCTTTAAATCCTCTAAATTGATATGTTTAATATTTTTATTTCTAAACCTTGCTGATGTAGCGATAACAATATCCATATTATCAAGAGCTCTCTCAAAATTTTCATAAACTTTACTTTGATCAATTATATTTTTTGCTCCAACTGAAGTTGCGAAAATTTTATCATTTGGAAAGATGGGTTTTGGATTAACTAAAACTAAGTTTTTAAAATTAAAATTTTTAATTGCCCTGGCACAAGCTCCAATGTTTTCTGATAACTGAGGTTTATGTAATATGAATGAAATATTATTTTTAGACATTTCAGTCAACTAAACCATGATCTCTGTTATAAGATGATACTTTTGAGAACTCAATTCCATCTAAATATTTTTTTTCAACACTCCATATAGATACCTTTAAAGGATAGCATTTTGCTACATCTGAAGAATGTTCTGAACCACAATCACCGCCAGGACATGCTGAAAGAACACCTAAGAGATCTGTTTCAGCAAAAAATTCTAGAAAATCACCTGGTCTCACTGGAGATGATTTCATAAAATATTGCTTGGTATCATTTGTAAATCCAGTTAGCATAAAAACATTCAAAACATCATGGACAATTTTTTCTGCATCATTTTTATTCAAATTTTTTTCTTTTATTAGTGCCCTTGTTAAATTTGAATGACAACAATAATGGTAATCTTTTCCTGATATTAATTTTGAAGTATATGGGTCACAACGAGTTCCTATCACGTCATGCACTGATCCTCCGTCTTCATCATATCCATACCAATCTAAAGTATCCCAGGTTATTGTAGCTAATGATCGAAAGTACGGAAAACTACTAAACATCTTATCACCTACTGAAATGTGTGTACCATAAAGAGCTCTTGTCTTACCTGAATAAAACTTCTCATCTAGATTATCAGCTTGAAATAAGTTTAAATCACCAACTTGTGGTCCTTCCAAGCTCTCTATTCTGAAGAAATTATTGGATTTAACTATAAATGTTCTTGCATCTCGAGGAGGAATTATAATTTCATCAATTTTTTTAAGGTGTTTTCTTGCCTCGAGTAAAATTTTTAGATTATCATTTACATTTTCGTTAGGATAACAAACAACAGGTTTTGTTCCTACTCTTTCTTTTAAATCTTTAGGTTTTTTTGAAAATTTTTTTGTTTTCATTTATTTGCTAGCAGGAGCATTATCTTTAAAAAGCTTGTAATCTAGACTATCTACTAGTGCTTTAAATGAAGCTTCAATAATATTAGTGGACACACCTATAGTAAACCAATTTTTTCCTTTGGAATCTGTGCTTTCGATAGATACCCTTGTTACAGCTTCGGTTCCTGTATTTAAGATTCTTACCTTATAATCTACCAATTTTAAGTCTTTTAAATATTTTGAGTATTTTGCTAAACGATCAACATTTTGTCTTATTGCATTGTCTAAAGCATTTACTGGACCGTTGCCTTCACCTTCACATATAATTTTTTCACCATCAACTTCTAATTGAGCCTTAGCAGATGAAATTATTTCACCAGAGTTGTCTTTTTTTACTGAAACATCGTATTCTGTAATTGAAATATATCTTGGTATCTCACCTATTATTCTTCTAGCCAATAATTCAAAAGATGCATCAGCACCATCATAACTATAACCAATAAACTCTCTATCTTTAACTTCGTTCAATAATTTTTTTATCTTTGGATCATTTTCATCAATATCTATATTTATTGTTTTTAATCTTGAAATAATATTAGATTTACCTGATTGATCAGAAATTACTATATTTCTATTATTTCCTACATCTTGTGGATCAATATGCTCGTAAGTCTTTGGATCCTTTTGAACAGCAGATACATGAAGTCCACCTTTATGAGAAAAAGCTGCTGCTCCAACATACGGTAAATGCATGTTTGGCTTTCTATTTAAAACCTCATCTAATAGTCTCGAGCATTCAGTTAATTTTTTTATATTGCTAGATTTTATGTTTGTAATAAATTTTGAAGAAAAGTCTTTTTTTAAAAAAAAGGTAGGGATCAAAGACATCAAATTTGCATTTCCACATCTTTCGCCTAAACCATTGATTGTTCCCTGAACATGCCTCACCCCTGATAAAACTGCTGCTAAGGTATTTGCTACTGCGTTACCAGTGTCATTATGAGCATGAATGCCAAGATTTTTTCCTGGTATAATTTTACTTACTTCAGATACAATTTTTGAGATTTCATGAGGAAGAGTTCCACCATTTGTGTCGCAAAGAATAATCCATCTAGCTCCTTGATCATATGCTGCTTTAATACATTCAACTGCATATTTCGGATTATTTTTATAACCATCAAAAAAATGTTCGGCATCAAACATAAATTCTTTTTTTGCCTTAACAAAATGCTTCGTACTTTCACTTATATTATCAATATTTTCCTCATTATTAATTCCAAGAGCAATATCAACATGAAAATCCCAAGACTTACCTACTATGCATACAGAGTTTGTATTAGAGTTCATTATAGCTGATAATCCAGGGTCGTTTTCTGCACTTCTACCTACCCTTTTAGTCATTCCAAAAGATGTCAATGTAGAGTTTTTGAAATGATGTTTTTTTTGAAAAAACTGAGTGTCAGTAGGATTTGCACCTGGCCATCCAGCTTCAATATAGTCTACACCTAAATCATCAAGTGCAAAGGCAATCTTTTCTTTATCCTCTAAAGAAAAGTCTACACCTTGTGTTTGAGCTCCATCTCTTAAAGTTGTATCAAATATGTATAATCTTTCTTTATTCATTTAAATTTCCAAAGTGTTCTACCATCTTTGTCTTCTATTAAAATACCTTTGTCCAAAAGTTCATTTCGAATTCTATCAGCTTCCTTATATTCCTTGTTTTCTCTAGCTTTATTTCTTAATTTTATCATATTTTCAATTTCACTCTCATTAATAGACAACCTGCTCTTTTTAAAATCTTGCCATTGCTTAGGGCTCTCGTTTAATAATCCAATAAATTGACATGCTGAGATAAATAATTCCTTATTTTTACCTTTTGTAGCTTTTTCGTATAAACTGTGAAGATTAGCTATATATCCGGGGGTATTTAGATCTTCAAACAATGGCCTTAAAATTTCTTCTGAAACTTTAATTTTTTTTAAATTTTCGTCATACATGCGATACCATTTATCTAAAGTATTTTCACAATCATCTAATAATTTGTCGTTCCAGTCTAATGGTTGCTTATAATGAGCGCTCATTAAAGCTAATCTAATTATTTGACCACTCATTTTATTTCTAAAATTTTTTATTTTAAGAATATTACCCTGAGACTTAGCCATTTTTTCATTGGACATTGTTATAAAAGCGTTATGAACCCAATAATTAGCAAAAACTTTTGTGTCGTTTGCACATCTAGATTGTGCAATTTCATTTTCATGATGAGGAAATATCAAATCTATACCTCCACCGTGTATATCAAATTCATCACCCAAGAATTTTTTTGACATTGCAGAACATTCTAAATGCCACCCTGGTCTACCTTTACCCCAAGGTGAATTCCATGAGGGTTCATCATTAATAGATGGTTTCCACAAAACAAAATCTTCTGAATTTTTTTTATTTTCACTAATTTCTACTCTAGAACCAGCGATTAAATCCTCTAATTTCTTATTGGATAATTTACCGTAATCAGAAAATTTTTTTACTTCAAAATAAACATGATTGTTATTTTCATATGCATAACCTTTTTTTATCAATTTACTAATCATCTCAATCATCAAATTAATATTTTCAGTAGCTTTTGGTTGATGAGTTGGGTTATCACAATTTAAAAATTTACAATCCTCTAAAAAATCTTTTGTTACTTTTTCAGTTAATTGTTTTGTAGATACTTTTTGCTCCTGTGAGGCTTTAATTATCTTATCATCAATGTCTGTTATATTTCTGACATATATGACTGAAGAAAATTTACTTCTTAGTATTTTAAATAAAATATCGAAAATAATTAATGGCCTTGCGTTACCAATATGTGGGTCGTCATAAACAGTAGGCCCACACACATACATGCCTACTCTTTTTTTATCTCTTGGAACAAATTGTTCTTTTTTGTTAGTCAAATTATTTGTTAAAAAAATATCCATATTCATTGATTAAGAAATATACCTTATTTATAGATTTGTTAATCTAATTGATTAACTCGGAATCTTGCATACTGGAATTGGTTCCATTTTATGCAAGTTTTGATTTCGAATTTTTTCGTATTGTCCTCTATGCGGGGAGTTTGGGTTACCCATTGCATCCTCAAGCTCAGAATATTTAAAACCTAATTGACCCTCATCTGTTCTTCCGTCATCCCATAATCCATCTGTTGGTGGAGCGTCAATAATTTCTTTTAATATTCCAAGTTCTTTACCTAATTCCCAAACCTCTGTTTTATTACAATCAGCTATAGGAGATATATCGACACCTCCATCTCCATATTTTGTATAAAAACCTACACCGAAATCTTCTACTTTATTTCCAGTTCCTACAACTATACCTCTATTTGCAGCCGCAACTTGATAAAGAGTAGTCATTCTAAGTCTTGCTCTAGAATTTGCAAAACCATGCTCATTATCAAATTTATTTAAAGTTGAGGAAAATGTCTCAAAAAGTTTATCTAAACTTATAGTGTATGCTTCAACATTATTAAATTTTTTTGTTAACCACTCTTGATGTTTTAAACTTAAATCATGTTGATTTTCTTTTTGTTTAATAGGCATAGTTAAAACTATTGTTTTTAATCCAGTCATCGCACTTAGGGTACTTGATACTGAAGAATCTATCCCACCAGATATGCCAATTACTAAAGATTGTGCCTTACTTGGCATTTGATTAACATAGCTTTTGATCCAGTTTGATATAAATTTAACTTTTTCTGATGAATTCATATAATTTTATTTAACTATCTTTTTTTCTAAAGCAATGTTTTAAGATGCCGCTTGAATAGCATTTTTGGAATAGCTGCTATTCTTTTTTATCTCATCTGAAATTAAAAAAGCAAGTTCTAAAGCTTGATCAGCATTTAATCTGGGGTCGCAATGAGTGTGATATCTACTAGATAAATCTGCATCTTGAATATTTTTAGCACCACCTGTGCATTCAGTTACATTTTGACCAGTCATTTCTATATGCAATCCACCGGCATATGATCCTTCACTTTGATGGACAGCAAATACATCTTTAACTTCTTTTAATACCCTGCTGAATGGCCTTGTTTTAAAACCCGTTGTAGATTTGATTGTATTTCCATGCATCGGATCACAGGACCAAATTACATTCACTCCCTCTTTCTTGATTGTTCTAACTAGTTTAGGTAAAAATTTTTCTACACTATCGTGTCCAAATCTTGAAATTAAAGTTATTTTACCTTTTTCATTCTTTGGATTAATTAAGTTGCAAATTTTTACTATTTCTTCAGGGTTACTTGTTGGACCGCATTTTATCCCAATAGGATTTTCAATGCCTCTGCAATATTCAACATGACCACCATCCAATTGTCTTGTTCTGTCACCTATCCAGACAAAATGTGCAGATGTCGCATGATGTTCACCAGTTGTTGAGTCTATTCTTGTCATACTTTCTTCAAAAGGTAAATGTAAAGCCTCATGTGATGTCCAAAAATTCACAGTCTTTAATCTCCTATTGAAATCAGAATTTATTCCACATGCATCCATAAATGCTAATGCATCAGCAATTTTATCCTCTAGTTCTTTAAATTTTTTAGCCTGAGGACTTTTTTTAATATATCCTAAATTCCATAAGTGAACTTTTTTTAAATCTGCAAAACCACCATGTGAAAAAGCTCTTAATAAGTTTAGGGTTGATGCTGATTGAGAGTAAGCTCTGAATAGTCTCTTAGGATCGTATTTACGAGCTTTCTCATTAAATTCAATGCCATTAACATTGTCTCCTAAGTAACTAGGTAATTCTATCTCTCCTTGCTTTTCGGTTGGTGCACTTCTAGGCTTTGCAAACTGTCCAGCAATCCTACCAAGTTTAATTACAGGTAGTGAAGCTGAATAAGTTAGAACTAAAGACATTTGAAGAATTACTTTGAATGTATCTCTAATATTATCAGGATTAAATTCAGCAAAACTTTCAGCACAGTCACCGCCTTGTAGTAAAAATGCTTTTCCATCAACTACTTCTGCTAGTTGTTGTTTTAGATGTCTAGTCTCTCCAGCAAATACAAGTGGTGGAAAACTTTTAATTTTATTTAAAACTTGATCTAATTCTTTTTTATCCTGATATTCAGGAATATGTTTTACAGGATATTTTCTCCAACTATTAATTTTCCAATTTTTCATGTTCAACCTAAGATTGTTGTATCAGAGTTTTTTTATTATTCAACGGTTACTGATTTGGCTAAATTTCTAGGTTTATCTATGTCATAACCTTTTTTAAGGGCTGAATAATATGCTAATTTTTGAAGAGGCACAGTTAAAAGAAAAGGCAAGAGATCCTCATTTGTGCTTTCTACTTCAATAGTTTGCCAAATATTCTCTGAAAAAACCTCATCAGTACTTTTATTAGTTATTAATAAAACCTTAGCACCCCTTGCGATAACTTCCTGCATATTTGAAATAGTCTTCTTATAATAACTGTCTTTTGGAGCTAATACTACAACTGGCATACCTTCCTCTATGAGAGCTAAAGGTCCATGTTTCATTTCACCCGCAGGATAACCTTCAGCATGTATATAAGAAAGCTCTTTTAATTTTAACGCACCTTCAAGAGCAATTGGATAAGAAAAACCTCTGCCAAGAAACATTGAACCTTTTGCTTCATTAAAGGTTGAAGATATTGCTTGTATATCGTTATCTAATAACAACGTTTTTTCAAGTAAAATAGGTAAATTTTTTAAATCTTTAATTTTTTGAAGATAATCATCTTTTTTTATTTCATTTTTTAAGATTCCAAATTTTAGCGCTAAAATATATAGAATTAGTATCTGTCCTAAAAAAGCTTTAGTGGATGCTACCCCAATTTCTGGACCACAATGTATTGGCAAAACATAATTAGAATCTCTAGCTATTGAACTTTCAATAACGTTAACTACTGCACAAGTTTTCATTTTATTTTGGTTACATAAATTTAATGCAGCATAGGTATCAGCAGTTTCACCAGATTGTGAAACAAATATATATAAAGAATTATCTTTAAACCTGTTATTTCGATATCTAAATTCTGAAGCAATATCTATAGTAACATCTAACGATGTTAACTTTTCAAACCAATATTTTGCCATTAAACATGAATGGTATGCGGTCCCGCAACCAATTAAAGTAATTGATTTTATTTCATTAATTTTCCAAGGAAAATTGAATATATTTACATCATTATTTAAGTTGTCTATATACTCTTTTATTCCAGTCTTAATAGTTGTGGGTTGTTCTTCAATTTCTTTTGCCATAAAATGTTTAAAATCACCTTTTTCGTAACTTAATTCATCTGAAGTTAGTTCAAGAATCTTTTTATTAATTTTTTTTCCGTTTTGATTAAAAAAATTAACTTGGTCCTTTTTAATTATACAAAATTCACCATCATCAAGATAAGTAATTTTATTTGTCATGGATTTTAATGCATATGAATCTGAACCTAAATAATTTTCACTTGGACCATAACCAACTGCAAGAGGTGAGCCTCTTCTTGCACCTACTATTAGATCAGGAATTTCTTTAAAAATAATACCTAGAGCAAAACTTCCATCAAGTTGTTTTAATGTTTTAGTAATAGCTTCCTCAAGCTCATTAGTTTTTAAATTTTCTGTTATTAAATGAGTTATAACTTCAGTGTCTGTTTGAGACTTAAATTTATGACCTTTATCAGACAAAGATTTTTTGAGTAAAGTAGAGTTTTCTATTATGCCATTATGAACTACAGAGACATTATGAGATGAGTGAGGGTGTGCATTAATACTATTGGGTATACCGTGGGTTGCCCATCTTACGTGACCAATGCCTACAGTTCCTTTTAAGTTCTTCAAATCAAAATTTTTTTCTAAATGATTTACTCTTCCCTCAGACTTTATTTCATGAATTTCACCATCAAAAAGTGTAGCTAAGCCTGCTGAGTCATACCCTCTATACTCAAGCTTTTTTAAAGAATTAATAATGCTTGAAGATACTGACTTGTTACTTGATATACCAATTATTCCACACATAAATTATTTTTTTTTTCTTTTGTAGTTTTGTACTTCTATTTGCTCTGTTCTAGTGAGCGCTAAAGATTTTTTTTTAACATTCTTAGTTATAACTGAACCTGCTCCTATTACACTTCCATCACTAATAGTTACAGGCGCTACTAAAGATGAATTAGATCCAATAAAAACACCATCCTTTATTACTGTTTTACTTTTTTTAAACCCGTCATAATTGCATGTAATCGTGCCTGCTCCAATGTTAACTGATTTACCAATTGAAGTGTCACCAATATAAGTTAAATGATTTACCTTAGATTTTTTTCCAAGTATACTTTTTTTAATTTCAACAAAATTTCCAATCTTAGAACCTTCCTTTAGAGTAGTACCAGGTCTTATTCTTGCATAAGGACCTATTTCAACATTATTTTCAATTTTACAATTCTCTAAATGACTGAAGGATTTTATGGTAACATTGTTACCAATCTTCACTTTTGATCCAATAACTACGTATGGTTCTATAGCCACATTTTTTCCTATTTTAGTATCTTTAGAAAAATAGATTGTTTCTGGAGCTATCATGTTTACTTTGGATTTAAAAAATTTTATTCTCAGTGAATTTTGTAACTTATTTATTTTCAATTGTTTCATCTAGAAAATTAATTACATTAAGTATATATCTTTCTTAATTCACAAAATATTTCTTAAAAATACTTTTATTTATGAAACAAATTTACACAATTCTTTTTGATTTAGATGGAACTTTGGTCGACACAGCCCCTGACTTAATGAGAGCCCACAACCATGTGATGAATAAATTTGGATACCCAACTAAATCTACCGAAGAAATAAGAAACTTGGTAGGTCAAGGAGCTGGTGCAATGCTTGGTCGATCAATATGGGGTCAGGCTAAAAAAGAATTTGGAAAAGTCCAGGATGAAAAAATCAAAAAAGAAATGGTTAAAGAATTTGTAGATTATTATGGAAAAAATATTGTCAATGAAAGTAAACTAATTGATGGAGTTAAAGATTTTTTAATATGGTCTAAAGAAAAAAAAATTTCAATGGGTGTTTGTACAAACAAACAAGAACATTTAGCAATTGATCTTTTAAAAAAAATTGGAATTTATGATTTTTTTGATTACGTTGCTGGTCATAATACTTTTGATTACTGTAAGCCCGACCCAAGACACTTAACGTCTGTAGTTGAAATTTTAGATGGGGATCTTAAAAAAACTTTGATGATTGGTGATAGCGAAACTGATGCTAATGCGGCAAAAGCTGCAGGAATTCCTGTCATTTTACTAGAGGATGGTTACACAGAAAAAAATATATCTGAGATATATTATAATCATCTAGTTAAAGATTTTATTGGCATTGAAAAAATAATTAATAAATATCTTGCATGAATCATCCAAACAAAACAAACACTGATCCAATCCCAACTTTATCAAGGAAGAATGTTATGTTTGTTGAAAAAATTATAGATGAAAAAAATATAGAAATTATTATAGAATATGGAAGTGGATCTTCAACCTTATATTTTATAAAAAATTATAAAAATAAAAAAATTAAATTTAGATCTGTAGAAAATAATAAAATTTGGTTTTATCAAAATATAAGAAGTATATCAAAGATTTTTAATCCAAAAAATAATGTTTTAAATAAGGTTTACTGGGATAAAAAAGATTATAAAAACTTTTATAAAACCACAACACAGCCTTTTACAAAAATCATTGATGGAAAATCAAAAATTAATAAAATAAAAAATCGATTAAAGTTAGGGCCTTTTTACAAATGTGAAGGCTATAGTAATTCTAAATTATCTTTTATTTATACTCTTATAAGACCTTTGCTTATCTTTGTGAGTGGTTTTATTCAAAATTTTAATAAATTTAATAATGAGAAAAGTGAATGGAAATCTGAGATAGATCAATTAGAATTTACTTATAAACTTATATCACCAAGCGGCAAAGATCAATTTGCAGAAAATCCAAATAAGGATGATTATGTTGAAGCTGGTATAAAATTTCTTGAAAATGAAACTAAAAACAAAAAGATATTAATTATGATAGATGGAGGACCAAGGCATTACATCATCGATAGAATAATTAATAAAAAATATAAACATCATTTTCATATTTGTTTATTTGATGCTTACAGACCAGAATACGAAAGTATTCTTAATAAATATAAAGGTACTTTTTTTTCTGGAGATGAGAAATTGATTGATGGCACTAATCTTTATGATACTTTTTCTGGTTGGGATAAAGATCCACAATGTTTAGCCAAAGAGCTTTGGTATTTTGATTATCAACCATAATCACTAAATAAAGGACTTCAAAGCTATAGAAAAAATTATATTAAATATCTTTAATATTGATTATTTTTTTTTAACTATTAAAACAAAATTACTTTAAAGGAGTTATTTTGATATTACATAATGTAAAAGTTTATCCATCTAAAATACATTTACCTAAAAAAAATCAACTTGCATGGAAAATTGCTGAAATTGCAAGTGACAATGCAAAATTAAATAAAGATGCTATAGAAATGGTTATCAATAGAATTATTGATAATGCTTCTGTTGCAATTGCATCTCTTAATAGAAAACCAGTAATTTCTTCAAGAGAAATGGCATTAAAACATTCTAGAAAAAATGGTGCAACATTATTTGGGGTCAATAGTAAATTGAAATTTGATTGTGAATGGGCAGCTTGGAGTAATGGAACTGCTGTTAGAGAACTTGATTTTCATGATACTTTTCTAGCAGCTGATTATAGTCATCCTGGTGACAATATCCCTCCTCTAATAAGTGTTGCGCAACAGAATAAAAAAAATGGGATTGAACTTTTAAGAGGAATAATAACTGCTTATGAGGTGCAAGTTAATCTAGTAAAAGGAATTTGTTTACATAAACATAAAGTAGACCACATAGCTCACCTAGGACCAAGTGTTGCTGCTGGAATAGGATCGATGTTAAAGCTTAACACAGAAACAATCTATCAAGCTGTACAACAAGCTTTGCATACAACTATTTCAACCAGACAATCTAGAAAAGGAGAAATATCAAGTTGGAAAGCTTATGCACCAGCACATGCTGGAAAACTTGCTATAGAAGCAGTTGATAGAGTTATGCGTGGTGAAGGTGCCCCAAGTCCAATTTACGAAGGTGAAGATAGTGTTGTTGCAAGAATTTTAGATGGAAAAAAAGCTTCCTATAAAGTTCCACTACCAAAAAAAAATGAGACTAAAAAAGCTATTCTTGAAACTTATACAAAGGAATATTCTGCGGAATACCAATCCCAGGCATTAATTGATCTAGCAAAAAAACTTAATAAAAAAGTACCAAATATCAATCAGATTAAAAAAATAGATATCTACACTAGTCACCACACTCATTATGTCATTGGCACTGGTGCAAATGATCCTCAAAAAATGGACCCAAATGCTAGTAGGGAAACATTAGATCATTCAATAATGTATATTTTTGCTGTAGCATTAGAAGATGGTGATTGGCATCATGTAAAATCTTACTCAAAGGCTAGAGCAAAAAAGAAAAGCACAATTAAAATATGGAGATCAATAAAAACACACGAGGATAAAAAATGGACCAAAAGATATCATGATCCAAATCCTAAAAAGAAAGCATTTGGTGCAAAGGTTGTATTAACTTTAAAAAATGGAAAAAAAATTATCGAGGAACAAGGGGTTGCTGATGCTCACCCTTATGGATCAAGACCATTTAAAAGAGAAAACTATATCAAAAAATTTTTAACTCTTACTGAAAATTTATTAGATAAAAAAGAAATAGATAGATTTTTGAAGACAGTTCAAAACTTGAGAAAATTAAAATCTGGTCAATTAGATGGATTGAATATCGTAGTAAAAAAAAGCAAAATTAAGCGAAATTTAAAAAAAGGTATATTTTAATGCATTTTGTTGAAAAAGAACCAATACAAAAAAGGAAAGATTTTTCAGAAAAATTAAAATCAAAAAAAATTTTGAGAGTGCCTGGTGCTTATAACCCTCTTACTGCAAAACTAATTGAAGAAATAGGTTTTGATGCTGTTTATGTATCAGGTGGTGTCATGGCAAACGACCTTGGATTTCCCGATATTGGTTTAACAACATTACAAGACGTTAGCACTAGATCTTATCTTATATCCAGAGTTACAAATTTACCTACAATTGTTGATATCGATACAGGATTTAAATCTTGTAAAGAAACTATTGAGACTTTTGAGCAATTTGGAATTACCGGAGTTCATTTAGAAGACCAAATTGAAAGAAAAAGGTGTGGGCATTTAGATAACAAAGAATTAATTTCAATCGAAGAAATGGTAAAAAAAATAAAAGAGTGTGTTGCTTCAAAAAAAGACGAAAATTTCAAAATTATTGCTCGATCAGATGCTAAAAGTGTTGAGGGTATAGATAAGATGATTAATAGATGTAAGGCTTATATTGATGCAGGAGCTGAAATAATATTTCCAGAAGCTTTACAAAATGAAAAAGAATTTGAAAAAGTGAGAAAAGAATTACCTTCCTATTTACTTGCAAATATGACTGAATTTGGAAAATCAAAACTCTTTAATTATAAAGAATTAGAAAACTTGGGATATAACATTGTAATATACCCTGTTACTACTCAAAGATTGGCAATGAAAAATGTTGAGGATGGCTTAAGAGACATTTATACAAATGGACATCAGAATAACATTATTGATAAAATGCAGACTAGAAAAAGATTATATGAACTTGTTGATTACGAGAAATATAATAGTTTAGACGAAAAAATTTATAATTTTAGTACAGATGGTCATGAATAATGAGTGATGAAATAAAAAAAGGTCTCCTTGGAATAGTTGTTGACGAAACTGAAGTTTCAAAAGTAATGCCTGAAATAAATTCTCTAACTTATAGAGGTTATGCAGCGCAAGACTTATGTGCAAAATGTAAATTTGAAGAGGTGGCTTATTTAATTTTAAACGGTGAACTTCCAAATAAAAAACAATTAAAAAACTTTGAACATCAAGAAAAAAAAGAGAGAGCATTATCTAAAACTCTTTTAGCGGATATAAAAAAATTTCCTAAAAAAGCTCATCCTATGGATGTTGCAAGAACAGTTGTGAGCATTATGGGTTTAGAGGATAAAGAAACAAAAGATAACTCACCTAAAGCTAATATGCGAAAAGTTATGAGAATTTTTGCCAAAACCCCAGTTGCATTAGCAGCTTTTTATAGGTCTAGAAAAGGAAAAAAAATTATACCACCAAAGAAAAGCTTATCATTTTCTGAGAACTTTTTTTATATGTGCTTTGGTAAAGTGCCTGACAAAGATATTGTAAAAGCATTTGACGTATCACTTATTCTTTATGCTGAACATAGTTTCAATGTATCAACATTTACCGCAAGAACGATTACGAGTAGTTTGTCTGATATACATGGTGCTATAACAGGAGCAATCGCTAGTTTAAAAGGTCCTTTACATGGAGGTGCTAATGAAGAAGTGATGCACATGATGAATAAAATTAAAAAACCTGAGAATGCTTTAAAATGGATTAACAGTGCACTAGATAATAAAGATGTAGTAATGGGATTTGGACATAGGGTTTATAAGAGCGGAGATTCTAGAGTTCCAACAATGAGGGAATACTTTGGAAGAGTGGCAAAAATTAAAAAAGATAAAAAGTTTGAAAAAATTTATGATATTGTTGAAAAAGTTATGATTAAGCGAAAAAACATTCACCCAAATGTCGATTACCCTACTGGTCCAACATATCACTTAATGGGATTTGATACTGATTTTTTTACTCCAATATTTGTAATATCAAGAATAACTGGTTGGTCTGCTCATATTATTGAACAACATGCTGCTAACAAATTAATTAGACCTCTTGCAAGCTATAAAGGTAACCAACATAGAAAAGTTGTTCAGCTTAACCAAAGGTAAGTTAATTTTTTTCTATTTTTGCAAATCTACTATTTCGTAAAATTTCACATTTTAATTTATTTTGAGTGACAAATTCGTCAATAGCTTTTTTTACGCCTGGAGCATAAGATAAATTATAATCATCACAAAGAATCGTTCCTGAATTTTTGATAACATCTAAACAATATTTTAGATCATTTTTAACTGTTTCATATTCATGACCACCGTCTAAAAAAACATAATCTATTTTTGACATATCAATTTTCTTTAATATTTTATTAGAATTTCCTTTTATTAAATGAACATTGTCTTTAAAGTTTTTCAACAAATCATGTACAGCTTCTAGACTGTAGGGATCTTGTTTTTTTATATATTTAAAATAAATGTTTTTAAATGGGTTTGAGAAACTATTGCTAGGTATTATTTCAGATTTATTTTCATCACTATTCTCAAATAAATCTAAACCAATATATTTAAAATCTTTTTTATGAAGTGATTTTAGTAATTCACAAATATTTCTTGCTGTAACACCGTGAAAAACGCCAATTTCTAAAAAATATTTTGGATTTTTCTTTCTAACTTCGTTTAAAAAAAATTCACCATCTCCTTTTTGCTTTAAGCTAGTTTTTCTAAAATACTTTTTGTACTTCATGTAATAACTTTAAATAATACTTTTTTAATTAAAAAGAAATTAAATAAAGGTAATTATATTATTCGGATCTGGTCTTTTTCTTTCTATAGGCTCTTCTTTTTTGTGACCAATATATATAAATCCTGCAATTTTATCTTTCTTGGGATCACCGCCTAAAAATTTTAATAAATTATCGTTGTATGCATACCATTCAGTCAACCACTGTGCAGCGTAATTAAGTGATTGTGAACATGAAAGTAAATTCATACAAACAGCTCCTGAGGATAATCTCATTTCCCATTCAGTTATTTTAAAATGTTCTACAGGAGTAGAGATTACTGCTATTACTACTGAGGCTCTTTGTAAACGAGTTGATTCTCGTTCAATTAAAGTATTATCAGCTTTAGGATTTTGTTTTAAAAATTCTTTAAGAATTATGTTTTCGTCTATATCTTTTAATGACTTGCCTTTTATAACTTTTATCTTCCAAGGATTTAATGCCCCATGATCTGGCACTCTAATTCCTGCTTTTAATATTAGATCTAAGTGATCATTAGGTATTTCTGCATTTGACATCTTTCTTGCCAAAACAGACCTACGAATAGAAAAAAAATTACTTTTTTCACTCACAAGTTATAATTTAACTAAATGCTTCTACCCATGTTCCTTGAGTTGATGCTTTAGAATACTCTGTTGCCCGACCTTCAAAGAAATTCATATGTTCTACTGCGTTCAACATTGTATCAAGCCATCCAAGAGGATTCTTCTCTACGTCATAGATTGGTTCTAAGCCTAATTGAACTAATCTTCTGTTTCCAATGAATCTTATGTAATCTTTTACTTCTTGTGCAGTTAACCCTTCCATTGGACCCATCTCAAAAGCTAAATCAATAAAAGCATCTTCATGTGAAATGATAGTTCTGCATGCCTCATAAAGTTCTTTTTTTAATTTAGGAGTCCATATTTCAGGGTTTTCTTTAATAAACTCTTTAAAAATTCTTATCATAGAATTACAGTGAAGAGTTTCATCTCTAACTGACCAAGTTACTATTTGACCCATTCCTTTTAATTTATTGTGTCTTGGAAAGTTCAAAAGAATTGCAAAGCTTGCAAACAATTGTAGACCCTCTGTAAAAGCGCTAAATACTGCAACTGTTTTTGCTATATCTTCTTTTGAATTTACATTAAAGCCTTGCATGTAATCATATTTATCTTTCATTTCTTTATATTTCATGAAAGCAGAATATTCTGACTCGGGCATTCCTATTGTATCGAGTAAATGTGAATAAGCAGCAACATGTACTGTTTCCATCGCAGCAAAAGCTGTCATCATCATTAAAACTTCAGTTGGTTTAAAAACAGTTGTGTAATGTCTTAAGTAACAATTGTTTACCTCAACATCAGCCTGAGTGAAAAATCTAAAAATTTGTGTAACTAAATTCTTTTCTGGTTCAGATAGGTTTTTTTGCCAATCTCTTACGTCATCTCCAAGAGGAACTTCCTCTGGTAACCAATGAATTCTTTGTTGAGTTAACCAAGCGTCATAGCACCATGGATATCTAAATGGTTTGTAAACGGGATTTTCAACTAATAAACCCATTTTTTTTGGTTGAATTATCTCTTTCTTATCTGTTTTAATTTTATCTGTTACTGACATGATAAACACTCCTCGTATTCTGGTTCGTTGGTTTGTTGATTTTTTGATTTGTATACATTGGCCGTAATATCAGTTGATTTTGCATTATTGATATTTTCAGCTCTTTGAATTGATTTTGATCTGCAATAATAAAGGCTTTTTAAGCCTTTTTTCCACGCATCAAAATGAATTCTATGTAATTCTCTTTTATGAACATCTGCTGGTAAAAACAAGTTGACTGATTGAGCTTGAGAAATAAACGGTGTTCTATCACCACTTAACTCGATTATCCATTTTTGGTTTAATTCAAAAGCAGTCTTAAAAACATCTTTCTCTAAATCTGTTAAAAAGTTTAGATGAGATACTGAACCCTGATTTGTAGTGATTGTAGACCATGTTTCGTCGTCATTTTTACCATGACCTTCTAAAATCTCCTCTAAATATCTATTTCTTACGTTGAATGAACCAGACAAGGTTTTATGAGTATAACTATTAGCAGCAATTGGTTCTACCCCCGGAGATGCGCCTCCACATATAATAGAAATAGATGCTGTTGGAGCTATTGCTGTCTTATTAGAAAATCTCTCTTTAAATCCATACTCTGCAGCATCAGGACAAGCACCTCTTTCTTCTGCTAAATCTTTTGATGCTTTATTAACTTGTTCGTCAATTTGCTTAAAGATTTTTTTATTCCATGATTTTGCCATTACTGACTCAAGTGGAATTCTGTTTTTTTGTAAAAAAGAATGGAAACCCATCACTCCAAGTCCAACACTTCTTTCTCTTTCTGCAGAGTATTTTGCATCTTTAAACTGATCAGGGGCCTTCTTTATGAAGTCTGATAAAACGTTATCTAAAAATCTCATTACATCTCCAATCATATTAGGATCATCTTTCCATTCATCATATTTTTCTAAATTTAGAGAAGACAAACAACAAACAGCTGTTCTATCTCTTCCATCTTTATCAATGCCTGTTGGTAAAGTGATTTCACTACAGAGATTAGAAGTTTTAACTGTTAGATTCGCTAACTTGTGGTGTTGGGGAATTTGTCTGTTAACAGTATCAATATAAATTATATAAGGTTCACCTGTTTCAATTCTAGCAGTTAATAATCTTATCCACAAATTTCTCGCTGATATAGTTTGTTGAATAGATCCATCAGCTGGACTTTTTAATGCCCACTGATCATCATTTTCAACAGCACGCATGAAAGCGTCTGATACTAAAACACCATGATGTAAATTAAGAGCTTTTCTATTAGGATCTCCTCCTGTGGGTCTTCTCATTTCCATAAATTCCTCAATTTCAGGATGATCAACTGGAAGATAACAGGCTGCAGAACCTCTTCTTAATGAACCCTGACTAATAGCCATTGTTAATGAATCCATAACTTTTATGAATGGAATAATTCCAGATGTTTTTCCAACTTTTCCAATTTTTTCTCCAATTGATCTTAGGTTACCCCAATAACTTCCAATACCTCCACCTTTTGCTGCTAGCCAAACATTTTCGCTCCAAAGATCTAAAATTCCTCCTAAACTATCTGATGCTTCATTAAGAAAACAAGAAATTGGTAAACCTCTTTTGGTACCACCATTTGATAAGACTGGTGTTGCAGGCATAAACCATAAATTACTAATATAATTATAAATTCTTTGTGCATGTAAATTATCGTCAGCATAAGTACTAGCAACTCTCGCAAAAAGATCTTGAAATGACTCATTGTGTCCCAAGTATCTATCTTTTAAAGTAGCCTTTCCAAAATCTGTTAGATTAGAATCTCTTGAACGGTCAATTTTAATTATAATTCCTTTATCATTCTGAAATAGCTCAGTTTCGTTATTTAGAGAGAATAGATCTGGTCTATTGTCTTTTTGAACTTCTTTAACATCAGGGCTATATTCAGAGACAGCTTTCTTTAATGCTTGCGATAAAATTTTATTCATAATATGTATTATATTTTGTTATTTTGACGTAAACAACTATATGTTGTATGCGTTTGTAGTTAATATACTATATGATCAGTAAATCAACAGAACATTTATAGAACAGTTAAAAAATAATTCAACTATAAAAATAAAAAAAAGGTAAGTAATTAACAGCATGAATCAATCATTAAAAATCGATCCCTTTGGTTTTAGAGAATATGACGCACGATGGGTTTATGGAAAAGATATCAACTCAAATGGAATCACTAACCTAGGTAGAGGTTTAGGAACACAAATTAAAAAACACACTAAAAAAGATAATCCAAGGGTCGTTGTTGGACATGATTTTAGGTCATACAGTGAGGAAATAAAATCTGCTTTAAAAAAAGGACTAGTAGAATGTGGATGTTGTGTTGAGGATCTAGGGTTGTCCTTATCTCCAATGGTTTATTTTGCTCAATTTAATTTAGAGTCAGATGCAGTAGCAATGGTCACAGCTAGTCATAATGAAAATGGTTGGACTGGAGTTAAAATGGGTATCAAAAAAGGACTCACTCATGCTCCTGAAGAAATGAAAGAATTAAAGGATATAACATTGAGTCAAAAATTTTCTTTCGGAAAGGGTAGTGAAAAAAATATTAAAGATTTTCAAAAAATTTATAAAGATGATTTAATAAATAAAAATAAAATTAAAAAAAAAATTAAAGCTGTGGTAGCATGTGGAAACGGCACGGCTGGCATATTCGCGCCCGAAATACTAAGGGGTATAGGATGTGAAGTAATAGAATTAGATTGTAATTTAGATTGGACATTTCCAAAATATAACCCAAATCCAGAGGATTTAAAAATGTTACACGAAATAGCTAAATCAGTTAAAGAAAATAATGCTGATATTGGTTTTGGATTTGATGGAGATGGTGATAGAGTTGGTGTTATCGATAATCATGGGAATGAGATATTTTCTGATAAAATTGGTCTATTAATAGCAAGGAATCTTTCAAAAAAATATAAAAAGTCAAAGTTTATTGTAGATGTTAAATCTACAGGTCTTTTTTCAAGTGACAAAATCTTATTAGCAAATGATTGTAAAACTATCTATTGGAAAACCGGCCATTCACATATTAAAAGAAAAGTAAATTTAGAAGGTGCATTAGCAGGCTTTGAAAAAAGTGGTCACTTCTTCTTTAATGAGCCACTCGGTTATGGGTATGATGATGGGATTAACTCTGCAATTCAAATTTGTCATTTAATAGATAACTCAAATAAAAAAATGAGTGAAATTATTAATGAAATACCCATTACTTTTCAAACACCTACAATGGCTCCTTTTTGTAAAGATGAAGACAAGTATGAAGTTGTTGATCAAATTGTAAAGCAAATTCAGGAATTACAAAAAACAGATTTTAAAATTGATGGTCAAATAATATCAGAAATAACGACCGTAAATGGAGTAAGATTTTCTTTTGAAGATGGGTCATGGGGTTTAGTCAGGGCATCTTCAAACAAACCATCTTTGGTTATAGTCACAGAAAGCCCAGCTTCAGATAACAGAAAAAAAAAAATATTCGAATTTATAGACAACTTAATACAAAAATCTGGAAAAATTGGAGAATATGACCAAAAGATATAATGGTTAGTAAAGTATATATTCAACTAATAAGTGTTCAATAAATTTGAGAGAATCATTTAAAAATTAAATTGAGGTGATGGAGGGAGACTGAAATCACCTCTACTCTTTCCTTAAATAAATTATAGCTTCATAAATTCATAAAAAAACTTAATAGATATAATTAATAAAAAAATTCCGAAAAGTTTGCTAATTTTATTTTTATCTATTCTATGAACAGTTTTAGCGCCAATTCTAGCCATAAATGTTGTTATTGGAATAAATATCAGAAAAGCGGGAATATTAAGAAATCCAATGCTTAATGGTAGATTTGTCTTTAAATAATTACCTGAAATTAAAAAACCAACGGCTCCAAAAACAGCTATTAAAAAACCAATAGCAGCCGCGCTTCCGATAGCTTTATTAATTGTGTATCCAAAAAATTTTAAAATAGGTACGTTCATAACAGCACCCCCAATTCCCATAGGGGCTGAAATAAAGCCAACAATGAAACCTAAAATAATTTTCAAATGTAATTTTATTTCAACAATTATACCTTTTTCCCTCTCTTTTAATAATAGCAAATAAATTCCCAAAAAAAAGATAACTATAGAGAAAAATAATACTAAAGATTTAGTTTTTAAAGATGCAGCAAAAATAGTTCCCACCACAACTCCTAAAATTACAAATATTCCATAATTTTTGACAATATTAAAATCAACTGCCTTATATTTATGATGAGTTAAAACTGATACTGTTGAAGTTGGGATTATGATTGCAAAAGATGTTCCAACAGCCAAATGCATTATATATTGAGGATCAATACCTAAAGACCCAAAAATATAATAAAGGAATGGAACTGTTATTAATCCTCCACCTATTCCAAATAATCCTGCAACAAAACCAACTGGAATTGCCGTTAAAGCCATTAACAAAATTATATAACTATATTCGTTTGCTAAAATTGAATTAAGCAGACTGACCTACTACTTTATCAACACTGTTGAATTTAATTTTATCTATAATATGATCAATTTTTTTAACATCCGCATCTCGCACACACATATTTTCACTTAGATATCTTTTCCAATAACTTGATCCTGTTTGTCCATGGAAAAGACCCAAAGTATGTCTCATAATTTGATTTAATCGAGTACCTTTTTTTAGCTCCTCCTTTACATAAGGAATTAGTTGTTCTATTACATCTTGTCGACTTGGAATTTTGTTATTATTAAATATCTCCCTTTCAATATCAGCTAACATATAAGGAGAATGATAAGCAGCCCTGCCAATCATTACACCATCAGTTTTAATTAGATGAGTTTTAATTTCGTTGACTGAGGTAATTCCACCATTAATAATAACTCGTTCATTTGGAAAATCTTTTTTTAACTTGTAAACATATTCATACTTAAGTGGAGGAATATTTAAATTTTGTTTTGGTGTAAATTTTCCTAACATAGCTTTCCTTGCGTGAATTATAAATTTTTTTACACCAGTTGATTTTAAAATTGAAATAAAATGGTATAAATTTTCATAATCCTCTACTTGATCAAAACCAATTCTTGTTTTTATTGTTACTGGAAGTTTAGTTACTGATTGCATTTTGCTTAAGCAGTCTGCAACTAAATTTGGTTCTTTCATCAAGCATGCACCAAATTTATTTTTTTCGACTTTTCTACTCGGACAACCTAAATTAAGATTAATCTCATCATAACCAAAATCCTCACCTATTTTAGATGCTTCAGCTAAAAGTTTTGGTGATGAGCCACCTAACTGAAGAGCAACTGGTTTTTCGTTAATATTAAACTCCAATAATTTTTTCTTATCTCCTCTGATAATTGCTTCATCAACAATCATCTCTGTGTAAAGAAGAGTATTTTTACTTATTAACCTTAAAAAAAAGCGCTCATGACGATCTGTACAATCCATCATAGGTGCAACAGATACTTTACTGTTCATAACGTAACTTTATATTATTTTTTTATGAGTTTGAAGGTTCTGTATCCTCTGAAACAATATCTGAGTCTTGATTTTCTGACTCTGATACCTCGTCTAAAGATACTTCTCCTTGCTCATTCATTGTTTCTTGACCTACTGAAGAATCTATCTCTGTTTGTGCTGTTTCTGATAGTTCAGCTAAATCTTCTTTAGAAACTTGTATTTTTTCTGGAGTTTTTCTTGCTCTCTTAGATGGTAAAATTGGTGTACCACTTTTTGAAATCTCACCTTTATACAAGCTTTCAAAATCATCACCTATCTCTTCATCATCCTCTGCACTATCATCAACTTGTTCAACATGCTTTCTAAGTTTATAAACTGCACTTTCAGTTAAATCTGAAACTTTAATTTTTTCCTCAGCTATTTCTCTTAATGAAATGACGGTATTTTTATCATTATCTCTATCTATAGTTGGTTCAACACCTGCATTTAATTGAGTTGCTCTCTCCTTGGCCACAAGAACTAATTCATAGGGACTTTCAACTTTATCAATACAATCTTCTACTGTTACTCTTGCCATGCGCTGTATCTATACAGTGAGTTAGAAAAAATCAAGGAGATTTTTCAAATATATTTAGGATTTAGCTTGTTTCTAACAAAAAATAACAAAATCAAAGATATAAAAACATAAATAAAAGACAACATTGCAATTTGTTCTATAGAAAAACCTCTATCTATCAAAAAACCAAATAAAGCTGTTCCAAAAGCAGTGGAAAAAACCATTAAAGCTGTAGTTAAAGCTTTAATTGATCCAATAAATTTTACACCATAAAGTTCAGCCCATGTTGATGAGCCCAAAACATTAGCTAGACCATTGGATACTCCTATTAGGCCAAGAAAGATAAAAGAAGTAAAAGAATTATCAAAGTAAAATAAAATTAATGTGGAAAACAACAAGGGCAAATTCATAAAGATTAAAAGTTTTCTACTAGTAAATTTATCAATTAAAAATCCTGATCCTAATAAAGTAACAACAGACAATATTGAATAAAACATAAATGATTGAGCAATAACAAATGAACCCCATTCTTTAGATTCGGTAATAAAAGATTGATAAACGAATACACCAGTTGCAATCCATGGCATTGCTAGCATATTTAAACAAATGATGTAAAATCTGTAATCTTTTAAAACTTCAATTCTATTCCATTGTTTGATTTCTTTTTTTTTTAAATCATTTGAATCTACTTGTTCTCTTGTATCGAAATCTAATTTTTTAATTAAAAAAAATGAAGCTGATGGTAAAATAATTAAAATTAAAATAGATATAAATATCCAAATATTTTGCCAAGCAGTAATTGTTAATAAATAAACGATTAATACAGGTAAAATAAATTCTGCTGTCGAAAGACCAAACCATCCTACACTTAATGCTTTACCTCTTGATTTGGTAAAATATCTTGTAATAGTTGTTGTTGCTGTGTGAGACATCAGTCCTTGTCCAGAAAATCTCATCAAAAAAACAGCAATAAATAAAAGAGCTAT
Source organism: uncultured Pelagibacteraceae bacterium (assembly GCA_902629585.1). Taxonomy (GTDB): domain Bacteria; phylum Pseudomonadota; class Alphaproteobacteria; order Pelagibacterales; family Pelagibacteraceae; genus Pelagibacter. The sequence continues at coordinate 22,159 of CACORI010000005.1, read as the reverse complement.
TGATGATGCTTTTGAAAAAAAGAAACAAGAAAAAGATAGAAGTAAAGTTACATAAAAAGCAAATCTAAAAATATTAATGTCATCAATTTTTTTTCCTACCCAAATTAAAATAAAGCTACTTAATAACGTTGCTGAAGCATAAATTGTGCCAAATTGTCCATGAGTAATTGAAAGTGTTTCTCTAATACTGGAATTAAACAAACCAAGAAAAAAACTCTGTCCAAAACTGGAAAAAAATGTAAATATAAATCCAAATATAATTACTTTTAAACTTAAACTCTTAAACATAAAAATATATGACTTGTAATGTTGCTTTCATAGGTCTTGGTGTCATGGGTTATCCGATGGCTGGTTATATATCAAAAGGTAGTCACAATGTAACTGTTTTTAACAGAACGAAATCTAAAGCAGAAAAGTGGATTAAAGAATACAAAGGTAAAATAGCTGAAACACCTGCAGAAGCTGCAAAAGATGCTGAATATGTTTTTACGTGTGTTGGAAATGATAATGATTTAAGAGAAGTAACCTTTGGTAACAATGGTGCATTTAAAACCATTAAGAAAGGTGCAATTTATATTGATAACACTACTGCCTCAGCAACAATAGCAAGGGAAATTTACGAATACGCAAAAAAAAATGGATTTGGTGCATTAGATGCTCCCGTGTCTGGTGGACAAGCTGGTGCAGAGAATGGTGCATTAACTGTTATGATTGGTGGTGATCAGAATGACTTTGATAAAGCAAAAGATAAAATCGATTGCTACAGTAAGAAAATGAAATTACTTGGTAAAGCTGGAAGTGGACAACTTGCTAAGATGGTTAATCAAATTTGTATAGCAGGATTAGTTCAGGGATTATCTGAGGGAATTAACTTTGGTATGAAAGCTGGTTTAAATATGGAAGATGTTATTGAAGTGATTTCAAAAGGTGCTGCTCAGTCATGGCAAATGGAAAATAGATATAAAACAATGATTGAAGATAAGTTTGATTATGGTTTTGCTGTTGATTGGATGAGAAAAGATTTAAAGATAGCAATGGATGAAGCGAAAAATAATGGATCATTATTACCTGTTACAGAACTTGTAGATAAATTTTATGGAGAAGTTCAAGGTTTGGGTGGAAACCGTTGGGATACTTCAAGCTTAATTAAAAGATTTAGAAAGTAATGTATGCAGCCAGCATACTATGAAAATCTAGAGGAAATTCAGAATAAGTATTGGTCATTGTTAGATGACGCAGTAACTAACAGAAGTTCACCATTTAGAATACCTGTTTTTATATGTGCTCACCAAGATGAAGTGGATGGTAGAATTGTTGTTTTACGTAAATCAGATAGAGTTAATAATCTTTTACAATTTCATACTGATTTAAGATCTCCGAAAGTGGCTATTTTAAAAAAAAATAAGAATGCCTCTCTTGTTTTCTACGACAAAGAAGAAAAAATACAATTAAGAGTAAAAGTTGAATGTGAAGTTAATAATCAAAATTCTACAACAGAAGAGTCTTGGAAAAAAACTCAACATATAAGTAGAAGATGCTATTTAACAGATAACCCTCCAGGAACTAAATCAGAAAATCCAACATCTGGTATGATATCTAAACTAGAAGATTTTGATTACACAATAGAGCAAAGTGAAGATGGTTATAAAAACTTTACTGTTATTAAATGTAAAATTAAATCTATTGAGTGGCTTTATCTTGCTGCTAAAGGTCATCGAAGAGCCATTTTCTGTATTGAGAATAATAAAAATAATTGGTTAGTTCCTTAAAGTGAGTCAATTAAATAAACTTATTGTAAAAATATTATTAATTATTTTAAGTAATTATATATCTGTACATGCTGAAAATCAGGATGAATTATCAATAGGTATAGCAGTTGGAAACGGTGTTATGGAAAATGTCAGCGGAATGCACAATCCTGTAACTGGCAATCCTGGTACTAATATTAAAAGTTTAGTTTTAGATGATGATAGTATGAATACAATTTATTCAATAAATGTTGATTATAACAAGTATTTAAATAATAATTTATATTTAAATTCAGGTATTTCATTTTCCCGCCATGAAACTACAGATACGACAATCACTTTTGATGGTGGATATAATTCAGAATTCCCTAATATACATTTTAGAGGTTTGACTTTAGAATTAGGTCCAAGTTATCGATTTAATGAAATTTTAAATTTTACACCTTATATAGGTTTAAATGCATCTTCTTTTTTAGGTTTTCAGTCAGATACAAACTTTGCTGTAAACTCAGGTATATACGGAGTAGGAGGAGCTGAAACATTTGTTGAATGTTATGGTATTACTCCAAACCTGGGATTTTTTAAAAGCTCTGGTTTTTTTAAAGGGTTTGGTTTTTCAATAGAAAATTTAATTTTAGAATGTGATAATGATCATAATAGAAGTATGACAGAGGGTTATGAAGCCGATTTTGATATTGTACAATATCGAATTGATTACAGAATATTTTTTAATTAAATTAAATTTCCTATAAAAAACTATGAGAATGGTTTATTAATTTAACACGCTATGAAAAAAATAATTGGTGATCCGCATAAAATAAATAATGATTTAATCAATATAATAAAAAAAACAAATATTGATGATTTTTATTTAAAAAATAAAAAAGATTTTAGAGATAAGATATTAAAAGAAATAAACTCAAATGATCATGTGCTAGATATAGGGATGGCTATGAGAGATAAACATAAAGATATTAATGCAGATTTTGTTGAAACATTAGATGTAAACGACTTTGGTGATTATCCAGATATTATTTGTGATATTTGTTCAAATATAAATGGACTTGAAAATAAGTATGATAAAATTATTTGCCTTGCAATATTAGAACATGTTTATAATCCTTTTAATGCTATCCAAAATTTAAGATCAATGTTGAAAAATGATGGTGTAATGTATGGATTTGTTCCATATCTTTATAGTTATCATGCACCAAATGATTTAAATTTCCAAGATTACTTTCGATTTTCTAAAGATAGTCTAGCTTATTTATTTAAAGATTTTGATCATGTTCAACTATTTCCATATAGGGGTAGGATATCTTCATCTTTACATATGCTATTTGGAAATAAGTGGAAAAAATATATTGAAAAAACGAAATTAAATTTTTTCCTTGATAAACTTATATCTGATGAAATAAATTATAAGCAATGTAGCGGATTTTATTTTATAGTTAAAAAATTGACTTAGAGTATTTTTTCCAATTATCTTGATAATGTTTTGTATTTTCCCAAACTGCTTTTTTTTCCTCATCAGTCACTTCTCTAACAATCTTTCCAGGAGAGCCAACAACTAATGAATTGTCTGGTATTACTTTATTTTCTGTAATTAAAGCTTTGGCACCAATAATGCAATTTTTACCAATCATGGCTTTATTTAGAATCACTGCACCAATCCCAATTAAACTATTATCTCCTATTGTACATCCATGAAGCATAACTAGGTGTCCAACTGTTACATCTTTTCCAACCTTTAAAGGACATCCTGGATCCGTATGTAATACGCTTCCATCTTGAACATTTGAACCTTCTCCGATGTGAATATTTTCTATATCTCCTCTTAGGGTTGCATTAAACCAAATACTGGTATTTTTTTCTAATGTAACATCACCAATTATTACTGCATTAGGAGCTACCCAATTTTCACCAGAGTTTTTTGGTTTTTTATCTTTTAAATCGTAAAACATAATTTATATATTATTACATTATGCCAATACAAACTCCAATATGTGATTTCGGCCAAAAGGCACATGACTTCAAGCTTAAATCAACTGAGAATAAAATAATTTCACTTAATGATGTTAAAGGTGAAAATGGGACTCTTATAATGTTTATTTGTAATCATTGCCCCTATGTAAAGGCTGTAACAAAAGACATTGTTGAGGATTGTAAGAAATTAAGAGAATTGGGCATTAATTCAGTAGCAATTTGTGCAAATGATGCAGAAAATTATCCAGAGGATTCATTTGAAAATATGATTGAATTCGCAAAAAAAAATAATTTCAATTTTCCTTATTTGATGGATGAAACACAGGAAATTGCCAAAACTTTTGATGCGGTATGTACTCCTGATTTCTTTGGTTACAATAAAGATTTAGAGCTTCAATATAGAGGAAGACTTAGAGAGCTTAAAAACCTAACACCAATTAGAAATGGTGATAGTGATTTGTATAATGCAATGAAACAAATAGCAGATACAGGTAAAGGACCTGAAAAACAAATTCCTAGTGCTGGATGCAGTATCAAGTGGAAAAATAATTAATGTATTTGATTGTAACAAGAGCTTATCCACCTGAGATAGGTGGGATGCAAAGTCTTATGTGGGGTTTGACAAAAGAACTATCTAAACATTTAATGATTAAAGTTTTCGCAGATTACCAAGAGAATCACAAAGAATTCGATAGAAAAGAAAATTTCTCTATAGAGAGAGTTGGTGGATTAAAATTTTTAAGAAAAATTAGAAAAGCGCAATTAATTAATGAATTTTTAAGAGAAAACAAGGTTAAAGGTATTATTGCTGACCATTGGAAAAGTCTAGAACTTATCAATACTGATAAGCAGAAGTATTGTTTAATACATGGAAAAGAAATAAATCATTCAAAAGGAAGTGTATTAAATAAGAGGGCAAATAAAGTATTAAATCAAGTAAATAAAGTAATAGCAAACTCAGAATACACAAAAAATCTAGCTATTAATAACGGTATAAATAAAGAGAAAATCATTGTTATTAATCCAGGGATAGATCCCGTTAAAAAATTAAATAATAAATCTCTTGAAAAAGTTGAAAGTTTATTAAAAATTAAAACACCTAGATTAATAACAGTTTCAAGATTTGACAAAAGAAAAAATCATGAAAAAGTAATTATGGCTCTTAGAAATCTGAAACAAATTTATCCCAACATTGTTTATATTTGTATTGGTCATGGTGATGAAGAAAGTAATATCAAAAAGCTTGTTAAAGAATTGGGTCTAGAAACTCAAGTAATGTTCTTTAAAGATATTAGTGATGATTTAAAAAATGCTCTGCTGGCTAAATCTAATTTATTTGTTATGCCTACTGTTATATTCAAATCATCAGTAGAAGGATTTGGTATAGCTTATATTGAAGCAGCTCAATATGGTTTACCTTCAATAGGTGGAAAGGTTGGTGGGGCATCTGATGCTATAATTGATAAGGAAACTGGAAATTTGTGTGACGGTAATAATTTAGAGGAAATTTATTCAAGTATTGATGAGGTTTTGAAAAATGAATTTTATAAAAAATTGGGAACTAATGCTAAGAAACATGCTAAAAATTTTGAATGGGAAAACATTATACAAAAATATTTAAAACTGTTATAAACACTCTATTGTTTAATTGAATATTTTAAAATAACTCAATCGATTTAAAAAACACTAGCATGAATATTTTAGTAATGATTGGCAACCATCCGAGAAATATAGCTTTTCTGGAGAAACTATCTTCTCAAAAAAATATAAATATTAAAGGATTAATTATATTTAAAAGAGAAAAATTAGTACCTAAAAGTGATAAAAAACTATCAAAACATTTAAAAAAACTCTGGAAAATACATTTTAACAAAAGATTAATTGCAGAAAAAAAATATTTTAATTTTAAAAGTAAAATTATCGAAAAATTTCCAAAAAAAATAGAAATAGCTAGTGCGAATGAATTAAATAGTAAAAAAATTGTAAATTATTTAAAAAAAACAAAATTTGACTCTTGTTTTATTAGTGGTGCTCCAATCATTAAAGAACAACTTTTGAAACATCTTCCTAAAAATACAATAAATCTTCATTTGGGATTAATTCCCCACTATAAAGGATTAATTACTATGTTTTGGCCATTTTATTTTTTAGAGCCAACAATGGCAGGAACCACTTATCATATAATAGATAAGTATGTAGATACTGGAGAAATTTTGCATAACAATGTACCAACACTTAAAAGAGGAGATGGCATTCATGATGTTTCATGTAAAGCATTATTATCAGCACATAAAGATTTACCTAAAGTTATTAAGGAAATAGAAAAGCGACTTAAATTAAAAATAAAACCTAAGATGGATTTGTCATTAATAAATTCGGGAAAATTATTTTATAAAAAAGACTGGAAACCAGAATTCTTGGATATCATTTATACTCTTTATAAAGATAAGATAGTGGACGCTTATTTAGATAAGAAAATAATTTGTAAAAAACCAAAATTAATTAAATTAAAATAAAGCATTTATACACCACATCTATCACATGGCAGAACAGTTTTTCTTTTGCCATTTTTATGCAAATCTCTTAAGTTTTGTAGTTTTTGACTTTTCCAAATATTTTTGATTGTGTCATATTTTACATTTCCAGGACTTAACATACTTTTGTAATCTTCATCACAAGGATTAGTTACTCCGTCCCACCAAACATATAATTTTTCCCATAAAAAATCACATTCATTATTTTTTTCGAGAATTTCATTATTATAAGTATCCCATCTTATTTGTGCTTTAACATAAGACACTACATCAACATAATTTTTCCAAAAATTTAAAAAAGGTTCTCTTTTTTGATCTTTGTGAAAATGAACACCTGAAATTCTTATTTCAAGTTTAGAATCTTTATAATGTTTTTCTCTTATATCTTTAAGTAATTTTACATTTTCAACTAGTTTATCAAAGTTACCTCCTAATCTAATTTTTTCATATAATTCCTTATATTCACCTTCGCAGCTAATTACCAATATATTCACGTTGCTGCTTAAGATTGTATGACAATTTTTTTCATTCAAAGCACTTCCATTTGAATTAATTTTAACATCAAAAAAATTTTTCTTTTCATTAATATAATTTAACATTTTATTGAAATTTTTATTTAGCATCGGCTCGCCTCTACTACCTAAGCTAATTGCGTTACATCCCTCTGCATCACATTCATCAATTACTTTTGTAAATAGGTTAAAATCCATCATACCCATAAACTGTTTGTTAGAATTTTTTTTTATATTATCTCCAGTAAAAGTTCTGTCGCTTTGATAACACATTGTACATCTTAGATTGCATATACCTGCAGGCTCTAATAAAACATGTATCGGAAAATCTGATAGTATTCTTTTATCTGGGTAGACTTTGAACTTATATCTATAAATTATATATAGTATTTTTTTATTCAAATCTTTAATTTGATTACAATAAAAATCTTCTTGTGGTGTCCATGGAAATGGTAATTCATTAGTTTTTTCAATTCCAATTATGATTTTATTTAAAATTTCTTTATCCTCAAAAGATAAAGACATTTTAAAATTTGCATTTTTTAAATCTTTTAAAGAAATATTGAAATCTCCAGCTTTTGATAAATATGCTGCTTTATGTGTGCTTGATTTAATCGACTTATCTTGCACTCCTGATATATCATAAAAAGAATTATTTTTCATTTTTTAGAAAATTTCGTACATGGTTAAAAATATATATTTGTTCTTTTTTTTCAAGTTTATAAAATAGTGGTAAGGTTATGAGTTCTGATGCTACTTTATTTGTTACAGACAAATCACCCTTTTTACATTTTTTGAATAAAGTTAGTTTATGATTAGGGTACCAGTGTAATCCTGTAAAAATATTCTTTTTTCTTAAATAGCTTCTCAACCTATCTCTATATTTTTTTTTAACTCTTATATAATAAATAAATGGTGTTACTTTTTCATATGTTGAAAAAGGTGTTATCACTTTGTCAATTTTCTTAAATAGATAATTATAATTTTTGCATAGATTTCTTTTCTTTGAAATAATACTGCTAATCTTATCTATTTGTGCTAATCCAATAGCTGCATGAACGTTTGACATTCTGTTTTGAAAACCTAAATTTTTCACATCGTAAGCTAGTTTTTTTTTATTTCTAAAGGCTACATTCGGTTGCACAGAATAGCCTAGTTGTCTAATAGACTTTAAATATTCTAAATCTTTTAAACTCTTCACTACAATAGCCCCTCCATCTATTGTTGTAATAGTCTTAATTGGATCAAAACTAAAAATTGTTATATCAGAAAAATTCCCAACTTGTTTATTGTCATAAACTGAACCAAAGGAGTGAGCAGCATCTTGAATAATCTTAAATTTATATTTTTTCTTTAAAATATTTAATTTTTTATAGTCTGCTATATTACCTGAGTAATCTACTGCTATTACTGCTTTTGTTTTTTTGTTTATTAGTTTTTTTAATTTTTCCACATCTATGCATAAGGTTTTTTCATCCACATCACAAAAAACTGGTTTAGCCCCACATAGTAAAATTGATTGAGCGCATGCTAAAAAATTTAAAGAAGGTAAAATTACTTCATCACCTCTTTTTATTTTGGCAACAAATAAGCTCATTAACAATGCATCAGTTCCAGTGCTGACACAACAAATGAATCTATTTTTTAAATTTAAATAATGGGATAATTTTTTTTCAAATTTTTCTACATAACTTCCTAAACCAAGCCATCCCTCATTTAAAACTTTTCTAGCACTTAAAATTTCATTTTTACTGATATACGGCCAAGATGTAGGTATAGTTTTCATAAAACAAATTTATAGTTTTATTTCTTACTACGAATTAGATTAACTTACAAAGTTTTTCAAATACTTTATCCGAACTTAACTCTTTTAGGTCGTTTACATGAATTGCTTTAAAATTTTTTGTTTCAATACTAACTTTATAAGGTGTGGTATGTTTTCCAAATAAAGTTAAGCCCTTAGCTCCTACATGGGCTGTTATATGAGCTGGACCTGTGTCATTTGCTACTACAAAAGCACTGTCCTTTATAAGAGCAGTTAGTTGAGAAATATCTAAAGCTTCTCCATTGTCTAAAATGGTGACTGCATCAATATCATTTGAAAGACTTATTTCATTTGGTCCAGGTACAGTAATAATCTTATATTTATTTTCAAATTTATTTAATATTTTTTTAATCAGTTCATTATAATAAGGCCATTTTTTTAATTCGAGATGAGGTGAGCAAAATGGAAACAATATTATATAATTTTTTAAATCATATTGGTTTTTAATTTTACTAATATCTGAAATAGCCCAATCAAAGTTTGGTATCATTGTATTAATTGTTTTTAAGCCTGAAAACTTTAACTGATGGTCAAATCTTTCTAAAACTGATATTTTATCATAATCTTCTTTTGTCTTGTTTGCGGGCAAAGTTGTTAAAGAACTCGACCAAATATCATACTTTGCATTTGGAAATAAAATTTTTTTATAGAATAATGTTCTTGAAGAGTTTTGAAGATCAAAAATTTTTGTAAAATTGTATTTTTTAATTGTTCTCATCAGTGAATATAAATATAGTAGATTGAATCTAGACAGTCTTTTGTCTAAAATTACTCCATTGATAAAAGGATTTTTTTTAAATAGTTCAATATATGGTTTTGTTGTTAGAAAAAAAATTTGATCATCTTTATGGTTTTCAAATATATCTTGAATTGCCCCACTAGCTTGCGCTATATCTCCTAAGGAACCATGTTTAATAATTAATATATTAGACATATATTATAAGATAACACAGTATTTTGTTTTATGAATAAAATTATAGTCGAAATTTCAATTGGTGAACTTTTAGATAAAATTTCAATTTTAGAAATAAAACTAGAAAAGATAAAAGATATTAACAAATTAAAATTTATCTCAGACGAATATTCTGTTTTAAAAAAGCAGCTTAAAAATAATGTTAAGAATGATGATAAACTCAACAAACTCTTTAAAACTCTAAAAGAAATAAATGCTAAATTATGGGACATAGAGGATGGTAAGCGACAGTGTGAAAATGAAAAAAATTTTGGTGCCAAATTTATCAAACTTTCAAGGGATGTACATTTTTTAAATGACGATAGAGCTAAAATTAAATTGGAAATAAATGATTATACTGGTTCTAAAATTAAAGAGATTAAAGAATATACAAATTACTAATCTATTTAGTTAAAAATCTATCTAAAAAATTGGATGCATTGGACCAGGGATCTCCCTCTGGCCAAATTATTTTTTGAAAACAAATATTATTTGGTAAATCTTTTATTTCATATTTAGCAATTTCACTAAATAATTCTATTTCATCTTTTATTATAATATTTGTAGGTGCATCTTTTTGCCAGATATAATTTCCATCAAGCTTACTTAGAAAAGATAAATAAAATATCTTTTTATTTCTTACCACAGCTTCAAATATTGCTGAAGTTGTCCAAAAAATTACTATATCAGATTTTTTTACAGCTGCGTCTAAGGAAGAGCTATTGTCCCAAACTTTTTTTAGCTCTTTTGGTGGTTTCATATTTGCCATTCCTCTAACATGCGGGAGAATAGAGAGATTAAAATCTTTTTTTACAACAAGTTTATGAAGTAAATTTATCATTCTTTTCCAATCACTAGTATGCGTTTCGCTGTGAGCAAGAACAAGAATATTTTTTTTATTATCTTCTTTAATAATTTTTTCTTTATTATATTTGTCAAGTAAACTTAACCATTTTTTTGAATAACGAAGAGTTCCTATAACTTCTCTTTTTTTTATAAATTTTTTAGCATCTGCTTCCCACTTATTAGAAACTAATGCAACATCCTCATTTAAAGATGATGGCTTGATAGGTTGTGAACGATGAAAATGCCAAGGAGTATGATTAGTAGATATAATTGTAGCCTTACCTTTTACATAAGATAAAAATCCATTTTGTATTTTTTTGTTTTGACTCCAACTATCTGTAAAAACTAAAACTTTATCAGTATTTTCTAACAATTTTTCTGCAGTATTTTTACCCAGTAAATCACCATTTAAAATTTGAAAAAATTTATTACAAAGTCCTTTAGCTTTATTTTTAAAAAAAATTGGTATAAAATTTATTTTTTCAATCACATTGGCTAAATACCAAATATAAGAATAAAGTTTCTCAATAAATCCATTTTTTTCAAATTTAGGATAATTGTATGATGAAATATTTAAATCTTTGAATATTTGAACTATATTGTTTTTTGGAACAACTTTTAGCTTTATAAAATCTTCACCATAAATAATTACACATTCTATTTTTTTTTCATGACACAAAACCGCATAGGGAGCTAAATGATCTAATGCATTGTTGGAATAGGCATAAAATATGGCTTTTGTTTTAATATTGGACATTTTTTATCTTTGTTTAAGTATCTTTTGTATTATGTAGCTTAATTTTTTTTTCTTTAAAATTCAAAATGAATATTTTTTTTCAAGGAATTTTATTATGTTATGAATGCAAAAGGTCATAAATAGATAAATTCCACCCGCAACAATAAATACCTCAATAGGCTTAAAGGTTGTTGAAATAATATATTTTGCAACACCTGTTAAATCCATTAAGGTTACTGTGCTAGCTAATGACGTCCCTTTCATCATTAATATTATCTCATTTCCATAAGCTGGAAGTGATTGTCTAATTGCTATAGGTATTTGAATTTTATAAAATATTATTTTATTAGAAATTCCTAAACTTTTACCTGCTTCTATCATGCCTAATTTAATTGTTTGAAATGCTGATCTCAATATCTCAGAAGTATAAGCACCAGTATTTAAAGCAAAAGCAATAATTGCACACCAATAAGGTTCCTTTAATATTACCCAGAGAAAAGTTGATCTTAAATATTCGATTTGACCTAAACCAAAATAAATAATAAATATTTGAACTAATAGTGGTGTACCTCTAAATATGTATGAATAGCCATACGCAAATTTATTAACAAAAATATTTTTGTTTAGTCTTAAAATTGCAAATAAAAGACCAATAAATAATCCAATAATTAAAGAAACTGATAAAAGTTTTAAGGTAATTAAAGTTGCACTTAACAACTTAGGAAAGCTTGTAAACATTAATTCAAAATCCATCAATAACCTCTGCTGTATCTTATTTCTAATTTATTAATTAATTTCATACTTAAAAATGTCAGCAACAAATATAAAACTGCTGCAAAAGAGTAAAAAAATAATGGATCTCTAGTGGAACCTGCTGCAATATAAGATTGTCTCATAATTTCAACCAAACCTGTTACAGAAATTAAAGATGTATCTTTTAAAGTTATTTGCCAAACATTACTTAAATTTGGAATAGCTAGTCGTAAAACTTGGGGAAGAATTATTTTAAAAAATTGGGCAAATTTACTTAAACCTAAAACCTTCGCTGCCTCAAACTGGCCTTTATCAATTGACTGAACTGCGCCTCTAAAAACCTCTGTTGAGTAAGCTCCAGAAATTATGCCAATTGCAAAGGCGCCCGTGATAAATGCATTTATTTCAATATATTCATTATATCCAAATATTGAAGCAACGTACATTACTGCACCACTTCCACCAAAAAAGAAGAGGTAAATAACCAATAATTCTGGCACACCTCTAATTACTGTTGTGTAAGAATTCGCTATTAAATTAAAAAATTTACTCTTTGAAAGTTTAAGTGGAGTAAAAATTGCTGCAAAACAAAAACCAATTATCATTGCTGTTATAGAAACAGCTATTGTCATTAGGGTTGCGTAAAATAATTCATCACCCCAACCAGTATCTCCAAATGCTAGAAGTTCCATAAAGATTGGCGACTATACATTATAGTCGCCAAATCTAAAATTAATTACATAGAAGCGTCAAAACCGAACCACTTAGTAGCTATTCTACTAATATCTCCGTTCTTTCTCGCTTTATCAATTGCTTTATTAAATGCTTTTAAAAGCTCAGTATCATCTTTTCTAATACCTACTCCAACACCATTACCAAATGCACCTCCTGAAAAAGTTGGTCCAACTAAAACAACAGGTTTGCCAGATTTTTCTGCATAATCGCTGAATGCAACGGCAGCAGCTAATGCAGCATCACATCTCCCAGATGCTAAATCTAGATTTACTTCATCTTGTGTTTTGTAAGTTCTTACATTTACCTTTCCTACATCACCTGAATCTAAAAAGTTTTGGTGAATAGTTGCTGTTTGAACACAAACTGTTTTGCCTGCTAAAGCCCCGGTAAGAGTTTTAAGAGCTTTTTTTGCAGCCGCATTAGGTTTTGTTAAGTTTATACCTGCAGGTGTGTCCATTCCTTCAAGGCTTGAACCTTTCATCACTGCGAGTGATGCTACTTCATCTGCATATCCTTGTGAAAAGTTTATAGCTTTTTGTCTTTCTGCAGTAATTGACATTCCTGCCATTATCGCGTCAAACTTTCTCATGATTAAAGCTGGTATCATACCATCCCAATCTTGCTCAACTATTTCACATTGTCGTCCAATATAACGACATAAAGTATAAGCTAATTCAACTTCAAATCCAATTAACTTACCAGCTTCGGTTTTTGAGTTCCATGGAGGATAAGCGCCCTCTGTTCCAATTTTAATTTTATCAGCATTAACATTTCCTATTAACAATAGAGAAAGTAAAACTGAAAAAAATGTTTTTTTAAATATACTCATTATGATCTCCTTTAATAAAAATCAAAGTATTTCATAATTTAAAGAATTTAAAAAGAAAAAATTAATGATTTATTGAAGAAGAAAAATTCCAAGAACAGTCAAAACTAGGTATATAAACTCTGGATAATTTGGTATTTCCAAAATAATGATTAAAAACATTAAGCCAATTTTCAACTTGAAGAGGTTTTTTGTCTTGGCTGCCAACTTGAGTAGTAATAACTCCTTTAGGTTTAAGAATTCTTACTAATGAATCCATATTTTTTGCAGCTAGATTAATACAAAATTGATCATCATTTAAGTCAACAAATATGTGGTCATAAGTATCATCACTTACAGATTTTATACTTTCAAAAGCATCTCCCCATACACATTTTACAGAATTTTTTTCTGTAGCTTTATTTCCAATATTCCCTAAATGCTTACTACATACTTCAACCACCTCATGATCAAGCTCATACCAATCAATAAAATTAAATTTTTTAAAAATACACTCTCTAGCTACTCCACCATCACCGCCACCGATGATTGCCGCTTTATCATTTGCTTTATTCAATTTCAACCCAGCTCCAACAAAAGTTGAGCTATACAAGTGTTCATCAGAAGTGGCTACTTGTATCTCGCCATCTATGAACAATGATTTTCCGAATTGTTCTAAATCTAAAATTTCTATGTGCTGACCAACTTTAGATTTAAAATCCTCTAATACATCATTCACGACATATGATTTTTGCAAACCTGGAGAACTATAAATGTCATGATACAAAGATTTAGTATCTCTATTAAATTCTTTCTTAACTATCCTTTTATGTTCAAATTCTCTTTGGATAATATCAATTGCAACAGAAGGACTAATTTTTCCACAAGTAAAAAAGTCAAAGCTTATAATTCCTTTTTCAGGAAACGTATGAAAACTAATATGGCTCTCAGCCAATAAAGCTAAAATTGTAAAGCCTTGAGGTTCAAATTTATATTTAGAAATATTCAAAATTGTAACATTTGCAACTTTGGCTATTTCTTTAATTACTTTCTCAAAAACTGAAGGATCATATTCCCTCGTAGTTCCAATTATATCTAAAGTAATATGCTCCCCAACTTTAATCATCTTACCCTTTTTTATAATTCTTAGCCTTATCTAAAACTTTTTTCATTTCTTCAAATGAAAGAATCTTAGGTTGGCCTAACTTTAGAGCAATAGTGTATTGATGACAAATATTTTCTATCTCTTGTGCAAGTTCAAATGCTTCGTCTAAATTTTTTCCAAAAGCAACCTGGCCGTGATTAGACATTAAACAAGCAGTTCTATTTTCCAAAGCTTTAATTACATTTTTAGATAATTCTTTTGTTCCAAAAGTAGCGTAATCGGCACATTTAATGTCATCTCCTCCTGCAAGAGCAATCATATAATGAAACGGTGGAATGGGTTTTCCATGTGAAGATACAGCTGTGGCGTGTGGAGAATGAGCATGGACAATAGCCTGTGCTTCATTTTTATTTGTATAAATATCTCGATGAAATCTCCATTCAGAAGAGGGCTTATTTATAGAGTCATTTTTTTCTTCATCTTCATTTAAACCCATAAAAACAATATCTTCAGGTTTAAGTGTTTCATATTTTTTTCCTGACGGAGTAATTAAGTATCCCTCTTTATCATCCTCTACTCCTCTCAATGATATATTACCTGACCTGAGAGGTGAAAGATTTGTAGAATTTAATTTTAATGAATATTCAATAATTTGCTTTCTTTGGTCTAAATTCTTCATTTGAATAATACTTTTAGTCCTTTTTCTGATGCTTCACATATCCCCTTTTCGGTAATTAATCCTGTAACATATTTTGATGGGGTTACATCAAAAGCTAAATTCATAGCTTTACTTTTTTTTGGATATATTTGTATTTTTTTTATATTTCCTTCTTCATCAATACCTTCCATATGTGATAATTCGTGTGAATTTCTTTCTTCAATCGGAATATCTTTATGGTTTTTTATATTCCAATCAATTGTTGAACTTGGAAGTGCTACATAAAATGGAATATCATTATCATATGCTGCTAATGCTTTAAGATAAGTTCCAACTTTATTACAAACATCTCCATTAGCTAGAGTTCTGTCTGTTCCAACTATACACATGTCAACTTCACCTCTTTGCATTAAAATACCACCTGTATTATCAGAAATGATTGTGTTCTTAATTCCCTCTTCATTTAATTCATAAGAAGTAAGATTTGCACCTTGATTTCTTGGTCTAGTCTCATCTGCCCAAACATGAACTGGTATGCCTTTCTTGTGTGCATGGTAAATTGGAGAAGTTGCAGTCCCCCAATTAATTGTTGCTAGCCAACCTGCATTACAATGAGTTAAAATATTTACTGTATCTTTTTTTTTATTATATATTTCTTCAATAATTTTTAGTCCATTTAATCCTATGTTTTCACAAAATTTAATATCTTCCTCACATATGTTTTTTGCTTCGCGTAGAGCTATTTCTAAAATTTTATCACTATTTACACCTGATAATTTTTTCATCATTCTATCAACAGCCCACTTTAAATTTATTGCTGTTGGTCTTGAATTAATCAAACTTTCTGCTGATTTTTTTAAGAATGATTGATCATTATTCTCTAAGAGTGATAAAACTAATCCATAAGCTGCTGTCGCTCCAATTAAAGGTGCGCCTCTTACTTCCATTACTTTAATTGCATTTACTGCATCCTCAATATTTTTTAAATCTTTTATAACAAATTGATGTGGAAGTTTCGTTTGATCAATAATTTTTACAACATTGTTATCAAACCAAATCGTACGATATTCTTTTCCTTCTATTTTCATTTAATCAACTCTTGAAGCAATAAAATCCAATATTTTTGGATTAAATTCTTTGAAACAATTTGCTCTGTCTATATCATGATAATTTTTAATTGGTTTTCCCCATACACTACAGCTTTTTCCATTAACCTTGTTATCCTTAGAAATAACTATTCTTTCGACACCAGAAACTTCTTCAACCCATTCAGATACTAATCCACCAAATGGATCTTTAGGATGAGTAAAAACTAATACAGGTAAATTAGGGCTTTTTTTAATTTCATCTATTTGCATTTGTCTCATATTGGCTGGACCAGGACCATCTTTATCTTTAAATTTTTTCAAAGCACTCTCCACTCCAACTTTTTTAACTTTGTAAGCTTTTGTTAAACGACCATAACATTCAGGTACAAAAGAAATACCACCAGCGACAATATCTTGATATCTGCTTAGCAACATCATAGTCATCCATCCACCGCAAGATCGTCCAGTTAAAAATATTTGTTTTTTATTGAATCCCTGAGTAGTAAAATCCTCAATAAGTTTTAAATTTGCATCTAATCTTTTTTCAAGTTTTGGCTTGCCCTGATATGGCTCTTTAAATTTTTTTTTATTCCATAATCTTTTATAATCATCTCCTTTGAGTTTACCTGTGCAAAAAAGATAAACGACAATCTCTTTATCTTTAACTTTTTTTCCAACTAAAGATGAAATATTATTCATTCCACCTTTCCATGCACAATCATTAGAAGGACCATCATGAGTAGTTTGACCATGATTATAAATTAATAGGATTTTATTTTGTGGATTATCTATTTTTTGTTCTTTTAAATAGCTAACTTTATTATTCAAAAATCCACTCTTTGTCATTTTATCAGCCAAAGCATTAGTACTAAAAAAAATGATAATTGATATTGTTATAAGTTTTTTCATTTATTTAAAACCCTGCCGGCTATTGTATTTAATTTATCTTTAGTTTTATTTGTTCTCTTATCTGGAGCAGTTATGATAGCTACATCTAAACAATTATTAGTTGGATCATTTGGATCAATATGATTTTCAAAATTTTCTATTAAGTTTTTAATCATATTTTTTGCTTTAGCAGCATTACCTAATAAAACCTTTATAACTTGTTGAACATCAACATTTTCATGATCAGGATGCCAACAATCATAATCAGTTACCATTGATACTGAAGCATATCTTATTTCCGCCTCTCTTGCTAATTTTGCTTCTGGCATATTGGTCATTCCAATAACATCTGCTTTCCAAGACCTATAAAGATTTGACTCTGCTAACGTAGAAAATTGTGGTCCTTCCATAACAATGTATGTTCCATTTCTTTGATAATCAATTTTTTCTTTTTTTATTGCCTCCTCACATGCATTCATAAGACCATTTGATGTTGGATGTGCCATAGAAACATGAGCAACAATTTCATCATCAAAAAATGTTTTTTTTCTTGCAAATGTTCGATCTATAAATTGGTCAACAATTACAAATTTTCCAGGAAACAAATCTTCTTTTAGAGATCCAACTGCTGATACTGATACAATGTCTGTTACTCCTAATTGTTTAAGAGCATCGATATTTGCTCTAAAATTTATTTTTGAAGGAGAAACAAAATGACCTCTGCCATGTCTTGGTAGGAAGTAAACTTCCTTATTATTGTAGTTTGTTTTTAATATTTGATCTGAGGGTTTTCCCCAGGGTGTAGTTAAATCTAATAATTCTCTATTTTTGAAGTCTTCAACATCATAAAGGCCACTGCCACCAATAATTGCTAATTTATTTATTGTCATGTTTAAAAATTAATTTATTTATACTTTTATAATTTACTCTTATGAATTTAAAAGACTTTATTAGATCTATCCCAGATTATCCAAAAAAAGGAATTTTATTTAGAGATATCACTACGTTAATTAAAGAGGAAAAAGCATTTGCTGAAACAATAAATCAAATAGTCGAAAAATCAAAAAAATTTGATTTTAATAAGATAGCAGCAATTGAGTCTAGAGGATTTGTATTTGCGTCTGCAGTTTCCTATATCTTAAATAAGCCTTTTATAATGTTAAGAAAAAAAAATAAACTACCAGCTGATGTTCATTCAGTTGATTTTGAATTAGAATATGGAACTGCAACAATTGAGGTGCATAAAGACTCCTTTGATGAAAATGACAGAGTTTTAGTAATTGATGATTTAGTTGCAACAGGAGGTACTGCTGAGGCTGCTGCAAAACTTATAGAAATATCAAAAAGTAAAGTTGCAGCTTTTATTTTTGTTATAAATCTGTTTGATTTAGGTGGTTGTGATAATCTTCTGAAAAAAAATTATAAAGTTGAAAATCTCATCGAATTTCCAGGGCATTAATCATCCAATTTTGGTCTATAATAGGATTTTTTTCCAATCATTGAATTTACAAGTCCAGATAATCTCATTTTGTAAATTTTTTTTTTATATGAATTAAATGTGATTAAATAATATAGAAATTTCAATTTAGCTGATATCAAATTTAAAAAAACTTTTTTATAAGCATTTAGGTAACCATAATGTTTTTTATTAAAAT
Source organism: uncultured Pelagibacteraceae bacterium (assembly GCA_902629585.1). GTDB lineage: Bacteria > Pseudomonadota > Alphaproteobacteria > Pelagibacterales > Pelagibacteraceae > Pelagibacter. The sequence goes on along the minus strand of CACORI010000005.1, from coordinate 3,333 downwards.
AAAATTTTGACCACATCCAATGCCAGTTTCTTGAAAATTCTATTTCCTCTTTATATTTAGAATTTACACCTTCTCCACCAAGATGATTGATTTTAGCTTTTGGAACAATAAAAATGTTTTCACCTCTCTTGTTCAATCTCTCACACAAATCGTCATTTTCAAGATATAAAAAAAAATTTTCATCAAAAAAATCAAAATCATTTAATTGTTTTAATCTTTTAAGATTAAAAAGCATTGCGTACCCATCAACGCTTTTTACCTTAAAAGGTTTAAGAGAGCTAAATTCATAATTTTGTTCTAATTTATAATTTGGAAATTTTTCTTCACTTGATATTGGAGCTAAAATTGCAAAAGAATTAATTTCTGAGCATGAGATTAAAATTTCGTTAATACAATCACTTTCTAAAATTACATCTGGATTTAATATAAAAGCGTAATCTTTTGTTACATTTTTAATTCCAAGATTGTTACCAGCTCCCATGCCAATATTTTCTGATGACAAAATACATCGAACATTTTTATATTTATTTTCAATTTTTTTTTTAAATTTTTCACTATTTGAGTTATCAATTACTATAATTTCTATTTCTTCATCAATCGAATTAATGCATCTTTCAATAACTTGATCGCTTTTAAAGCTAACTATTACAACTGAAATATTTTGCCTACTTATTGACATGATGCTTGTATATTGATCTATACTAACACTTTTTTGTAATGTAGAAATTAAAATAATGAAAAAAATCATAGTCACTGGGGGTTTGGGATTTATTGGAAGTAATTTGATAGATTTATTATTAAAAAAAAATTTTTATGTAATAAATTTAGATAAAGCTACATATTCATCAAATTTTTACAATGTGAAAGAATTTAAAAAATTTAAAAATTATAAATTTATAAAATTAGATATTAAAGAAAAAAAAATAAAAAAAATATTATTCAAATACAAACCTATTGGAATATTTAATCTAGCTGCAGAAACTCATGTGGATAGATCGATCGATAACCCTGACAGTTTTATTCAAAGCAATATAGTTGGTGTTTATAATCTACTTGAAAATTTTAAATATTTTTCTCGAAAACATAAATCTAAATTAATTCATATTTCTACTGATGAAGTATTTGGTGATATTTTAAAAGGTAGATCTCATGAAAAATATCCTTATCAACCAAGCTCGCCTTATGCAGCGAGTAAAGCTGCATCTGATCATTTGGTAAGCTCTTATGTAAGGACTTATAATTTACCTGCTATTGTTACTAATTGTTCAAACAATTATGGTCCTAAACAACATCCTGAAAAACTTATTCCAAAATTAATTTATAATATTATGAATAATAAATTTTTACCAATTTATGGGAAGGGTACTAATTCAAGGGAATGGATTTATGTTAAAGATCATTGTGAGGCATTAATTAAAATCTTTCTTAAAGGCAAGATAGGAGAATTTTACAATATTGGCTCGAATAAAAATTTGAATAACTTACAAGTAACAAGAAAACTTTTACAGGGATCAAAGAAATTTATGAAACTTGGAAAAAATGTAAAAATAAGATTTGTAAAAGATCGTCCTGGCCATGACATTAGATATGCTTTAAATAGTAACAAAATTAGAAACAAACTTGGGTGGTATCCAAGTACAAATTTTGATAAAGGAATAAAACTGACTCTTCAATGGTATTTTAAAAACAAATCTTATTATAAATCACTTTCGAAAAAAGATATTATAGAGAGATTAGGCAAGTTATGATTAGAAAAGGAATTATTTTAGCAGGAGGAAAAGGGACTAGAATGAGTCCTTTGACTAAGGCGGTCAATAAACAATTATTGCCAATTTATGATAAACCACTGATTTTTTATCCTTTGTCAATTCTAATGTTGTCAAAAATAAAAGATGTTTTAATTATCGTAAATAAAGGTCAACTAAACCAATATAAAAAAATTTTACCTGATGGAAACAATTTAGGGATTAAAATTACTTACTTAGAACAATCTAAACCAAGAGGTCTACCAGATGCATTTATTATAGGCGAAAAATTTATTGGAAAAGAAAATGTTGCTATGATTTTAGGAGATAATTTTTTTTATGGACAAAATTTATCTAGTTTACTGTTAAATAATACTAAACTTAATAAAGGAGCTAAAGTAGTTTTGCATAAAGTTTTGAAACCAGAATTATTTGGAGTTGCGAAAATAAATAATCATCATAAAATTACAAAGATTAAAGAAAAACCTAAAAAATTCTTTTCAGACCTTGCAATTACGGGGCTATATTTTTTTGATAATAAAGTTGTTAAGTACGCAAAAAAACTTAAGCCTTCGAAGAGAGGAGAATTAGAGATTGTTGATTTATTAAATTTTTACAAATCAAAGAATCAATTAAAAGCTGATTTAATTGGTAGAGGTGGCGCATGGTTAGATACTGGCTCTATGGATGATTTTTATAAAACAACGTCATTTGTTTCAGCAATTGAAAATCGACAAGGACTTAAGATCGCTTGTCTTGAAGAGATAGCATTTAATAACAAATGGATAAATAAGAAACATTTAAAACAATCAATTAAATTTTATGGAAACTGTGATTATTCTAAATACTTGGCTAAGCTTATATAAATGAAAATAACCAGAACAAAATTTAAAGATTTATTATTATGCAATTCAAAAAATTTTTATGACAATAGAGGATATTTTAGAGAACTTTTAATTGAGAAACTTATTAAGAAAAAATTTAAATTTACGGTTGTATCTAAATCCAAAAAAAATGTTCTAAGAGGTTTGCATATGCAAAGAAAATTTCAACAAGGTAAGTATATATCTGTTGTTAAAGGAAAAATATTAGATGTAGTGGTTGATTGTAGAAAAAAATCAAAAACTTTTGGAAAACATTTTAAAACTATTATTAGTCAAAAAAATTCAAAATCAATCTATGTTCCACCAGGTTTTATTCACGGTTTTGTTGGCCTAGAAAATGAAAATATTGTTATATATAGTTGCACTGAATATAGAGATAAGAATTCTGAAATAGGAGTTCTTTGGAATGATAAAGATCTGAAAATTGATTGGAATATTAAAAAACCTATTCTTTCACCAAAAGATAAAATTAATTTACGTTTTAGAGATTTTAAATTTTAAATGAGTAATTTAAAAATTTACTGTTTATGTATTAATGATGAACTGTTAGACAAAGTAAAGAAGCTTAACTATATACCTGTAGGTCTTGGTGAAAGTAATTATCAAAAAGGATGGTTGAGAGATAATATTGGAAAAAATATTTCGTTCAAAAATAAATATTATGGTGAATATTCTTTTCATTATTGGTTATGGCAAAATAAAAT
>CACORI010000004.1 GCA_902629585.1 uncultured Pelagibacteraceae bacterium | reverse complement strand
TATTTTCATTTGGGTGGTACAACAAATTTCTTTGATAAAAATATAAAAAAACCAAAACTAAAAGATAAACTACAATGATTATTTGTAAAAATGAGAACAAATTATTCCTAAACTTTTTTAACATTATTCTTTTTCGCCAAATATATTCCAAAAAATACTAAAATTGTTCCAATGAAATGATAATTTTCAAATTTTTCATCAAATAAAAAATATCCATAGATTGCACCGTAAACTGTAAATACGTAAAGTGTAAATCCAGTTAAAGATGCGCCTAATTTTTTTTGAGTGATGGTATAAAGAGTAAAAGCAATTATTCCTGGTGAAACAGCTGCAAAGATTACCCATAAGTAAAATTCAGTTACAAAATCTGTTTGTTTATAGAATATTTCCTCACCAATATAAAAAGGTAATAAACTTAATGCTCCAAAAAATGATATTAAACTAAATCTCTCAAATATTTTAAGTTTAGAATTCCAATAAAATAGATAAATAGAATATAAGGCCCATCCAATTGCAGCGGCTAACATCCATAAGTCACCAATTGTGAATTCTAAATTAATTAATAATTTTAGATTACCTTTGATTATAATCGTAAATACCCCTATTAAACACGTAATCAATCCAATTATTTTAGTAAAATTAATTCTCTCATTAAAGAAAAAATATGAGATCAAAATTATGAATACAGGAGATGACGTATATATAATTCCCATATTTATAACTGTTGTAGTTTCACCGGCTAAAAAAGGGAAAGCGCCACAAACACCACAACCCATAGACCCTAAAAAAAATAATTTTTTGTATTCCTTTTTAATAATTTCAAAATTTTTTTTTAGGCTTACATATGTAAATGGTAGTAATATTAAAAAAACCAGTGTCCACCTCCAAAAAGCTAATGAAATAGGTGGTACAAATTCAACTCCTCCTCGCGCCACTACTAAGTTGCTTGCCATAAAAATTGGTTGAATAAATAAAAGAGAAAGAGGAAAAATGTTAACGTTGAGATTTCTCAATTTTTGTAAAAATTAGCTTTTATCAAAAAAGGCTTCATATATCATCATTACGATAGCTGCACCCATTAATAGATAAACTGGAATAACGTCTAAAAATCCAATCATCATTGATCTAGTTAAAGTCGTAGCTAATCCAACTAAAAAGAAAACTGCAAATGATAAACCAATTATAGTTGTAATCTTATTCATTTAATTATTCCTCACATTCTTTTTCTAACCATCTTGCAACACCAAGAAATCTATGATCATCATACTTGTCACCAACTAATTGAACACCTAATGGTAAATTATTTTCGCCCTCAAGTAAAGGTAGTGAAATACAAGGAGTTCCAAGGTAAGACCAAACTTTATTAAATTCAGCAGTCCCAGTGCTTTTGAGACCTTTTGGGGCAACACCTGGACTTGATGGAGACAATACGCCATGATAGTCCTCAAAAACTTCTTGATATGACTCATAGCTTCTTTTCATGAAATCAATCGCTTCAGCATATTCTTTTGCAGAATACTTATTTCCATTTATTATAGCTTTTTGCATATACTTTGATAATTTTTTTTTATATTTCTTAAAATATATAGAAAAATTATTAGCTAAATCTGTTTCGTGAATTATTTGATGATATCTGTGGATATCTTTAAAATATGAAGGTGTATCAAAAATTTCTACGTTTTTTGAAAACGATTTGACAAAATATTCAAAAGTTTCTCTAGATTTTTTATCTATAATTTTCCAAAAATCAGTCTTATAAAAAATAAATTTTGGCTCAAACAAAGGTCCTTTCTTTGTTTCATTCAAAATATTCTCAGCTGAATAATAAATAGTAGAAGGATCATGATTATCTTTTTTGATTAATACTTTTGCCATCAAAGCAACATCTTCTACATTTCTCGCAAATATTCCTACATGGTCTAGGCTATATGATGTTCTTAAAACATTGTTTCTTGATATTAATCCATAACTAGGCTTATAGCCAACAACCCCACAATAAGATGCTGGTCTTATAATTGACCCCCCTGTTTGTGAACCTAAAGATATTGGTGCCATAAATGATGCAACTGCTGCTGCAGAACCACTAGATGAACCACCTGGAGTTCTTGAGTAATCGTGAGGATTTGTAGTATTTGGTGGACCTAAATAAGCTAATTCAGAGGTGGTTGTTTTACCCATAATTATGGCACCAGCTGCTTTTAAAAGATCAACTACCTCCGCATTTTGAGAATAAGACTTCCCTTTCCTGATAACAGTTCCACATTCAGTTGGCATATCGACGGTCCCAAAAATATCTTTTATTGCAACTGGCACTCCATGAAGAAGCCCGACTGGCTTTCCTGATCTTCGATGTTCATCAGCCTCTGAAGCTTTTTCTAATAAAATTTTTTTATCGAAATGTGCCCAAGCTTTTACATCTTTTTCAAATTTATCATATCTTTGAATGTATTGTTCACAAACTTCTAAAGATGTTATCTCGGCATTTTTAATCTTTAAAGCTAATTCCTCAACTTTTAAAGCAAATACATCGATCATTTTTTAAATTGCAAATAATTTTTCCGGTAACCATAAAGCTATGCCGGGAAATAAATACATTAATACCATTGCTAATATCACTATCGCTAAAAATGGCATAATACCACTAAAGATTTGCATTAGCTCAACGTTCTTAGATTGAACACCTTTCAAATAATATGCTGACATTGCCATAGGTGGAGTTAAGAATGATGTTTGCAAATTTAAAGCAATTAACATTGCAAAAAAATATGGATTAACTCCAAAAAATTCCACTAATGGTAAAAATATTGGAACAAAAATAATCAATATTTCAGTCCATTCTAAAGGCCAACCTAATAAAAATATTATTAATTGAGTTATAATCAAAAATTGCCATGGCTGTAGATCAAGCGATTTGAAAAAATGTTCAAATACTTCGTGTCCACCAAGATATGAAAAAACAGAGGCAAATGTCCATGACCCAATAAATAACCACATTATCATAGCTGTTGTTTTTGCTGTTAAAAAAACTGACTCTTTAAAATTTTTCCATTTTAAAGTTTTATAAAAATATGAAAGCACGAGCGCACCAAAAGCTCCTACTGCTGCGGCCTCTGCTGGGGTCGCTATACCAGCTAAAATGGTTCCTAGAACTAAAATTATAAGCGAGAATAATGGTAGGAAAGATACTAATACCTCTTTCATGATAACAGATGTTGGTGGTATTTCTTCTGCAGCTGGTTTTGGTGCAATTGATGGGTTTAACCAAGCTCTAAAAATTGCATATCCAATATATAAACCTGCTAACATCAAGCCTGGAAAAATTGCAGCTGCAAATAATCTTAGTGGTGAAAGTTGAGCAATCACAGAATAGACGATTAACATAATACTTGGGGGGATAAGTATTCCTAGACATCCTCCAGAACATATTATTCCAGATGCAAATTTTTTATCATATCCGGCCTTCACCATTGCAGGCCAAGCTAAAAGTCCCATTAAAGTCACTACCGCACCTATAATACCGGTTGCTGTTGAAAATAATGTACAAGTTATTAAAGCAGCTACAGCCATTGATGCTGGGAGCTTATGAGATGCTAATCTGATGGCAAAAAATAATTTTGCTACGATTCCTGCTCTTTCTACTAGGTATCCCATAAATAAGAATAAGGGGACTGCTGTCAAAACATTATTATCCATAACTGTATAGGTATTTTGGACAAATAATTGGAATATTCTATTGTCTAACAAATGTTCCATCTTAGTTGGATCAAAATAAGCGTAATAACCAAAACCGAGACCCATTGCCATTAAAGTAAACGCTATTGGAAAACCTAATAAAACAGCGAAAAGAAATATTCCCATCATCAAAATTGCTATTTCTGGATTTGATAAACTAAATAACATCTTCCTCTTTTCCTTCTCGTGCAGCTCTCATTAATACTTTTTCGGTTTCTTCTACATCAGCTGTTCCTCTTTCAGGCCAACTGCCTGTTTGAATACAAATGATACATCTGAATACTTCACTGATACCCTGTATTGTTAAAAGTGTTCCCGATAAAGGTATTAAAGATTTTGCCATATAAATTTGGATCTGAGCAGGACTATTCCAGCTTGTCTCTTTAATTTTCCAAGCAAGTGCTGCATACTCATAGCCGTAAAATGCAAGTGCAAGTACTCCAGGGAAAAAGAAAATAAAGTATAAAATTAAATCTATGTATGCTTGAGTTTTCTGAGAAAATAATCTGTAAATAACATCGCCTCTCACATGAGCCTCCGTACATAAAGTATAAGCACCAGCCATCATAAATATTGCTCCATACATTTGAAGGCTAAAATCAAAATTCCATAAAGTTGGTGCATTTAAAGCGTAAGCCATAAAAACTTCATAACATGTACCACCCATCAAAATAACAATACACCAAGAAAATGCTTTACCCATCGACGTACTTAAACGATCAGCAAATTTTATGTATGATCTCAACATAGATATAAACTTCTATTGAATTGTCATGAAATAATCAAATAAAAAGGGGGAGCAGTGCTCCCCCTTAAAATTATGTTTAAAAGTTAATTAAATCTTAACTTTTGCTATTGGTCCAAACTCATTTTCATACGCAAGTTTGTAATTTGGCTGATTCATCAGCAAGTACTTCATTACTCTCTTCGCGTAAGCTTTTTGAGAATCAACAACTTTCTTAAAGAAAGGATCTTTCTTATTGAAGTCACCAATTACTTTGTCCCAACCTTTTAATTGTTGAGCCAAAATCTCATCTGAAGTTTGGTAAACATTTACTTTATGCTCATTCATTAACTTAGCTAAATCAGCTGAGTATCTTACTAAAGCTTTAAAGTAGTTATCACTGTTTGCAGCATAAGCAGCATTTTTCAATATTGCTTGGTGTGCTGGTGATAAACTATTATATGTTTTTTTGTTAACTGGTATTTCAAACATCTCTTGAGATTGATGGAAGCTTCCTAAGTGGTAGTGCTTAGAAACATCTTGCATACCAAATTGAGAGTCTGAAGTAGGGTTGTTAAACTCAGCAGCTTCAATTAAACCAGTCTTCATTGCTGGTTGAATTTCACCACCTGGTAATTGTCTAACTACCATTCCCATAGCAGTTAAAACGTTAGTCGCAAGACCAACTGTTCTATACTTCATACCTTTTACATCAGACACTTTAGTTACATTCTTTTTAAACCAACCAAAAGGCTGTGCAGGCATAGGCATATGGAAAAAACCAATATAATCAAATCCTACTTTCGCAAGAGTTTCGTCATAAAGTTTTCTTCCTCCACCATACTCCATCCATCCCATAACTTCTTGAGATGACATTCCGTATGAAGGACCTGTTCCAAATAAAGACGCAGCAGGATTCTTTCCATACCAGTATGCCGTCACCCAGTGACCCATATCTAGAACTCCTGAACTTACTGCTTGTCCAATTTCTGAAGTCTTAACAACTGCTCCAACTGGTTGAAGATCAATTTGAAGAGAACCTCCAGACATTTCTTTAACCATATTGCAGTAGTCTCCTGCCATTTCAAAAAAGATGTTAGCACCACTTGGCCAAGCAGCTTGCATCTTAAGTGTAGTAGCAGCATTTGCATTAACGTAAGGCATTGCAACCGCAGCTGCAGCAACTGCTCCAGTCTTAGCAGCAGTTTTAAAGAACTTACGTCTTGAAGATGTTTTAATCTTCAATGATTTATTTTCTTTTGTCATCATTACTCCTATTAAAGTTAATTAACTGCAATAATAAATCACAGAATCAGATTAGAGTCTTTCTAAAAAAAAACGTAGTTGTCGCAGAAGATGAATTTTTACAATCCTTGGTAGAATTAATTGACTTTATTTTTACAATTTCCGGTTTTAAAAAATTCGTCAATATTATCAATCGCTAAATTAGCCATCGCTGTTCTGGTTTCCTTAGTTGCACTTCCTAGATGAGGTAAGATAAATGCACTTTTATGATTTAAATAACCAGGATTTAAGTTGGGTTCATTTTTATAAACATCTAAACCAATTGCATAAACTTTTCTTCTATTTAAAGCATCGATCAAAGCTTCATCATCAACAATATCTCCCCTAGCTACATTCGTAACTATTGCTCCTTGAGGCAAATATTCAATGGTTTCTTTATTGATCATATCAACAGTTTCTTTTGAGGCTGGGCAGCAAATAGACAATACATCTGATTGAGTAAGTAAATCTTTTAAATTATCATGATACACTGCACCATTTTCTTTATCGCTACTTAGCTTAGATCTATTATGATAATGAATTATCATACCTAAAGACTTTGCAACTTTTGCAATTTTTTGACCAATTCTTCCCATTCCTAAAATACCAAGTCTAGTTCCAGTGAGTTGTTTGCCAATTAAATAGTCTGCAGACCATTTCCAACCTCCAGCCCTAGCACTTTCAATTCCTTCTGAAGCTCTTCTGCAGGCACCCAAGATTAAAAGCACTCCTATTTCAGCGGTAGCATCAGTTAATACATCAGGGGTGTTTGTAACAGTTATCCCCCTTTTTTTTGCTGTGTCTAAATCAATATTTCCAAAACCTACAGCAAAATTTGAGATGATTTTTACAGTTTCAGGTAATTTATTGATTGTGTCTGAGTCAAGTTTATCAGTTAAGGATGATAATATCCCATCACACCCACTACTTAATTCAACTAGTTTTTTTTGTGAATAAAGTTCATCATTTGAATTAAATATTGAATCAAAATTTTTTTCTGCTTTAACTTCACAAGATTTTAATAAGCGTCTGGTTATAAGTATTTTTTTCATAAATTTTATATTAATTTAAATCAAATATCTTTCCAGGATTCATTATATTATTTGGATCGATAGTTCTTTTAATTGACTTCATTACTGGAAGATTGTCTGGATGTTCTTTTAATAAATATTCTTTTTTGTGAAGACCAACTCCATGTTCACCAGTAATAGTTCCCTCCAATTCGAGTGTTTTTTTTATAAGCAAATCACTAAACTTTCTAATTTTATCGTAAGTCTCTTTTTTAGATGGATCATAGGGTAAAAGTACATGAAAATTTCCATCACCTAAATGACCAACCATTGGTGCTCTTAATCCAAATTTTTTTACCTCTTTCTCTGCAAAATTTACACATTCAGTAATTTTTGAGATTGGTAAACAAACATCGGTAGAATAAACTCTCCCATTATCAATTAGAGCTTTAACTGAATAATAAACGTCCCATCTAGCTTTCCATAATTTATTTCTTTCCTCTAAATCTTTTGCCCATTTGAAAGAGCTACCATTATTTTCCTTTGACAAATCCTCAACTATTTTAATGGATTCATTATTAGATAATTCAGATCCATGAAACTCGAAAAATAAGGTTGGCAAGGGTTCCACATCCTTAAGTTTAGAATATTCTTTACTAATTTCCATTTGGTCTTTATTTAACATTTCTATTCTTGCAACAGAAACTCCATATTGGATTATTTGTTGAGCTGTATTTACCGCATCTTTTAAAGATGGGAAATGGCATACAGCACTCATTATGCTTTCGGGTACTGGTGATAGTCTTAATTGTATTTCAGTTATAATTCCTAATGTTCCTTCAGAACCTATGAATAAATTTGTTAAGTTGTATCCAGCTGATGTTTTTTTTGTTCTGCTTCCAGTATTTATTATATCACCATTAGCCAAAACAACTGTTAAACCAGTTATTACAGTTTTCATAGTACCATATTTTACAGCCATGGTTCCAGATGCTGAAGTCGAAGCCATGCCACCTATTGCTGCATTTGCCCCTGGATCTATTGGAAAAAAAACTCCGTCTTCTCTTAAATAATCATTTAATTGTTCTCTAGTTACACATGCTTGAACTCTACAATCAAAATCTTCAATATTAATTGATAGTATTTTATTCATTTTCTCTAGTGAGATTGTTATACCTTTATCATTTCCTACAACATTCCCCTCTAAAGACGTGCCTGTTCCAAAAGGCACAACTGGAATTTTATTTTCATTACAAATTTTTAGTATTTGTGAAACTTCCTTATTCGTTTCTGGAAAAACTACTGCCTGAGAAAGTACTGGATCAAATGTATCCTCACCTCTTGCATAATTAGCTCTCGTAGATTCCGAAGTTGAAAATCTGCTATTAAATATTTTTTTTAGCTCAATTTGAACTTGTTCATTCATAAGGTTATATTATTTAAATTTTAGGAAAAAATACAGCTTATTTAGTAAGCATTTTTTTTATATTTTCTAAAGCCTGAGAAATATTATCTTGTGAGGCTGCAAAACTAAATCTCACATAATCGTTACAAGTTTTTCCAAAAGCAGTTCCTGGAACTATTGCTACGCCTGCTTCATGCATCGCTTTTTTACAAAATTCTGCACCATTCATACCTGTGTTTATAACTTTTGGAAACGCATAGAAAGCACCGCCAGGTAAACTACACTCTACACCTGGTAATTCATTTAATCCTTTATGAATTAAATCTCTTCTTTGCGTAAATTTTACCATCATTTGATCAATTGAATCATCTGGTCCATCTAAGGCTGCAATACCTGCAAACTGAGCAGCTGCATTTACACATGAGACGCTATTAATTAAAAGTTTATTAACATGCGGGACTAACTCTTTTGGCCAAAAACTCCATCCAAGTCTCCATCCGGTCATTGAATAGGCCTTGCTCCAGCCCTCCAATACAATTAACCTTTCTCTGAGTTCTGGATAATTAAAAAAAGACGGCATCTCTTTATTATCAAAAATTTGCCTACTATAAATTTCATCACTCAAAATAGTTACGTGGGGATGTTTTTTTAATCCCTCAGCTAATACATCAATATCTTTCTTTTCCACAAAGCTTCCAGTTGGATTGTTGGGGTTTATAAGTATTAATAGCCTTGTTTTATTAGTAATTAGGGAGAGTATTTTCTCTGGATTAAATCTCAAATCTTTATCTTCGGTTAGATCATATGGAACTGAAGTTGATCCAGTATAATTAATCATGGACTCATAAATCGGAAATGCGGGTGTAGGATGAATTATTTCTGCACCAGGCTCTCCAAAACATTGGATTGCATATGTCATTGTTGGTTTCCCACCCGGCATTATAAGAATTCTCTCAAAATCTATATCAACGTTATAACGTTTCTTAATCCATCTTGTAACCGCTTGCCTGCACTCTGGAATTCCGTTTGACATTACATAGCCATGATGACCATCATCTAAAGCTTTTTTTGCTGCTTCTACAACATGTTTGGGAGTTTTAAAATCAGGCTGACCTAATCCTAAATGGATCATTGGTTTACCTTGGGCTTCTAGTGCCTTCGCCTCTGCTAGAACACTAAAGGCTGTCTCAGTGCCTAAATTATCTAAATTTTTTGCAAGTTGCATGATTTAACTTATTATCATTATTTTTTTTTTTAATTAATTTTTTTTATATATACTTTTTATAAGTAGTTAATTTTATTTTCTATATATTAATTTTGATGAGTCGAGTTCCTGCAGATTTTTACATCCCATTAAAATCATATTTCTTTCTATTTCTTTTTGCATATTTTCAAGCAAACGCTCTACACCTTTTTGTCCACCTGCAGATAATGAAAATAAAAACATTTTTCCAAAACTGCAAGCTTTAGCTCCTGCTGCTAAAGCCTTTAAAACATGTGTGCCTCTTCTAATACCTCCATCTAGAATTATCTCCAACTTATCACCAACTGCATCAGAAATTGCCTTTACTTGATCAAAGGGTGATCTTGATCCATCTAATTGCCTGCCGCCATGATTAGAAATCATGATTGCGGTACAACCAATATCTAATGCTTTTTTTGCATCATCAACAGACATCACACCCTTTAAAGCAAATGGGCCATCCCATTTTTTTATACAATATTCAGCATCTTTCCAATCCATGGCAGGATCATATTGCTCATTAATATAATCAATTACAGATTTTGCTATGTTTGTTCCTTTATCAGTTTTTGTAGCAACATTTGACAACTTAAATTTACCATGAGTTAAATAATTGAATACCCAATTTGGATGCATTGCAAAACTCATTAAACTTTGTAATGTTAATTTTGGTGGGGTTGTAAAACCAGTCCTGTGATCTCTTTCTCTATTACCTGCAACCAATGTGTCTACAGTTAAACACATTCCATCAAAACCTGATCTCCTACACCTATCAATTAAATCGTCAGTAATTGATTTATCTTTATGGATATAAAGCTGGAATAATTTGGGTCCACCTGAAATATTAGAAATCTCTTCTATAGTATTATTTGCCATAGTAGACATACTATAAAATGTTCCAAATTTATCTGCTGCTCTTGCTGAAGCTTTATCGCCTTCATGATGATAAAGTCTTTGCATTGCACATGGTGATAAAAATACTGGCAAATCTATTTTTTTTCCAAATATTGTCGTTGAAAGATCTGGTTTTCCTACGCTTGCAAGAATATTTGGGACTAAATCACAATCATTAAAAGAGTCGGTATTCCTTTTAAGTGTTGTCTCATCATCAGAACCCCCATCAATATAATGGAAAATAGGTGATGGAAGATTTTTTTTTGCTAATTTTCTAAAATCCTCAAAATTATAACAATCATTTAGGCTCATTTTTAATTTTTAGTTTTTTCTAAATCTTAAATTATTTCTATTTAGATCTGATATTTTGGTACATCCCATTAATTTCATATCTCTTATTAACTCAGCTTTATATTGTCCTAGCGCTCTTTCAACACCTGCTTGTCCAGCAGCTGCTAAAGCATATAAATATAATCTTCCACCAGAACATGCCTTCGCACCTAAGGATAAAGCTTTGAGCATATGTGTTCCTCTATGAATTCCACCCTCGCAAATTACATCAATTTTATCTCCTACAGCGTCAACAATCTCTGAAAGTTGGTCAAAGGGCGATCTTGAACCATCTAATTGTCTCCCTCCATGATTAGAAACCATAATACCAGTGCATCCAATATCAACTGCTCTTTTAGCGTCGTCAACACTCATAACTCCTTTTAAAGCAAAATGCCCACCCCATTGAGCACAAAGTTTTTCAGCATCTTTCCAATTCATAGATTGATCAAGCATTGTTGAAAAGTAATTTCCAATTGATGTATTAGTGCTGGTACCTTCTTTTACATAATCTTGTAAATGAGGTAATTCAAATTTACCTTTCGTCAAATAATTTATTCCCCACATAGGTTTTGTAGCAAAGCTAAATAAACTTGATAGTGTGAGTTTAGGTGGAGAAGTAAAACCAGTTCTTAAATCTCTTTCTCGATTTCCACCTGTTATGGTATCCACTGTTAAAGCCATCACATCAAATTTTGCAGCTTTAGCTCTTTCTAAACAAGAATCATTTAATCCTCTATCTTTATGAAAATAAAATTGAAACATTTTTGGTGTATTAATAAGAGATGATATTTCTTCAACACTTACTGTCGCTAGTGCAGAAACTCCAAACATAGTATTAAATTTTTGAGCTGCTTTTCCAACTGCTCTTTCACCATCATAATGAAAAAGTCTTTGAAGCGCTGTAGGTGCAAGATAAAAAGGTAAGTCTATTTTTTTACCAAAAATTGTGGTTGATAAGTCTACATCTTCTACACCTCTAAGTACATTTGGTACTAAGTCAACATCATCAAACGCACTCGTATTTCTTTCATAAGTAATTTCATCATCTGCAGCTCCATCTATATAATGAAAAATGGGGGAGGGTAGTTTTTTTTTTGCTAATTTCCTAAAATCACTAAAATTATGACAATCTTTTAAGTTCATTAAAAAATTTTAAAACTTTTTTAAGAAATTAAACATATAACTATTTGCCCCAGGATTTTTATCTCCTAAACTGGCATTCGACACATGGTTGTATGAAACCCCAAAACTTGTTTTTTCTGAGGATATATATGAAAATTGTACCTCTGATTTAAATTCCAATACATGTCCTAAATCTTTTCCATTTCCTTCATGATATAAACCTGGAGCAAAACTAGGAGTAAATTTAATTTTTTCACTCATATCTACATTCCACTCTATCCCTGTATAAACATATGCAGCTGAATTTTCAGTAACAAAACCACCTGTAATTGGTGAAACATTTCCCAAAAAAGTATTTCTATTTAAATTTTCATTTTGATGTTGAAAGCCAAAAAGAATTGCCTGCTGTTTATCATCACTAAAATCGAAATTTCCAGTGAAATAATTTAATTGGTGAGTACTTGCTATATCTTCAACAGCATACAATTTCGTTGCAGTAAATATAACAATTAAAAATAAACTGATTTTTTTTAAAAACATTTCATTTAATAACAGATTATTATTTAAATTTTATAAATTTTTTAAACACTATCGCACCCCCAAATAAGAAGATCAATAGTGGCAAAAACCACAAAATATATGTATTTTTATTAAATTTAGGTTCATATAATATCCACTCACCATATTTATCAGTTAAGAAATTATAAATCTCTTTCTCAGAAAAACCCTGATTAATTTTATTTTGCACAACAAGTTTTAAACTAATTGCAAATTCTGAGTCAGAGTCATAAACAGACTGGCCTTGACAAATTAAACAACGTAAATTTTTCGTTATCTTGTTTTGAAGATTTTTTTCTTCAGCTTTTATATTTTGTGAAGAAAATATTATGATGAATATAATAATAATTTTCAAGATTTTCATTTTATATAATTTTTAATTTCCAAAACTGATTCTGGGTTTAACGGTCCAATATATTTTTTAATAATTTTATTATCAAAAATAAGAAATGTCTCGGGAACTCCATATGCGCCCCATTCGATTGCTTTTGTGCCATCATTATCTAGTAAAATTCTAGAGTAAGGATTACCTAAATCATCTATAAACTTTTTAGCATTTTTATTTTTATCTTTATAATTCAGGCCTATTATCTCTAATTTTTTATTTTCCTTTAAACTCATTATCAAAGGATGTTCATCTCTACAAGGTAAACACCAAGATGACCAAATATTTAATAAATAAAATTTTTTTTCATTAAAAATATTTTCTGAATTAATTATTTTTTTTTCATAAAAAGAATAAGCAGAGAATTTTGGAATCGTATCATTCTGACTTTTAGATGGCTTATAAGTATTAGAATTATTTAAACCTTTAAAAAATATTAAAAAAATAAAAGTAAAAAAAGATGTAATAACTATTAAGGTTTTTTTATTAGTCATTTTTTTTTAATAAACTTGTTAATCCTCCCAACACTATCAACAATACTGAAATCCAAATCCACAACATGAAAGGCTTCACTAAATATCTAACATTAAAATAATCCTCATTTTTGACAGAATTAATAGTAATGAAGTTATCACGATACAATGTGATTTTTATATCAGCTTCACTAGTTATAATATTTGGTTGATTGTAAACTCTAAGTTCAGGTTTTAATAAGCTTTTAAAACTTTTATCTGTTATTGAGAAATTTCCTGTAAACGATACATAGTTTTTTTTATCTTCTTTTATTAAATCATTAAAAACTATTTCTAAATCTTTATTTTTGTAACTTTCACCAACTCTTAAATTGGTAATTATCTCTTTGGATAAAATGTTATTAAATAAAATACTTAAAATTAATAGGCTGAAGCCAAAATGAGCTACGTTTTGACTTAATCTTTTTTTTTTAATAAAAAAATCTTGTATAGTTATAAAAAATAAATAAAAAGCACTCCCAATTAAAATACTATTCAATAAATAGTTTGGGTCAAAATTTCTGATTATAAAAAATGAGAGAAATAAAGAGATAATCAGTAATAATATTAAGTTTGATTTTCCCTTTAATTCAGATTTAATCCATTTTAGCCTTGGCCCTATAGCCATAAAAATTAAAAAAGGAATTAGAAATGGAATTAATAACTTATGATAGAATGGTGGACCAACAGAAATTTTTTGTGAAGATATTACATCTAAAAATATTGGATAAACTGTTCCAATTAAGATTACTGATAAAAAGTACATCATAAACCAATTATTAATCACTAGAGAGGTTTCTTTGCTTAACAAAAAAATAGGTGATGAATAATTTTCATCATTTTTATGAAAAATGAAAAATATGAATATCGAAATAAATACTAATACAAATAAAAAAGATAAAATGAATAATCCCCTCTCTGGATCATTCGCAAAAGTATGTACGGAATTCAATATACCCGAACGGACTAAAAAGGTTCCACACATACTGAGTGTAAAAGTAGATATTGATAAAATTATAACCCACGATTTAAAAATAGGTCTTTTTTCTAGAACTAATAAACAATGAAATAAAGTTGTCAGAGCCAACCAAGGCATTAAAGAAACATTTTCTACAGGGTCCCAAAACCAAAAACCACCCCAGCCTAATTCATAATATGCCCATATCGATCCTAATAAAATTCCTAGAGTAAGAAAAACCCAAGAAGTTAAAACCCAAACCTTAATATGCTTTGCCCAGTAAATATTAATATTATTTAATGTGGTTGCGGCTAACACACTGGAAAATATTATAGAGGACCCAACATATCCTAAATAAAGGATTGGAGGGTGAATGGCTAATGCAGGATCTTGAAGAATTGGATTCAAACCCAAGCCTTCTTCATTAATCGGGAATAAATAATTAAAAGGATTAGATGTTTTAATTAAAAAAGTAAAAAAACCAAATATTATTATTTGTTGAAATATAACAGTAAGAATTCTGTATTTGTTAGGCTGATTTTTTGATTTAAGTAGAAATATAAAAATAAATAAAGTTAATACTAATAACCATAATAATAAACTTCCTTCATGATTTCCCCACGTTCCTGTGATTTTATAAAATAATGGTTTGGTTGTGTGGGAATTATTAAAAACTGTTTCATTACTAAAATCTGAAAAAACAAAGGCCGATATTAATCCTAAAAAGCTTACCAATACTAGAGCAAACTGGACGAAGGAAAATATCAATATTTTTTTATCTAAATTATTTGAAATTTTAAAATTCCTTATTGATAAAAATATAATAACGATGGAAACACACAGTCCAAAAATTAAAGAATAATAACCTATCGAGCTAGATAACATTTTATTTTTCCTTTAAAGCCTCTTTAACTTCTGGAGGCATATAATTTTCATCATGTTTTGCTAGAATTTTTGTTGCCTCGAAAAAATTTCTATCTTTTAAAAAACCTTCTGCAACAACTCCTTTCCCTTCAGAGAAGAGATTTGGTAGAACACCAGAATAAACTACATAAATTTCATTTTTATAGTCAGTAACAATAAAATTTATTTTCTCAGGTAAAACTTTAATTGAATTTTCTTTTACCATTCCTCCTACTCTAATTTTCTGATTTTTTATTTCCTCTAAAAATTGAATATCTGATGGTGATTTAAAATAAACAACATTTTCCTCTAAAGATTTTAAAATCAAAAAAGCCGATAATATTAAAGATAGAAATACTGACGCTATAAATAAAAATCTTAGTTTAACTTTTCGACCATACATCTTTTAAAAGTTAAATATTGTTAGTGGTAGATAAAATTTCTCTATTAATAACTTGTGATCTTGCAACTTCTGCTTTCTTTGGGTCAAGAGCTCCAAATTTTACTTCAAATTTATTTTTTTCTTTTGTGTAATGCGCTTTGGTAACGATATATAGTGAAACAAAACTTACTAAGGTAAATGTAAAAGCAGACCATACGTAAAGTCCATATCCATTCATATTAATAATTTCGTTGATCATAATCTATCTAAGCCTTTATTCTTAATTTTTATCAATTCTGTATTATATTTCATTAAAAAAATTAATAAAGAAAATAGAGCAAATGCCGCAGTCATTATTAATAAAGGAAATAACATTGACGAATGTATTGTTGTTTTGGATAAAATATTAATGGATGCTGGTTGATGTAGAGTATTCCACCAATCAACTGAAAACTTGATAATAGGGACATTTATAATTCCAAATAAAGTAATTAATGTTGTAATTTTGAAAATATAATCTTTATTTTCATAAATTCTCCATGCTATCAAATACATAAAATAAAAAAGAGCTAGAATTAACATCGAGGTTATCCTGGCATCCCAAGCCCACCAAGTCCCCCATGTTGGCTTCCCCCAAATAGAGCCTGTAACTAAAGCAATTATATTAAAAACTAATCCAGATGATGCAAGACTCTTTGAAATTAAAAAAAAATTCTTATTTTTAAATATGTAACCGCTTAAAGACAAAAATGTCATAGATGAAAAAATACCAAGTGAAATCCATGCTGCTGGTACATGAACATACATTATTCTTACTGAATGACTTTGTTTATAATCCTCAGGTGAAAAAATTAGTGCCTCAAGTAATCCTATTGAAATGACAATGATAAATAAAGCCATAACATATTTTGGAGCTCTAGAAGTAATAAGAAAAATCTTATTTGGTTCAAATAATTTAAATACAAACTTCATGTTAGATATATTTTAATATGAAAGAATTGACTGATCAAGAATGTAGAGGGAGATAATGATAGAGGTAAAAAGTAACACTCTTGATCAGTTGTAAATTGATAATATTCACTCTCTATGTCTAAGATTTGAGCTAATTGTGTTTAAAAAATGATTTAATTGGAAGGCTTAAAATAACTCGAGCCCTTTTTACCTGAAAAAATCTCTTCGATTAACGGGTGTTTTATCGGTTCGTCAGAATCATCATTTAATAAATTCTGTTCCGATACATATGCTTCATAAGTAATTTCATCATTTTCAGCTAACAAGTGATAAAATGGCTGATCTTTTCTAGGTCTAACATTTTTTGGTATTGACTGATACCATTCCTCAGAATTATTGAATTCAAAATCTACATCATAAATAACACCTCTAAACTCAAAATGTTTGTGTTTTACGATATCACCAATTGAAAATTTTGCTTTTTGAATTGCCATTGACATTAGTATGGGTATTTAAATATAAAAATCAATAACAAAAATATTAAGTTTTAACGAAATTCTTAAATGTGTTAATAACAATACGGTGAATAAATCTTTTTTAAAATTTCTTACAGATTTTGGCCCATTAGTAATTTTTTTTTACTACTACTACGATAGTGGAAAAGATTTAAAGGTTGCAATTCCTCCATTTATAATTGCGACAATTCTGGCATTAGCCATAATTTGGTTCTTAGAAAAAAAAATACCTAAAGTTCCATTACTTAGTGGAATCTTAATTACTTTTTTTGGAGGATTAACAATTTATTTTGATAATCCTGTATTTATATATATAAAACCAACAATTATAAACATTTTATTTGGTTTAGCCTTACTGACAGGAAAATTTTTTACGAATGAGCCCCTTCTAAAAAAATTGATGGGAAATTCTATCATGTTAAAAGAGGAAGGATGGGAAATACTAAATAAAAGGTGGATATATTTTTTCTTTAGCCTAGCAATATTAAATGAATTGGTATGGAGAACTCAATCTGAGGAATTTTGGGTTAATTTTAAAGTTTGGGGTTTATTGCCAATAACTTTTATTTTTACAGCTTTTCAGATAGGTTTAATCAATAAATACAAAACAAATGAATAATAACCTAAGATTAGTCGTCAATAATATTAACGATAAAAGATTAGAAGATAAAAACTTTTTTGAAAAGGATGAATTAAAAATTATATTAAATTTATACGCAAAAATGGTTTCTGAAGGCTCATGGAAAGATTATGGTTTGAATATATCTAGTAAACAGGTAGGTTTTAGCGTATTCAAAAATGCAGCAGAAAATGCTCTTTATAAAATCTGCAAAAACTTTAAACCAAAGAATAAAAATTTAAAATATCTAATAACGGATACAAACGGAAAAATATTAAAAAATTCTGCTGATTTAAATCTTCTCTTAAAGAATACTAATTGGAAAAAACTTTAAATTAAAATTTATCTTCTTTGACCAAAAAGTCTTAAGAGCATGATGAATAAATTGATAAAGTCTAAATAAAGAGTTAAAGCTCCCATGACTGCTTTTTTTCCAATCAATTCACCTGAGTCACTAGCAACATACATGTTTTTGATTTTTTGTGTATCATATGCTGTTAAACCTACAAATATTAAAACACCTAAAATTGAAATAACAAAGTACATCATCGAAGACTTCATAAAAATATTTACAATTGAAGCAATAATAATGCCAATAAGACCCATCATTAAAAAAGATCCTAGTTTAGTTAGATCTCTTTTAGTAGTGTAACCATATATGCTCATCGCTCCAAAAGTTGCGGAAGTAATAAAGAAAACTCTTGTTACACTCATACCTGTGTAAACCAATAAAATTGAGGATAAAGATAACCCCATCAATGCTGCAAAAACCCAAAATGTTGTTTGAGCTTTTGATGCGCTCATCTTACTGATACCAAAACTCATGTAAAAAACTATTCCTAAAGGTGCCAACATTACAAGCCATTTTAAACCAGATAAATAAATTGCATTACCCATTTGTGTAAGTCCTATGATAGATCCAGAGGCATCAGTAACAACCGACATTTTAAATGTTAAAAGTGCAATTATTCCAGTAAGTAAAACACCAGTTGCCATGTAATTATATACTTTTAGCATATAAGCTCTTAGGCCTTCATCTGTTACAGCAGTTTCTTGAGCGGCTATCTTAGCTCTTTCAAGAATTCCTTTTTTATTAAATTCCATATTATCTAAAATATATAGTCTTTTACTAATTATTCAAGATGCCTTAAAAGATAATTAAAATTTGTGACAATAAATCATAATGAATTATAAAAAATTAGGAAATACGGAAATTAATGTAAGTACAATTTGCCTTGGAACAATGACTTGGGGTGAGCAAAACACTGAAAAAGAGGGTTTTGAACAAATGGATTTTGCCTTAGATCAAGGTGTAAATTTTTGGGATACTGCAGAACTATATGCAATCCCCCCAAAAAAAGAAACTTTTGGAAATACGGAGATCATTATTGGAAATTGGTTCAAGAAAGTTAAAAAGAGAGAAAAAATAGTTCTTGCAACAAAAATTTCTGGACCAGCAAGAGAATATATCAGAGGGGGAGGAAACAATTATACATTTGATAAAATGAATGAGGCTTTAAATGGAAGTCTTAAAAGATTAAAGACTGACTACATTGATTTATACCAACTTCATTGGCCAGAAAGAAATACCAACATGTTCGGAAGACTTGGGTACGAACACAATGAGAATAAAAATTGGAATCAATTTGAAGATGTTTTAGAAAATTTAGATAAATTTATTAAAGATGGGAAGATTAGATATGTAGGTTTATCAAATGAAACACCTTGGGGTGTTTCAAAATATTTAGAATTAGCAAAAAATGGAAAGCTTCCTAGAATGATGTCAATTCAAAATCCATACAGTTTATTAAATAGAACTTATGAAATTGGGTTGGCTGAGATTTCTATTAGAGAAAAAATAGGATTATTAGCTTATTCACCCCTTGCTAGCGGATATCTAACTGGAAAATATATGAACAATCAACTTCCAAAGGGCTCAAGGTTGGAAAGAGATGGTGATTTCTGGACTAGATATAATAAACCTAACACATCAAAAGCTGTTAATGCATACTATAATATTTCAAAAAAATATGATTTGAATTTTGCTCAAATGTCACTGAAATTTTGTGAAATCCAACCTTTTATTACATCGCTAATTATTGGCGCAACTAAAATGGATCAGTTGAAAACTGATTTAGAAAGTGTAAATATGAAATTAAGTGAAGATGTAATAAAAGAAATTAACGAGGTTCAAAAAATATATCCAAATCCATGTCCTTGATAAAAAAAAATCTTATTATACTTTTTGTTTTTACCCTTTTTACAATAATGCCTTCAAAATCTGAAGAATTGAAAGAAGTAGGAAAATTTAAAGACTGGCAAACAATGGTTTTAATAGATTCTTCAGGAACTGTTTGTTACGCACAATCTTCTCCTGTATTACAATCTCCAAAATCTAATAAAAGAGATGCAAGACTTTTTGTTACTTTTAGGCCTAATGAAAAAATAACTGACGAGGTAAGCACTAGTCCCGGTTACGAATTTAACAAAAACAATTCTGTAACTGCAATATCTGGCAAAAAGAAAATTGAATTTGATATTGTTCAGCAAAGTTTTGCTTGGATCTTTGATAACAAAATTGAAAAAAAAATGATTAAAGTCATGAAAAAAGGATCACGAATAATGATCAAAGGATATAATCAAAAAGGTTCTCAAACTATAGATCATTATTCACTTCTCGGATTTACTAAAGCATATAATGCTGCAAAAACAGCTTGCAGTTAATTAATGAAATCCAAAAACAGAATTGTCTTAGCATATTCAGGAGGACTCGATACTTCTATAATATTGAAGTGGCTTCAAGAAAATTATAACTCAGAAATTATTTGTTACACTGCTGATATTGGTCAAAAGATCGACCGAAAAAAAATAATAAGAAATGCTAAAAAATTAGGAGTAAAAAAAATTGTGATAAAAGATTTAAAGAATGTTTTTGTAAAAGATTACGTTTTTCCAATGATCAGAGGTCACGCAATATATGAAGGTGTTTATTTACTAGGGACATCAATAGCAAGACCCTTAATAGCAAAAGACCAAATAGCTGTAGCCAGAAAATATAAAGCAAATGCTGTAGCTCATGGAGCTACTGGAAAGGGAAATGATCAAGTAAGATTTGAGCTTGGATACCACTTCTTTGATCCAAAAATAAAGATAATAGCCCCTTGGAGAATTTGGAAATTAAAATCGAGAACCGATTTGATTAATTATGCACAAAAACATAAAATTACCATTCCAAAAGATAAAAAAGGAGCATCACCTTTCTCTGTAGATGACAATTTATTTCATACTTCAACCGAAGGAAAAATTTTAGAAAATCCAAAAAATTCTGCTCCAGAATTTATTTTTCAAAGGACAACTTCTCCTGAAAAAGCACCTGATAAAAAAACATTTGTAACAATTAATTTTAAAAATGGTGATCCGATAGGTATTAATGGGAAAAAAATGAGTCCTGAAAAAATTCTTGTTAAACTCAATCTAATAGCTGGAAAAAATGGAATTGGGAGAGTTGATTTAGTTGAAAACAGATTTCTTGGAATAAAGTCTAGAGGAGTTTACGAAACCCCAGGTGGAACACTTCTAATTATAGCACATAGAGCTATTGAGTCAGTAACATTAGATAAAGATACTATGCACAAAAAGGAGTCGATATTGTCTAGATACGCAGAATTGATTTATAATGGTTACTGGTATTCAAAAGAGAGATTTAAACTTCAAAAAATTGTCGATTTAAAAAAAAATAAAGTCAATGGATCTGTTAAGCTTAAGCTTTATAAAGGTAACATTACAATCCATTCAAGGATCACAAAAAGCACTGCTTATTCAAAAAAAAAAGTTTCATTTGAGGAAAATAAATCATTCAATAAATCCAACGTTGAAAGTTTTATTAATTTTCATAAAAAAAAGTTAAGAAACTAGCTATTTATTTACGGACAATTTGGGGATTGTTTATTTTTGAAAAAAACATAGTTTAAATTTATGGAATCAATTAAAAATTGGATGAGAGATACTGCTAACATTTTGTTTGATGATAGTAAAAATGATCTTCGTTCTCTTCCTAAAACTGTAAGATTACAAATTCTCTTGGTCTTAAGTTTTATTTGGACAACAGTTTTTAGTTTATACGTATTTTCTTATACAACTTTTGTATTTGGCTGGACTGGACTTTTTTTAGCTCACATTGGTTTAATATTTGCGGTATATATGACATTCAAACATTTTCATAGAGCTGAAGAAAATTCAGCTAGTGTTTTTAAAACAAAAAATTTTGACCCTTTTAAAATTATGGTTCTCGTTTTTGTAATCGTTTTTATTTTTGTTTTTTCAAAAGGAATTGAGGTGTTAACTAGCGAAAACCCATATTCTTATTCAATACCATATGAAGGACCATCAAAATCAGTATTTGAAAAATGGTTACCATTTAGTAAGGATAAATAATGCAAAAGATAGCGAAAAATTTACAATTAATTTTAATGTGTATAATTTTAGTAAGTACAGTAATTGCTGTTGGAATAGAAATAAAAAAAATGTTTTTTAATCAATCAGTAACTTTAGCAGATCTGTTATTAATGTTTCTTTACTTAGAAGTATTAGCAATGGTGAGAGTTTTTTGGGATCAACAGTCAATTAGTATTACATTGCCTTTGTTGATAGCGATTACAGCCTTAGCACGATTTATTATTCTTCAAGGAAAGGAAATGGATCCTGCAGCACTTGTTTATGAAGCTGTTGCAATAGTTTTAATTGCTGGAGCAATAGTAATCTTGAGACTAAGACACAGTGATAAATTAGGACTAAAGAAAAAAAAATCAAAATAATTTAGTATGAATTTTGAAGCTTCAAGGGCTAAGGCCTTAGACAAATTAGATTATTTTGTAGAAAACAATCTTACAGATTACGCTAAGTTAAGAAATTTCGATTTTGGACCAGAAAATAGATCTAATATTTCTTGTTTATCTCCATATATTACCCACGGGATCATTAGTGAGAGAGAAGTAATTAAAAAATCACTTAGTAAGTTTTCTTTTTCAAAGAATGAAAAATTTATCCAAGAAGTTTTGTGGCGTACATATTGGAAGGGCTGGTTAGAATTAAGACCAAATGTTTGGTCAGACTATTTAATAGAATTATATAAAATTAAAGAAGAATTTAAAAATAAGCAGAGCTATCTAGATGCAGTAGAAGGTAAAACTAATATTGAATGCTTCAATACATGGATAAATGAATTAAAAGAAAACAATTATTTACATAACCACACAAGAATGTGGTTTGCTAGTATTTGGATTTTTACTTTAGAACTACCTTGGCAATTAGGTGCAGAATTTTTTATGCAACATCTTTATGATGGGGATGCTGCATCGAATACCCTTGGATGGAGATGGGTCGCAGGTGTTCAAACTCAGGGAAAGCATTATTTAGCAAGTGAATGGAATATCAAAAAATTCACAAATAATAGATTTAATAATATTAAATTAAATGAAAATGCTCCTCCAAAAATATCTGAAAAAACCTATCCAATCATAAAAAAAGATTATAATAATCCACAAAATATAGAGGATAAAAATCTATTAATTTTTGAGAACAATCTTTCTTTTGAGATCACTGATTTTCAGAATAATAAATTAAAAAAAATTTATTTAATTTTTAATAAAAATGAAAATAGATCTATAAAGCTTAGTGAAAAAGTAATGAAATTTAAATCCCTATTAATTATAGACCAAGAAAAAAGATTAAGAGCTAAGTCTATTGATTGTGAAGTCGTAAATATAAGTGAAATTAAACAGATTGAAAATTGTTATAGTTTATATCCAACAGTAGGTGAAAACTTAGATTATCTAAATTCAAATAATATAAAAATAGATTTTTTATATAGAAAACTTGATCAGTATTCTTGGCAATATTGTAACAAAGGTTTTTTTAATTTTAAAAATTATATTCCTAAGATAATTTCAACTTTTAATTAAAACCACCTAAACATTCCAATAATACCTGCCGTTGCATAAAAGAATTGTAAAAATAATATTCCTCTATGACCTCCTCTATAAGCCCAAATTCCAATTAAGATTGCAGATATAAGTAATAAACAAAAACCAAAAAACTCTATACCAATATTCATAGCTACAAATAATGAATATAATATTGCCGTAATAACTCCTGCCCATTCAAAAATTTTATTATTCATAAAAGTTTTTTAAAATTACTATAAAGAATCTTAGAATAATTATTCATATCAGTCATGTTTTCTTTTGCAGATTGATCAAATTTTTCAAGTGCGCCATCGCCTAATTGATCTTCCAAAGCTTTTTTATATTCTGGTACACATCCCCAATCTTTAACTGTCGTATCTTTGATCTCAATGTGAAATTGAATACCATAAGCATGATTTTGATATTTAAAAATTTGAAATTTAGTAACAGGAGATGAGGCTAACAAAGTGACATCTTTATTATTCTCTATTCCTTGAACCTCATATGAATGCCATTGCAAACTTTTAATTTTGTTTGGAAAATTAGAAAACAAATTATCTTGATTTTTTTCTCTCGTAAAATTGATATCCATCATACCAATCTCTGCTGGACTTGATTTTACAACTTTACCGCCCACAACCTCACCTAATAACTGACAACCCAAACAAAAGCCTAAATAAGGTTTTTTTAGATCAACAACAAACTCTTTGATTTTTTTTTTTTCTTCAATTAACCAAGGATATTCTTTTTCCATATAAGTATCCATTGGACCACCCATACAAAACATCCCATCAAATTTACTTAAATCATTTGGAATTTTATCACCTTCGTCCAGTTCAATTGTAGTAAGATTTAATCCATCAGCTAACATAAGGTCTTTTATGTAACCTGGATCTTCAATTTTAATATGCTGTAAAATGATAATATTCAATATTTAACTATTATACATATTTAATTTTAAATTCTCAAAAATTTTATCTTGCGAGCTTTATAAAGATATCACCCATACCAGCATCTAAATTTTCTAAAGGGGTATTGTTTCTTAATTCACAATACCTGCCAGTAACCTGATGACTTTTTACATAATCAATCTCATCCTTATTACAATTTCTTCCATCATGTAGTAATCCTATAACAATTTGATCATTAAGATTATAAACTTGTTTATCATTAATTTTTTTTCCATCACAGAAATAGTCTTTATTTACTCTATTAGGAAAATCATTTTTATTGCAAGGATTTTTTATCGTAAAAACAAAAAATTCTTTAATACCGTCAACGAATTTATATTTCATTTTTTGAACCTTAGAGTATTTCATGATATCACATGAACAAGGGATACAACACTTGTAATAATTTCCGCAAATTTTCATGTCAGTTTCACTTTCATTAACAAATAAAAAATCTGGTTCACTATCAGGATCAATTAGTGATCCTGAAACTGCGCAATATAATTTGTTAAACTCAACAAAATCTTTATATGTAATTTTTTTATCTATGATATATTTGAAAAACTTAGGACCAGCAGCATTTCGATTTTGATCAGGAAATATTCTAGACCAATCAGTAATTAATTCTTTATGATAATTTTTTTCCTCAGCAAATGAATTAAAATTGAATAGTATTACAATTACGAGTACTAGTATGTTAAAAATTTTTTTCATTTTTGCTTTATAGTAATTGTTTTATTTAATTCACTTATATTAATTAATTTTTTTTTTCCATTAGTCCACTTCACTTCTAATTTAAAATTTTTTTCATTTTTTCTAATTCCATAATGTGCCACAGGCTCCATTTGACATAAGTAACCTGACCCAGCATCAATAGTTTTTGAATGCTTTCTTTGATCAGTTATCAAAGTTACTGTAGCTCCTCTAGCCGGTGCGCCATATTTATTTAAGGGTTTTACTCTTAAATATTTACTATCTTTTTTAACTTTTGCTTTGTAAAGAGTTAATGGTTGCTCTTTACTTTCACCCCGAGAAACTAGTAATTCTAAAATACCATCTCCATCAATGTCAGCAACTGCAGCTCCCGTGCCAAACCCACCTGGTTCAAGGCCAGTTTGCAATATTATTTCTTCAAAAATTCCATTCTCTTTTATTCTAAATAACTTATTAGGCTCAGCTATGTTATTCATGAAAACTTCATCATAACCGTCATTATCAAAATCAGCAGATATAATAGTTCTTATTCTAGATGGTTTATCAAATTTAATATTACCTATGTCTTTAAATTGATTATCTCTTAACACATAAGCTCTGTGATAACCTTGCCAGTTACCACTTATTATATCTAACCTTCCTCTATAAAGTATGTCTGATAATGTTGTTCCTCTACCGTTCTGAATCACATCATCTACCCGATAATCAAACGCTACGTCTTCAAAAAATCCATTGTTATTTTTTAAGAGAAAATTTGCACCTCTCTCATTTGCTGCAAAAATATCTGATCTATCAGTTAAAATATGTCCTGACACGACTGCTCTTCCACCTGTAACTTTATCTAAATTTAAATCAGCTGATTTATCTTTAATCTTATTATCTTCAATCTCATAAAACCTTGTTGGTCCTCCATAGTTTGACACGTAAAGACCATATTCGCCATTACCTTTTCTATCCACACAAGCAACTGATCTTCCTGCTGTTAAATTTAATTCCTTTTTATTTTTTTCAATTTCAAACATGTCTAAAAACTTATTTCCTTCAAAATCTATTAGTCTATCAGAATATTTTTTTGCTCCGCTGTAAGTATCGGTGTTTAGAAAGTATATTTCCTCATATCCATCTCTATCAACATCGCACGCAGCAACCCCAATAGTTTTTCTAAACTCATCAGAAAATATTTTTTGACCAACAACATTAATTAATTTTCCCTTATCATAAGATAAGGCTAAATTAGGATAACCAAATCCTGTGACTATAAATTCATATTTTTCATTTTGGTCTATATCGGCAACAGAAATGCCGTAACTAAGTCTTTTTGGATTATTAACAATTTTATTGGATATATCCTCAAAAAAATCAGCATTAACAATATTAGGTGACATTAAAATTGAAAGAACAATTATTTTTTTTAAAAAATTCATTAACTTACTTTCCGTTTTTTCTTACTCTTATATTTTTTTATCCAGCCATCAAATACTTTTATAGCGCCCTCCATATCTTTAGTTTTATTTGGATGATTTTTAGCTCTACCTAACATAGTCGAAACTACATTAACTTGATATTTGATAGGTCTATTTTTAATTGTGTTGATAGTAGATAAAGCTTTTTCTTTATTTTTAAAACCTAATCCATGTGTAGTGGTTTTGGGATTATAATCTGAATATAAAGATAGGTTAATTGGTTTAATTTTTTTATTTAATGGCATCTTATCAATAATTTGAAAAACCAGTTTGTAGTTTAAATAATTCATCTCTTTTTTTGATTTACCGTCGAACCCAATAATATTTACTGAAAAAGTTTTGTTTTTATTTGATTTGCATATTAATTTTACATTTCTTTTATGAAATTCCTTAATCTTGCTTTGATATATTTTTTTCGCTTTTTGATATGATTTATCTTTAAAATTTGGAGTAATTACTAATAAAATTCTACTCTTCCATTTATATTTTTCTAAATTCATTTTTAAATTCTTTTATTAGAGCATTTTTTTGAGCAGTATTTTACTCCCTGCCAATTTAACCTCCATTTCTTGCGCCAAACAAAAAGTCTTTTACAGACAGGACAAATTTTTGAGGGAAGATTTTTTTTTTTCACTAAATAGTATTTTGCTTAATGAATTTATCTGCTGCAGATAAAATTAATTTTTTTCTTTCGGTTTTCATTTTATCAAAAATTCTTACCATCATAGACAGCCTTGGATTTTTTAAAAAAAATTTTCTGTTACGATCAATAAATCTCCAATACAATCCATCCATTGTGTTACACCACTCGCCTTTTTTAAAATCCATCATTTTCATAAAATAAGCAGATCCACAGATATAGGGTTTAGTTGCAAATATTCCTCCGTCACTAAATAATCCCATTCCATAAACATTTGGAACCATTACCCAGTCAGAAGAGTCTACAAACATTTCCATGAACCATTTGTAAACAAAAGTTGGTTTTATTTCACAAAGATTCATGATGTTAGATAAAATCATTAACCTTTCAATGTGATGAGACCATCCATGGTTTAAAGCATTCTTAATTGCATAATCAAGAGGAGGTAATCCAGTTGTGCCTTCATACCAAGATTTTTTCATTTTTCTATTTTGTTTAAAAAAATTTCCAGTTTCCATTTCATTTGAATAACTTTGATAAATTCCTCTCATAAATTCTCTCCAACCAATTACCTGACGTACGTAACCCTCTAGTGAATTTAATCTTATCTTTTTACTTTTGTGGAATTCTAAAACTTTTTTAATAATAAATTCTGGAGTGATTAAACCTAAGTTAATATAAGGGCTCAATGCACTATGAAATAAAATATTATCTTTTTGATCAACAGCGTCTTCATAATCACCAAATAAATTTGATTTTTCTTTTATAAAAAAATTTAAAAGCTTAACAACATCATTATATTCAGTAGCAAACCAAAAATTATTGGTTTTACCTGGATGGTCTTTAAATAATTTCTCAATAATTGGCTTTAACTTTTTAGTATGATTAGTTTCATTTATTTTTGGAAACTTTGGGATTGAAATATTTTTTGGTAATTTATTTCTATTATCTTCATCAAAGCTCCATTTGCCACCAATCGGATTTCCATCTGAACCCATTAAAATCCCTGATTTTTTTCTAACATCCTTATAAAAAGTTGCCATGAAAGGTTTTTTTGACCTAGATAAATATTGTTTAAACTCATCTCTTGAGTTTAAGAACATTGGAGTTTGGATAATATGCCATATTATTTTTTCTTTTTTAATAAATTGACTTATCTTCTTTTCAAAAAATTTATCTTCAATTTCAAAACTTGAAATCTCTTTTATTTTTTTTGAGCTAATTACTTTTTTTAGTTTTTTTAAATAATCATCCTTAAATTCTTTATCCTCAATTTTGATATATTCTAGTTTAAACTTATTTCTTTTCAGGCTTTCTGCGTGAGAACGCATAGATGATAAAAATAGTAGTATCTTATGTTTATGGTGCTTTTCATATGTACATAATTGGTAATCTTCAGCCATAAAAAATAGGTGGTCTTTTTTGAAGCGGTCCAAGTATTTTGATGGAAATAATTGATTACCCAGTATAAAAAATAACTTCATATTTAAATATAACTAATAAAATTTTTTATGTCAGAAAAATATCTTATTTTTGGTGCGACAGGTTCAATCGGATCTAGCTTAGCTGAACAGTTAGTAAATTCAGGAAATAATGTTCATTTAGTTGGCAGAAATGAAAATGAAACCAAAAAAATTTCACAAAAATTAGATTGTTCTTTTACAATAGCTGATGTTTTAGATGAAGGATTTATAGAAAATGTTAAAAATGATATTTCTGACATTAAGGGTGTTGCTTATTGCGTTGGTTCAATAGATTTAAAACCCTTTAGGATGGTTAATGAGCAAGATTTTAATAAATGTATGAGATTAAATCTTTATTCAGCAGTTGAAGTTATTAAAAATTATCAAGAAAGTTTAAAAAAAAATAAAGGATCAGTTGTTTTGTTTTCAACAGTTGCGGCTCAACGAGGGTTTACTAACCATGCAATAATTGCATCTACAAAAGCTGCTATTGAGGGATTAACTGTTTCATTAGCAGCTGAATTTGCTCCAAATATAAGAGTAAACTGCATTGCACCTAGTTTGACAAATTCAAAAATTGCAGAACCAATGTTAAAAAACAAAGTATTAGCTGATGGAATAGCAAAAGCTCATCCTTTGAAAAGATTGGGTGAAGGTAAAGATTCAGCTTCTCTTGCAAAATTTCTTATTACTGATGATAGCTCTTGGGTAACTGGGCAAATCATAGCTGTTGATGGAGGAAGATCAAAATTATCGTAAAAAATTATGTATATCGCAATGAATAGATTTAAAATTGTTCTTGGAAAAGAAAAAGAATTTGAGGATGTTTGGAAAAATAGAGATACACACCTTGATGGCGTTCAAGGATTTAAGAATTTTAATTTAATTAAAGGTGATACTAATAATGAGTATTCTCTTTATTCATCTCATAGTACATGGGAGTCAAAAGAGGATTTTATAAATTGGACCAAATCAGAAGCTTTTAGACTAGCTCATAAAAATGCTGCACAACACAGAGATTTATATTTAGGTCCACCAGACTTTGAAGGCTTTGAAGTTGTTTTTTAATAATATGAAAATTCTTTTCATATTATTAATTTTTATTTTTCCAAATATTGTCAATGCAGTAAATTTAAATTTTAAACAAGTAGTCGATCTGAATGATCCATGGTCATTAACATTTATTAATGATAATGAAATACTTGTAAGTGAAAAAAGTGGATTTATAAAATTAGTAAATATAAAAAATAAAAACATCAATTTAATCAATCATAATTTAAACTTTCTTGAACATGGTCAGGGCGGTCTTTTAGATGTTCTTTTTAATAATAATTTTGTTTATATTGCATATACTGAAAATAGAGGTAATTGGAAAACAAGTACCTCGATAGCAAAAGCAGAATTTAATGATAAAAATTTAATTTTTAAAAATATTTTTCAAGCAAATCCACCAATAGATTCTGGTTATCATTTTGGGTCGAGGTTAGCTATTAAAGACAATTATCTTTTTGCATCAGCTGGTGAAAGAGGTCAGGGTATGATAGCACAAGATCCAACAAAACATCCTGGGAGTATTATTAGAATAAATATTGATGGAAGTATTCCAAAAGACAATCCTAAATTTGAAGGTAAATCAAATTGGCTACCAGAAATTTATCAAATTGGAATTAGAAACCCTCAGGGGTTAACTTTATCTCCATTTGATGGAAAAATTTATATGAGTAATCATGGGGCAAAAGGTGGTGATTGGTTTGGTGAAGCAAAAAAAGGAGAGAATTACGGATGGAAAATATTAGGTTGGGGTGGAAAAAATTATTCAGGCATTCCAATTGGTCCAAAATGGAAACCAGGTTTTACAAAAGCAATACAATATTGGGTACCCTCTATCGCAACAAGTGCAATCACTATTTATAAGGGAAAAGAATTTAATGAATGGAATGGACATGCTCTAATAACCTCACTTAAAGATCAGTCTATAAGAAAATTAATTTTCAATGATTTATCAAATGTTAGAGAAGAGATAATTTTCAAGGGTCAAATTGGAAGAATAAGGGATATTCAGGTTCACCCTAATGATGGTAAAATTTATTTACTAGCAGGAAATAAATTGTGGCTAATGGAAAAAAATTAATTTTCTAAAATTTTTTTTTTTGCCTTTTCAAACTCCTCCTCGGTCAAGACACCACTTTTATAGAGCTCATTTAATTTACTTAATTC
Organism: uncultured Pelagibacteraceae bacterium; assembly: GCA_902629585.1. Lineage (GTDB taxonomy): Bacteria > Pseudomonadota > Alphaproteobacteria > Pelagibacterales > Pelagibacteraceae > Pelagibacter. The sequence goes on along the minus strand of CACORI010000004.1, from coordinate 43,750 downwards.
ATTAATTAAATTTTCATTGTTTCCCTCTGAATAATCATTTTCTTCAGGCGATTCATTTTCTAAATTTGAGCGGTTTGCACTCTTTGCACTAAAACCTGTCATAATTGCTTTACCGCCTAAGTAAAGGACAAATATTAAAATAGGAATGATTAGTCCAAAAAAAATTATCTTTTCCATATTTTAATCCTCATCTTCCTCTCTCCAATTTTTTTCATACATTAACCAAGCAGCATATATGACTGAGAATGTTCCCACAATCATTCCATAATCAAATCCAGTCTGCTGGTCAAATAAATACCATCCAAGCTGTGTGGCTCCTATAGGAGGTATAGTAAGTATAGCCATAAGAATTACTATTCTATATGGGTATCTAGGTTTTTTCATAACCTAACTTATCAAAAAAATTCTATTGATTTAAATGTTAAATTTGCGATCTTTTGAAACACTCAATTGTATTTTTTAGTAAACACGCAATTGTCATTGGACCAACTCCACCTGGGACTGGAGTTAAAGCTTTAGCATTTTTAGAGACTTCATCAAATGCTACATCTCCCACTATGCCTTTTTCTGTTTTATTTATACCTACATCAATAACAATAGTATCCTTTTTAACCCAATCACCTTTAACTAACTCTGGAATACCAACAGCAGCAACAATGATATCTGCCTCTAAGCATTCTGCTTTTAGATCTTTAGTTTTTGAATGAGTGATTGTTACAGTACAATTTTCTTTAAGAAGAAGTTGAGTCATCGGTTTTCCATTTAAATTTGACCTTCCTATCACAACTGCTTTCTTGCCACTCAAGTTTGGTTCAATTTTTTTTATTAATAAATAACATCCTAACGGAGTGCAAGGGACTGAACTTTCATAACCAGAGGAAAGATTTCCTACATTCATTGGGTGAAAGCCATCTACATCTTTTGAAGGTGCAATGGTATCGATTACTTTTTGTTTATTTATATGTTTAGGTAATGGTAATTGAACTAAAATTCCAGAAACATTATCATCTTTATTGAGTTCATTAATTTTACTTAAAACCACTTTTTCCTCAACTGTGTCTGGGTATTTAATTACCTCAGATTTTAATCCTACTTCATTTGCTGATTTCTCTTTATTTCTAACGTAAATTTGACTTGGAGTTAAATCACCTATTAAAATTACAGTAAGACCAGGAACTTTATTATATTTGTTTTTTAGATCAGTAACCTCTTTTTTGAGTTCTTGTCTTAAATCTGCTGCAGCTTTTTTTCCATCTATAAGAATCATAATTTAGAATATTATTGGGGCAATGTAGAGCTTCATACACATTTCTATAAACCAAATCAATAGAAGTAAAATTATTGGTGATATATCCAAATTACCTAAATTAGGCAAAAAGGCCCTAATTCTATTTAAAATTGGATCTGTAAGTCGATAACTTAATTCTAAGATAGAATAAACTAATCTATTTTGAGTGTTTAAGACATTAAAAGCAACCAACCAACTAATAATAACATTTGCTATAACTACGTAGGAATAAAGTTTTAAAACTTGTAACACTAAATAGAAAATGGCAATCATTTCTTTTCAATATAAATTGAAGAGCTTGGGAAAGCAAAAGACGCATCATTACTTTCTACAATTTTTTTTATTTCAATTGCTAATTTCTCTTTGACTGAAAGCCATTCATTCCAGCTACCTGATTTTGTGAAACAACGAACATACATATCAATTGAACTATCAGAGAATTTATCAACTCTGACCGCAATACCTATACTTGTATTAAAATCGTCGCTTTTTTTAATATGCCCCTCAATTTGATCTCGTATAGTTTTAAGTTGATCAACTGTAGTGTCATATTGAAGAGTGATAATCCAACTTATTAACCAATTAGAGGTTTCACTTACATTTACAACAGCATTTTCTGCAAATTGGAAATTTGGAATAATTGCTAACGATTTATCAAATTTTCTTATAGTTGTAGATCGAAATCCAATTTTTTCCACTATACCTTCAATAATACCATCGACTAGAATCCAATCACCAATCTTAAATCTTTTTTCAACAAGAACTAATATTCCAGAAATTAAATTTTTAAATAAATCTTGTGCTCCTAGTGCAACAGCAACTCCAAACAATCCAAGTCCTGCAATTATTGGACCAATTTTAATTCCCCATAATTCAAGCACGGCCGCAAGACCTAAAATAAAAATCAATATTTTAAGTGACTTTATGATCCAACCTATAAGTTCTCTAGTTAATAACTTATCTAAACCACTTAAAATGTAGGAAATTGGTTCTATAATTTGATGAATGACCCAAAAAATTAAAATTGTGATTAAAGTTCTGTTAATTGTATCCACTACCTCTCGTCCTTCAATTGAAAAAGTCATATAATAACTTGCAATAAAAAATCCCAAAACTATCGGTAAAAATCTTGCTGGTCCTATTAGGGATTGGACAAAGGTATCATCCAATTTGTTTGTTGTTCTTTTTGAGATTATTTCTAACTTTTTAATAATAAGCTTACTTATTAATCCTCTAAAAACTAAAAATAATAAAAATATCCCAAGACCAATTAATATTTGAAATATATCAACTCCTAGGATTCCTTTATTCCAGACTGATAAAAAAATTTCCGAAAAATTATTTATTAATTCCATAACTAAATTTTATATAACAAAAACTCTTCTTCTCCAGGATTAAAAAGAAATATCTTTTTCCATTTAATTTCATTCAATATTGACGAGGTTTTTTCACCTATACACATCAAATTCGTATTCAACCACTGATTTTCTATTTGTTGAGACTTTATAAAATTCAAAAAGCTATGAGCACTATTTTGAGAGTAAATATAGACTATATCAGGTAAATTTTTTTTTAATTCTTTGAGGAAAGCATGATCAAATTTATGATTATGCTTTACAGTATAGTTTATAATTCTTTTTATATTATAACCTTCGTTTAACAATTGTTGATCTAAATTGGTAGAAATTTTTTCACCACTTACATAAAGAAGTTTTCTGTCATTAGTTTCGTAATTTTGAAGAATTAATTCTTTTAAATTTGAAACATTACCTTCAGCAGTAATCGTATTTTGAAAACCTAAACTCCTTGCTTTTTTTTCTGTAGCACTACCAACACAGAAACAAAATATTTTTTTATCTATTTTTTTTAAGTCTAAAAACTTTACTGCATTTGCACTAGTAAATATAATTCCACCTAAGTTAATGAAATTAATTTCATCATAATCAATTTTTTCAATATTTAATAACGGCAAATGAGAAACTTTATGACCTAAAGATTTAAATTTTAAAATCATTTCCGAACTATCTTCCAAGGGTCTAGTCAATAAAATGTGCATTTACTTTTTATACGAATTTTTAGATTTACTTTTTAACATTTCACCTACCTCAATACCCAACTCTTTAAAATTTTCAATTTTTTCAGATTTTTTTTCGTAAAATCTTTTTGAACCATCTATTGAAAAAAGCTCTGCTTCAACAACAATTTCGTTTCCATCAATTTTAGAGTGCACACCTATAGCAGTTTCACAATCACCCTTCAGAACTTTTAGAATATTTCTCTCAGTATAAGCTCTAATATAAGTTTCATCATGATTAATTTTTTTAAGAATATCAATTATATCTTTATCATCCTCCCGACATTGGATAGCAATAATGCCTTGACCTGCACTTGGAATAATTTCTTCAACAGTAAAAATTTCAGAAACTTCACTTTCAAGCTTTAGTTGTTTAATTCCAGCATAAGATAAAATGATTGCATCATACATACCCTCTTTTAATTTTTTAATTCTAGTATCAACATTGCCCCTAATTATTTTGCAAATAAAATCTGGTCTTATCTTTTTTATTTGAAATTCTCTTCTAAAAGAAGATGTTCCTATTACTGATTTCAAATTTAATTCATTAAGCTTTTGTTTATTTTTTGAAATTAAAATTTCTCTTGGATCATTTCTTTCAAGAAATGTTTCGGTAATCAGGCCTTTTGTTTTGATTGCAGGTAGATCTTTCAATGCGTGCACTGCGATATCAATATTTTTTTCGAGAAGTTCCTTTTCAATATTACTTGAGAATAAACCTTTGCCCCCAAAATCAGATAATCTTTTATCTTGAACTTGATCACCTTTTGTAACAATCTTTTTTATAATAATGTCCTCGTCAGCTAGGCTAATATTTTTCAAAATACTGTCTTTAGCTTTTTGGGCGTAAATGAGTGCCAATTTACTACTCCTAGAACCAATTATTATTTTCTTTTTCATAAATAAATTTATTTCTTACTTGTATTGGGATTGTACAATTATTAAAAACTATTTGAATGAGCAAAAAACCCTTAATTCTTGGAATAGAATCTAGTTGTGATGAAACTGCAGCATCCTTAATTACAGAAAATGAACAAGGATTACCAGTAATTTTATCAAATATTATCTCAAGCCAAGAAGATATTCACAAAGATTATGGAGGAGTAGTACCAGAATTGGCAGCTAGATCTCACATTGAAAAAATAGATTGGATTGTTGAAAAAGCGATTACTGAAAGTGGAAGGAGAATTGAGGAAATAGATGCTGTAGCTTCTACAGCGGGTCCTGGTTTAATTGTATGTTTATCAGTTGGTTTAAGTTTTGGAAAATCTTTCGCATCTGCCATTGATAAACCTTTTATTGCTGTAAATCATTTAGAAGGTCATGCATTAAGTCCAAAACTAATTTCAAAAGTAAATTATCCATACCTTCTTTTATTAATTTCGGGTGGACATTCACAATATTTAAATGTGAAAAATCTTGGAAAATATAAAAGACTAGGGACAACAATAGATGACGCTTTAGGAGAAGCTTTTGATAAGACTGCAAAACTTTTAGGAATTGATTTTCCAGGAGGACCTCAAATTGAAAAATTAGCTGAAAAAGGTGATCCAAATAAATTTGATTTACCCAGACCAATTTTTAATAAAGGTGGGTGTAATTTATCTTTTGCAGGACTTAAGACTTCAGTTTTAAAAATAACAAAAAAAATTAAAAATGAACAAGAAAAGTTTGATTTAGCCGCATCTTTTCAAAAAACTATTGAGGAAATACTAGAAAAAAAAACAATTATTGCATTTGAGGAATTTGAGAAACAAAGCTCTCCTAAAGAAAAAATTTTTGTTGTAGCTGGTGGTGTGGCGGCAAATAAAAAAATTAGATCTATCTTGATAAAATTATGTAAAAAAAATAATTATCGAAGTCTATTTCCTCCTTTGGAATTATGTGGAGATAACGCAGCCATGATTGCAATGGTTGGTTTAGAAAAATTTAAATTAAAACAGTTCAATCAATTTGATCATCCAGCAAAACCAAGATGGCCTTTAGATGAAAATGCAGCTTTTCTAAAAGGTTCTGGAGTTCAATTATAATATGATAAATTGAGTTAAATATGAATGTAAAGAATTCAAGAGAACATGCAATTAAAAATCTTAAAAACGCAAGAAGATCAAAAAAAGATGAATTTTATACACAATATATTGATATTCAAAAAGAGATAGAAAAGTACTTAGATTATAATCCTAATACCTTCCGAAAAAAGATAATATATTGTAATTGTGATGATCCTTTTGAAAGCAATTTTTTTCGTTATTTTGTTTTAAATTTTAAAAGACTTGGTTTAAAGCAACTAATAACAACAAGTTTTAAACCCTCATTTGTTGCAAATACACAACTAGAATTATTTAGTAATCACAAAATACAACCACAAACAAAAGGTAGAAAAAAAGTTACAGCAAACAAATTTCTTATCAATGAAGTAGGTGATATTGATGGCGATGGAGAATTCAACTTAAAAGATGTTGCTCTACAATTAAAAGCAAATAGAAATAATGAGTGGACACCGTTGGATGGTGACGGTGATTTTAGAAGTGAAGAATGTATAAATCTACTAAAACAAGCTGATATTGTTGTAACCAATCCACCATTTAGTCTATTTATTCCTTATGTAAATCAGCTGTTTAATTATAAAAAAAAATTTTTGATTATTGGAAATATCAACTGCCTGACATACAGGGATATATTCCAGAGGATAAGAAAGAACGAAGCATGGATTGGAAATGGAATGGGAAGATGGATCTCTGGTTTTATTGTGCCAAAAACTTATGAATTGCACGGAACAGAAGCTCGAATTGATGGGGAAGGAAATAGAATTGTTGCAACAAATAATTGCCTATGGCTTACAAATCTTGATCACGGTCGTCGTCATCAACCATTAACTCTTATGACAATGGCTGAAAATTTGAAATTTAGTAAACACAAACAAATTAGAGGCAAAAAACAATACGATAAGTACGATAACTACAAGGCAATAGAGGTACCATTTACTGACGCTATTCCAAGTGATTACAAGGGAATAATGGGTGTGCCAATCACATTTTTAGATAAGTATAACCCTGACCAATTCGAAATATTAGGAAACTCTAACGTAACAGGAGAACGAGAGCATTTAATGAATAATGTAAAAAGTGCATCTAGCTGTACTTATATTAATGGTAAACCACAATATGCTCGAATTCTGATAAAATTAAAAAAAACCAAATAATAATATGAAAGCTAACCTAAAAATAAATATCACAGTTAAAGAAATTTGTGATGGATTTGAATATAATGAATTTGAAGGAAAAGGGCTTTATGGTTTAGGTGGTAAATTAACTATTCAACCTGAATATCAACGTAATTATATTTATGCTTTAGGAGACGGTAAAAAAGAAATGGCTGTGATAGACTCTATTCTTAATGGATACCCTATAGGACTTATATATTTTAATAAAATATCAAAAGATAAATTTGAAGTTTTAGATGGACAACAACGGATCACTAGTCTTGGACGATTTATTACTCAAAAATTTCCAATTAAGGATAGAGACAGCGGTAATATGCAATTATTCGAGGGGATGGCTCAGGACAAAAAAAATAAGATTTTCAATACAAAGTTAACAATTTATATAGTTGAAGGCTCAGAATCAGAAATAAAGGAATGGTTTAAAACAATCAATATTGTTGGAGTGCCACTAAATGAACAAGAAAAACTTAACGCTTTTTACTCTGGACCATTTGTGACCCTCGCTAAAGAAGAGTTTAGTAATAGTAATAATGCTAAAGTTCAGATGTGGGGCGCCTATGTTAAGGGTGTAGTTGAACGGCAAGCATTTTTAGAACGTGCATTAGATTGGGTAAGCAAAGGGAATATTGATTATTATATGTCTAATCATCGTTATGATAAAAATATTTCTGAGTTAAAAAAATATTTCAATAAAGTGATAGATTGGATTTCAAATATATTTAATGACGTCGAAAATGAAATGTGTGGATTAGAATGGGGTCGTTTGTATGAGAAATATAAAAATGAATCATATAATACTAATAGTGTATCAAAGAAAAAAAATGATCTATATGCAGATCCATTCGTCACAGATAAAAAAGGTATATTTGAATTTATTTTAGGTAGCTCAAAAGATTATAAATTACTAAATATTCGTATATTTGATACAACAACCAAAAGATCGACATATGCTTCACAAACAAAAAAAGCAAAAAGTCAAAATAAATCTAATTGTTCATACTGTGCCATTGGACATGGAGTAAATAAAAATAAAATTTGGGCATTTGATAAAATGGAAGCAGACCATGTAGCTGCATGGATTAAAGGTGGGCCAACTAGAGCTACGAACTGTGAAATGTTATGTGTACCTCACAATCGAGCGAAAGGTAATAAATGATTTAATTAAAGTTCAAGTTTTTAAAGGTTCAGGAGTCAGACTACAAAAAAATATAAATATGCGTTGATTATATTTGGTTTTCTAATATCTGATCAAAAATCTCTGGATATTGCATTGGTTTTGAAAGGCTATATATTTAATTTTTATGTACAAGTTTTTAAATGAAAAATACAAAAATTTAGACTCAATAGCAGACAAATATTCTGAGTCATATCTTTCAAATGATCCTTTTCCTCATATAGTTTTGGATAATTTTTTTAATGAACAATTACTTAATCGAATTTTAGATGATTTTCCAAAGAACCTTGAAAAAATAGGAGATGTATATGACTCTGATCCGGAAAAAAAGTTAGCAACAAATGACACTTCTAAAATATCAGAAAATACTAATGAATTATTTAATTTTGCTAATTCTTTTGTCTTTGTAAAATTTTTAAATAAAATTTCTGGAATTAAAGAACATTTAATACCTGACCCTTACCTTTGGGGTGGTGGTGTCCACGAATTAAAAAATAAAGGGTACTTAAATATTCATTGTGATTTTAATAAACATCCTAAAATGAAATTAGATAGAAGAATAAATGTATTAATTTATCTCAACCATAATTGGAAAGAAAGTTACGGCGGCTCACTTGAACTTTGGGATAAGAACGTGAAAAAGTGTGTAAAAAAAATTGTGCCAGTTTTTAATAGAGTCGTTATTTTTAATACAAATGATTTTAGTTTTCATGGAAACCCTGAACCTGTAAACTGTCCAGATGAAACTAATAGCAGAAAATCAATTGCTCTATATTATTATTCTAATGGAAGACCTAAGAACGAAATTTCAGAGTCTGCTCATAGCACTATCTTTAAAAATAGACCTAACACAGAAGATAGTACTAGCTTGACTTTTTATAAAAAACTATTTTGGAAAATTTATTTAAAGAAGAAAGGTTTATCTAGAGATTAGAAATTTTTTAAATGAATTACTGGTTAGTAAAATCTGAACCTAATGTTTGGTCTATTGATCAACAAAAAAAAGCTGGTGCAAAAGGTGCCCCGTGGGATGGGGTAAGAAATTATCAAGCTGCAAAAAATTTAAAAAGTATGAAATTTGGAGATTTGTGTTTTTTTTACCACTCAAATATAGGAAAAGAAATAGTAGGAGTAGTAAAAGTTATTAAAGAATTTTATTCAGATAAAACTGATATAACTAAACGTTTTGTTGCTGTAACCGTTAAATTTGAGAAAAAATATTTAAAACCAGTTAAACTTGAGGAAATCAAAAAAAATAAGGAATTAAGCCATTTAGCATTAATTAAACAAAGCAGGCTTTCTGTTATGCCGATTGATGATAAAAGCTGGAAAATTATCGATAACATGGGTAAAGTTTAAAAAAATATGCCAAAAATAAACAGAAAAAAAACAAAATTTAAGAAAAAAAGTTCTAGAAAAAATAGAAAAAAAACTAAGAGTAAGAAAAAATATACTAAAAAGTTTAAAATAAAAAAGATTAAAAATAAAAAGGGAAAATCTAAAAGAGTTAAAAAAAAGATAAGAGTTAGAAAAGATAATTCAAACTCTTCACCTGAGGTTATAATAAAAACTAAACCTGAATGGGTTAAACAATCTTTAGCTAACAAAGCCCAATATCAAAAGAAATACAATGACTCTATTAAAATAAACGATGGATTTTGGAAAAAGGAAGGAAAAAGAATTTCTTGGATTAAACCTTATAAAAAAATTAAAGATGTAAAATATAGCAGCAAAGATGTAAAGATTAAATGGTTTTATGATGGCACTTTAAATGCCTCAGCAAATTGCATTGATAGACATTTAAAGGATAAAAAAGATAAAACAGCTATTATTTGGGTTGGAGATGACCCTAAAGATAATCAAAAAATTTCCTATAAACAGCTTCATCAAAAAGTTTCTAAAGCAGCGAATGGTTTAAAAAAATTGGGGATACAAAGAGGTGATAGGGTAACAATTTATCTTACTATGATACCTGAATTGGCAATTTTAATGCTAGCGTGTGCCAGAATTGGAGCAGTTCATTCAATTATTTTCGGTGGTTTTTCTGCAGATTCTATTTCTGGAAGAGTAAATGATTGCGAATCTGAATATGTAATTACTGCAGATGAAGGAGTAAGGGGTGGAAAAACAATTCCTTTAAAAGCAACAACTGATGAAGCCTTATTAAGTTGTCCAAATGTGAAAAGGTGTATCGTTGTTAAAAGAACAGGTAATGAGATAAATTGGAACCATAACAGAGATGTGTGGTATCATGATTTAATTAAAGATGTTCCTGCACATTGTGAACCTGAAGAAATGAATGCGGAAGATCCATTATTTATACTTTATACCTCTGGATCTACTGGAAAACCTAAAGGTGTCTTGCACACTACTGGCGGCTACATGGTTTATGCTTCTATGACACATCAGTATATTTTTAATTATAAACCAAAGGATATTTATTGGTGTACTGCTGATATCGGTTGGGTAACGGGGCACAGTTATATAATTTACGGTCCACTCGCAAATGGGGCAACAACTATAATGTTTGAGGGAATTCCAAATTATCCTGACACATCCCGATGGTGGCAGATAATTGATAAATATAAAGTTAATACATTCTACACAGCCCCTACGGCAATCAGAGCTTTAATGAGAGAAGGAGACGGTCCAGTTAAAAGAACTAGCAGAAAATCGCTGAAATTACTTGGCACTGTTGGAGAGCCAATTAACCCAGAGGCTTGGATGTGGTATTATAAAACAGTGGGAAATTCAAAGTGTCCGATTGTAGATACCTGGTGGCAAACAGAAACAGGTGGAATAATGATCTCTCCACAAACAGGTGCTATTCCTCTTAAACCAGGATCAGCAACTAAGCCTTTTTATGGAATTAAGCCTGTACTCGTAGATACAAACGGAAAAGAAATTAAAGGAGCAGGAGAAGGAAGACTTTGCATTGCGCAATCTTGGCCAGGACAAATGAGAACTGTTTATGGAGACCATGAGAGATTTATAAACACATATTTTTCTCAGTTTGAGGGAAAGTATTTTACGGGAGATGGTTGTAGAAGAGACAAAGATGGATATTACTGGATAACAGGAAGAGTTGACGATGTTATTATTGTTTCAGGCCATAATCTTGGAACTGCAGAGATTGAAAGTGCATTTGTAGCCCATCCAAAAGTTGCAGAAGCAGCTGTGGTTGGGTATCCTCATGATATAAAAGGCAATGGCTTATATTGTTATGTAACTTTAAATGCCGGAGAAAAAGACTCTGGTGAACTTGAAAGAGACTTAAAACTTTGGGTTAGAAAACAAATTGGTCCACTAGCAACACCAGATTTAATACATTTTACTCCAGGGCTGCCAAAAACAAGGTCTGGAAAAATTATGAGAAGAATTTTACGAAAGATTGCTGCAAATGAGCATGATCAGCTTGGTGATACTACAACTTTAGCTGATCCAGGTGTTGTTGAGAGTTTGGTAGACAACAGAAAAAATATTTAAAGACTAATTAATTCTTCAAATTCTTTTTTGATTACATCCCATTTTAATATCATTGAATTAAGCACAATCTTACGATCTAAAGTTTTTAATTCATCTGCAATGGGAGCCCATTTATATAATGAAAGTGCACTTGGATTAAACGGTATGTCTTTATAATAGGATTCCCAATTAACTAAATCTAATCTTTCATTAAAATTTTTTCTACATTCATCAATTATCTCTAAGGGCATATTATTAGAGATTTCATCATCTAAAATTTTATTGATAATTTCTTTTCCTTTATGAATATCTTTAAAATTAAAATGTACTTTTAAATATGAAAATATAAAAAAAGTGAGATCTTGTAAGGCTACTGAATAAATATTCCATTTTGCTAGATTGACTGATGACATAAATTCATCATTATCAAAATGCAGAACATATCTGGTTCCCATTCTAGTTTTTAGATAGTTATATAAAGTTACTTGAGTAACCCAGGCAGATTTTGTTTGAATAAAATTTTCAAGTTCATCTAAAGTCTTTATCTTTTTTTTAGGAATAAAGGCTTTAAATAATGAAAATAAATAAATCTTAAAATCCTTAATTGTAAGGTCTTTCCAGGTTAATTTATATTTTCCCATAATTATTGTTAGATGTGCCAATTATATCCCAAAAAAGTAAGAAATAAGTAGCTAATATGTGGAAATTTTAGTCTTTTCAAAGCCTCCATAATGGTTATGGTTTCGCCTAGTTATAACTAAATAGAGAGGTAAAAATGTCAAATCAACAAAAACACTGGGAAAAAACCAGAGGATTGCTATTTATGACTTTAGCAATATGGTTTGTTTTCTCAATTGGCATCTTTCTCTTTGGAGCTGAAATGAACGAGGTCACTGGACCTTTCGGTTATCCATGGACATATTGGTTTACATGTCAAGGATCTCTTGGAATTTTTGTAATTCTAATTTTTTGGTTTGCAAATAGACAGGAAAAAATCGACGAAGAATTCGGCTTTAGTGAAAGAGAGGACGAATAATGAAAGGTAATTTTATAGACAATTTGCCTAAGGTTTATGGAATCTATACCGGAGGATTTATAGGTTTCATAATCATTATGGCAATTGCAGAACAGATGGGTATGTCTGCTAAGGCGATTGGTATCGCTTTTGTGGCATTTACAGTATTCATCTATGCATTAATAGGTTGGCTATCACGAACAGCTCAAGCTGATGCATATTATGTAGCTGGAAGGCAAGTACCAACTGTATTCAATGGAATGGCGACTGCAGCAGACTGGATGTCTGGTGCTTCATTCGTTGCGATGGCAGGAGGTATTTACTTTAAAGGTTATGGATATATGGCTCTACTTGTAGGTTGGACTGGTGGTTATGTGTTAGTAGCATCTTTATTAGCACCATACTTAAGAAAATTTGGCTGTTATACAGTGCCAGATTTTATTGGTACAAGATACGGTGGTAATCTAGCAAGGTTTAGTGCGGTGGTAGTTTTAACTGTTGCCTCATTTACTTATGTGACTGCACAAATTAACGCTACAGGTACAATTGCATCTGTTGCACTTGATATACCTTTTCAATACGCAGTATATATCGGACTAATAAGTATCTTATTATGTTCGATGTTAGGTGGTATGAGAGGAGTAACTTGGACACAGGTCGCACAGTATATTGTTCTTATTATAGCTTACTTACTTCCAGTATTCTGGATCAGTAACAAAATGGGTGCGGGTTTCTTCCCACACTTTATGTTAGCTGATGAAGTGGCTAGAATTGGTGAACTAGAACAACAGTTTGGTTTTGTAAAAAACTCTGCTGCTGATCTTGCAAATGTACCGAAAGGATTAGCTGGAATTACTAAGGCTCACTCAGCGGTAAACGCTACGCCTTGGGCATTTATTTCGTTAGCACTCGCAATGATGATGGGAACAGCCTCATTGCCTCACGTGATGATGAGATATTTCACTACTCCAAGTGTAAAAGCAGCTAGAAAATCTGTAGGTTGGTCGTTATTCTTTATCTTCCTACTTTATTCTTCTGCACCAATGTTAGCGACACTATCTAAATTGTCATTGATTGATCCATCATTACCTACAGGTATTATTGGCAAATCAATTGCAGAAGTTCAAGCTATAGATTGGTATCAGAACTGGAACCAAGCGAACTTAATGTTTATCAGCGACTTTAATGGAAATGGAACCGTTGAATTAAACGAGTTTTTCATGGGTGGTAAAGCCGTTGTATTAGCAACACCAGAGATAGCTGGATTACCTTATGTAATTTCAGGTCTTGTTGCTGCTGGAGGTATGGCAGCTGCCATGTCAACTGCAGATGGTTTGATTCTAGCGATTGCAAACGCTATATCACATGATGTTTATTATAAGATCATTGATCCAAAAGCGGAAACTGCAAAACGACTTGTTGTTGCAAGGGTATTACTTGTAGTAATTGGTTTTGCTGGAGCAACTATTGCGGCGATGGAAATACAGGGTATCTTAGGTTCAGTAATCTGGGCGTTCGATTTTGCGATGTCTGGATTATTCTTCCCACTAGTACTAGGTGTATGGTGGAAGAGAGCTAATAGACAAGGTGCTATCGCTGGTATGCTAGGAGGTCTAGCTGCTGGTGCTTGGTACTTAGTTTGGGTACGAACTGGTGGAAGTGGATTCTTAGGAATTACACAATTGACATTCGGTATCTTCGGTTCAGCTGTAAGTTTGGTTGCCATGGTTGTTGTGAGTTTAATGACTCAAGAGCCAGATAAAGCAACTCAAAAAATGGTTGATGATGTACGTGTACCAAGTGGTAGAACAGTCATCGGAAAACAATAAACACACTTTTTAAGGGGCGATTAATTTCGCCCCTTTTATTTCTGCTATTTTTCCAATATAAATTTTGAATGTCAGCAAACTTTCATCCTCTAATATATTTTATAGATTATTTTTTTGGGATAATTATGTGGACTTTAATTGGCAGAGTTGCAATGAATATATTTCAAAGAGAAGACTCAGAATTTTTTTTTATGAAAGTTTTTGTCAAATATACAAATCCTCTAATTAAATTATTCAAACCAATAACGCCTTCTTTTATAATTGCCCCTTTAGTGCCATTATACGTGGCTTGGTTCTTTTACATGATAAGATTTTATCTAATGCCTTGGATCTTAGGATATTCAGTGATGGGTATGTTATCATTTCCTCTTGAGAGTGAAATATCTAGACAAATTTATCAATTTTTTAATTCAATTAAATTTTAAAAATTGATACTAGTAAATTTATTGATTAATGAAAAATATAAAAATTTCACCGTCCATTTTATCAGCTGATTTTAGTCAACTAGGTTCCGAAATTAAAAAGCTCGAGGAATGTGGTGCTGATATGATTCACGTAGATGTAATGGATGGTCATTTTGTTCCTAACCTAACTTTTGGACCACCAGTAATCAAAGATCTTAGAAAACATACTTCTTTAAAATTTGATGTACATTTGATGATTTCACCAGTTCATAAATACATCGAGGCTTATGCTGATGCAGGGGCAGACATAATTACTATTCATCCAGAAGCTACAGATAATTTACAGGACTCAATCAGTAAAATTAGTAAGCTTAATAAAAAAGTTGGTATATCTCTTAATCCTGAAACTAAAATAGATGTTATAGAAAAACACATTGATAAAATTGATTTAATTTTAATCATGAGTGTTCATCCTGGTTTTGGTGGTCAAAAATTTATGCCTGAGGTTTTAGAAAAAATTCGTAAATTAAAATCAATTCGTGAAATTAAAAATTTAAATTTTGATATTGAAATAGATGGTGGAATTAATTTTGAAAACTCCAAGTCTGCGATTGAAGCTGGAGCAAATATACTAGTTTCAGGAACAACAATATTCAAAAGTAATAATGGAGATATAAAAAAAAATATTGAGTTACTAAAATCAGTTTAATAAATGATTTTTAAAAATTCTTTAAATTTCATAAATCAATTTTTTAGAGGTACTTGGAAAAAAGTAACTATTTTTTATCTAAACTCTAATTATTATGATAAAAAAATTTCAAAGACTTATTTTGAGAATATAATTTATAGACCTAGTCCTCATCTCTTATCATCTGTTATTAAATATCAAACAAAAAAGATTAATGTTGATACAATTTCAATCGAAAATTTATGGAATGATAAAAATATTGCAATTAAGGATTTTAAAAAACTAAATAATTTTTATTGGTTTTTTAGTTTAGATTTAAAATCATCAAAAAAGAGAATTCAATCTATAATAAATAATTGGATAATAAATAATAATAAATTTAATTCTGGAAGTTGGGAATTTGATTTAACATCAAAAAGAATAATTGCTTGGCTTTCAAATCATAATCTTACTTACAAAGACATGAATGATGATTATAAAAAAAAATTCAACTTAATGATACAAAAACAGACTAATCATCTAATGAGTGAAATAAAAAAATCTGAACTAGTTAATGATAAAATGATTGGATGCGCAGCAATAATATTAGTTGGCTTATGTTATGGAGATAAAAATAATTATCTTTCGTTTGGACTTAATCTTTTAAAAAAGATTTCAAATGTTTCGTTTGATAATCAGGGTTTCCCAAAATCTAGAGACATAAAACAACTTATTTTTTATCTTAAATATTTCATTTTAATAAGGGAATGGTTTAAAGAAGCTAACGTAAATATCCCAGATGAGGTTAACGAAATTATAAACTACCTTGGGCAAGGTTATGCTTTTATATGGCAGAATTTAAAAAAAGATATTTTATTTAATGGTAATAATATTTCAAATAATTCAGAGTTTGATAATTATTTAAGAAGATTTGGCTATAGGTTTAAAAATGAAAGTAGAGAATTTGGTGGTTATGCAATTTTAAGAAATAAAAAAATCTCATTAATAATGGACGTAGGAAATTCACCAAACACCAATTTTTCTAAAAATTATCAATCTGGTGCAACGTCTTTTGAAATAATTTCTAATGGAAAAAAATTAATTAGTAATTGTGGTTATTATGATAATAAAAATTTAACTTATAGCAAATTATCAAAATCTACAGCAACTCATAACACTTTAATAATTGATGATAATTCATCATGTCATTTTAAAAAAGTTGATAATAATCATTTTATTTTAAATGAAGATTTAAAAATTTTAAAAAAAAATATAATTTTTGAGAAAGAATACTGGAAAATTAGTGTTTCTCATAACGGGTATCAAAAAAAATACAATTTAATTCATGAGCGTGATCTTGAATTTTATCCTGAAAAAAATAAGTTTATTGGAATAGATAAAATATTAAACAAACAAAAAAATTTTAATATTAAGTTTGATATCAGATTTCATTTAGAACCAAATGTAAAATTAATGAAAACACAAGATAATAAAACAATACTTATAGAATTGAATGATGAGGGTTGGAAATTTACATGTGATAACTTTGATATAAATATTGATAATGGATTATTTTTCGGTAATAAAAATTTATATACACAAAATCAAAATTTTTTTATTTCAGGAATAGCAAAAAATCAAAATGAAAATATTAATTGGCAACTAACTAAATTATAATGAAGAAAATAAAAAGAGCTCTTATTTCAGTTTCAGACAAGAAAAATTTAGATAAAATTCTTAAAGTACTAAAAAAATATAAAATTGAAATTATTAGCTCTGGTGGAACTTACAAAGAAATTAAAAGACTTAAATACAAATGTAGTGAAGTTTCTGATTATACTGGTTCGAAAGAGATATTAAATGGAAGAGTTAAAACCCTTCATCCAAAAATTTATGCTGGAATTTTAAATATAAGGCAGAATAAATCTCATAGAAAAGATTTAATTACAAGTAACTTTAATAATATTGATCTTGTAATAGTAAATTTTTATCCATTTGAAAACACTTTAAAAAATACAAAGAACAACAAAATAATTGTTGAAAATATAGACATTGGGGGTCCAGCTATGGTTAGAGCTGCTGCAAAAAATTATAATGATGTAGTTGTTATCACATCAATCGATCAATATGAAAAATTTATAAAAGAAGTGAATGATAATAATGGCTCTACCTCACTAAAATTTAGGGAGAATATGTCTCGACATGCCTTTTCTGAAACAGCCTATTACGATGCTATGATTTCTGAATATTTTAACAATATAAATAAAGACTTTATCACCAATAAAAAAATAGTTTATGGAAACTTAATTGAAAAATTACGTTATGGTGAAAACCCTCATCAGTTAGGTGCAATTTATTCAAAATATAAAAATTTGAATATTAAAAAACTGCATGGGAAAAGTTTGAGTTATAATAATTATTTAGATATATTCGCAGCTCTAACAATATCTAAATCTTTACCAAAAAATATTGGTACAGTGATTATAAAGCACTCAAATCCCAGTGGTGTATCAATACTCAAAGATAAATTAAATAGCTATAAATCAGCTTTGGCATGTGATCCTATAAGCGCATTTGGTGGAATTGTTTCTTGTAATTTTAAGATTTCAAAAAAAATAGCAACTGAATTAAAAAATATTTTTTTAGAAGTAGTGATAGGGGATGGTTTTGATAATGATGCTATAACAATTTTAAAAAAAAAGAAAAATTTACGATTAATCGATGCTTCTAATTTTAATTTAAGTAAAACTGTAAAAATAAACACTTTCAATAATACTATTCTTGTTCAATCTGAAGATACAAAAAATTTTTCAAGTAAAAACTTTAGAATAGTTTCAAAAAAGAAGCCTACTAAGTCTCAAATAGATAATTTAATATTTGCTTTTAATGTCTGCAGATTTACAAAATCAAATGCTATAGTTATTGCCTCAAATAGAACAACAGTTGGTATCGGTTCAGGTCAACCAAGCAGATTAGATAGCTGTAAAATTGCAGTAAATAAAATGAAAAAATTTATTAATCCAAAAGAAGATATCGTAGCAGCTTCAGATGCTTTCTTTCCTTTTGTGGATGGAATAGAAAATTTAGTTCAATCTGGAGTTTCGGCTGTAATTCAACCTAGTGGTTCAATAAATGACAAAGAAATAATAAAATTTGCAAATGAAACTGGAACAGTATTAGTTTTTTCTAAAACAAGACACTTTAAACATTAAAAATTTGGTCGATTTTTGCTGCTAAAATGAAATCATTTTCTGATAATCCCTCTATTGCATGAGTCATAATGTTTATTTTTGCATATCCCCAACCAAACTTTATATCTGGATGATGGCCCTCTTGCTCAGAAATTTCCCCTACTTGATTTATAAAATTTTGACTTTCAAGAAAATTTTTAAATTCAAAATTTTTTTCTAAAAAAAATTTTTTTTTTTCATTTTCTAATACATTCCATCCATTTACTTTTTTTTGATAATTATGAATTTCAGAAACATCAAATGGAATAGCTCCACCTTCACATGGAACACATTTTTTTTTTAATAAATCACTCATTTTTAATGGAGCGGGCAAAGGGGGTCGAACCCTCGACCTTCTCGTTGGCAACGAGACGCTCTACCACTGAGCTATGCCCGCTTGTTAAATTAATGATAAAGTTAGAGGCTTTTATTAAAATTAGCAAGAGACAAATTGCTAATTTTTTCTTTGATAGAAATTTTGGGTTATTTATAGTTTAATTCTATCAAATTTTTTTGAAATATTTGATTTAGTTTATCAGAAAATTTTCGATCAAAGTTTTTTTTCCAATCATTTTTAGGACCTAAATGGAAAAATGGTATATTTTTTTTCTCTTTTCTTGAAATAATAGACTCACTAAAACCTTTTGACTCCTCCATTTTCCTTAAATTTTCAAAAGATGTAGTTCTAACTGCGTTTTTTGCTTTTTCTCTACTAAATCCTTTTTTACTGTTTGATAACTTATTAATAAATTCAATAATCTCTTTAAATACAGAAAATGTTTCCTTTAGTAGGTCTTCATATTTTATAAACATAACAGGAATTATTTTATTATCTTTCCAAGACTTATAATTATTTTCCCATGAACTTGTAAATTGATAATCACTAAAGTCATTTTTTTTTTTAAAATCATATGTATAATTATTTTTATCCATCATCATGCTTAATGCCTTCTCGTCATCTAATTGAAAATGCCTAGACATTGAATTTAGAACATTCCTTGGATCTCTTACAATATAAATGCAACCGAGCGTATTTTTTTTATTTGTAAAATAATTTTCTCCAATCTTTACTAAAGCATTATGAGTCTTTAAAAATTTAATTGTTTTATCTGAATTTATTTTTTCTTGAGCAGCAATCCAAAATTTAGCAGTTTCACCTGGTACACTTACATCATATTTAAATTCCTCAAAATATTTTTTTACAGGAAATTGTGGTATAAAATTTAATTGTTGATCATTGATGAACAAGCCATCTTTAGTATAATAATAGGCACTTATTAATGATCTTAACCATGTATTTCCATTTTTTGGATATGAAGCTAACCATATAATCATTATTTTAATCTTGTAATATTTTTGATATTATAAACATATTTAATAAATAAAATTATGAATTTTCCAAAAATAATTCCAATTTTTCCTTTGAGTAACTTTATTATATTTCCTAAAACAACAGTTCCTTTGAATATATTCGAGCAAAGATATTTAGATATGGTGAATGATAGTATGAAAGCAAGCAAATATATTGGTATGATACAGCCCAAAACCACTAAAAATAATTCGAATAATGGCCGACCTAATCTTCATAAGATTGGTTGTTTAGGAAAAATTACAAGCTTTAAGGAAACAGAGGATGGTCGTTACTTAATTGATTTGAAAGGCATGATCAGATTTGAAACAAACAAGGAAATAATTTCAGAAAAAAAATATAGGGAGTTTGAGGTCAATTTTGAAAATTATTTACATGATTTGGATAATAAAAAAGAGGAATTAAAATTTTCTGATTTAGAATTGATATTTAGAGATCTTAAAAATCTTTTTGAAAAAAGAGGTTTTATAATTAATTGGAAAGCTCTGGAAAAACAAAGTTTAGATGAAACGATTAATGCTTTAGCAATTGCTTCACCATTTAGTCTTGAAGAAAAACAAATTTTGCTTGAAGCAACTAATTTAAATATAAGAAAAACAAAAATTGCTGAAATTTTAAGCACATATACTTACGATCAATACAATAATAATACATTACAGTAATTTACGGACTTAATCCACTATCAGCAAATTTTTTAAAAAAAGAATTAAAAATTTTATTTTTTCCTAATATTTTTAAAGATTTACTAATTAACTCATTATTTGTCTTACTCTCAAAATTAAAAAATTCATAAATTAAATCAATGCCAGTAGAAAATATGAGATTTTTGTCTTTGATATTTTTTTCAAAATCACGGCAAATTGTATTATCAATTACCAAACCTAAATTAATTCTTTCGTCTATTAAAGTCGAAAGATAGCTAATATCTCTTAATGTCATATTAAAACCTTGTCCAGCAAGAGGATGTACTTGATGCAATAAATCTCCAAAAGCTAAAATATTATCTTCATAGTAATTTCTTAAGTTTAGAGATTTTAATTCAAATTTTGAAATCTTACTAATTTTTTTTACATCATATATTGGATTAAATTTGTAAATTAATTTTGTAATGTCACTTGTATTATTAAGTTTTGTTTTGAAAGAATAAACTATTGAGGTTCTTGTTCTAGAAATTGGTAAAAAAGCTATTGGGCCATTGCGAGTAAAAATTTGAAAAGCTATATCATTTTTTTTTAATTTTTTATGAGTCACTATTGTAGTAAAGGCAGAACTATTATATTTTTTAATAAATTTTTTAGAAAAAAATTTTTTCGTTATTTGATGATTTGAATCACAATTGATAATTAAATTATAATTTTCTTTTAATATTCTCTTATAATCTTTATTTTGCTTGTATCTAATTAATTTATTGTTAATTAAATTTTTTTTTAATAGACTAAAAAATTCCTCATTTTTAACAATAAAAAAAGTTTTTTTATCTGAGTTATTAAAATTTAATATTTCTCGTTTTTTAAAATTTTCAGTAAAAATTTTTATTTGTTTTATTTCCCACGAAATTTTTTCAATATTCAATACATTTTGATTAATATAATCAAGATTAGATTTGGTTATACCTATTGTACGAGTTGGGTTATATTTTTTGAATGTAGAATCGGAAAAAATGTCAACAGATAAAGCCTTTTTGGACAATACTTTAGCCAATATTAAACTTACTAATCCATTTCCAATAATACAAACTTTCATAACAAATTAATTTTATCAGCAAAAATTAGATGATACAAAGTGGTAAATTTGATTCATTAAATATGAATATAAAAAAAATAGCTAATTTTGCCCTTGAATTTACCATTAATAGATTAATAGAAATATTAGGTATAATTGTAACGTTTATAGGAATATTACTTTTTATAGCCTTATTTTCTTATTCACCTGAAGACCCAAATTTTATATTTCCAGATAATACAAAGATTCAAAATGTTTTAGGTTTTCAGGGAAGTTACGTTTCAGATCTGTTTTTTCAATCATTAGGATTAGTTTCCTATTTAATACCAATTACATTTTTTTTTACTGGAATAAATATTTTCAGAGGTAAAAATTTATTTCTTTTTATTGAAAATACTTTTTTTATTATCTTATATCTAATATTTGGATCATTGTTCTTTAGCCATTTTTATGAAACTAATTATATGTTGTTCATCAATGGTAACGGAGGATTTATCGGAAATTTTATTGATAAAAGTATTTTAAGAAACTTAATTAATATAAATGAAATTATTTCTTACTATATTTTAGTCATATTAATTTTAATTTTATTTTTAAAAAGTATAAATTTTGATCCTAGAAAATCCTGGCAATTTTTTACAAAAATTTCAAAACTTTCATATCAAAAAAAGAACTATACAAATAAAAGTGAATTAATTGATGAATATATACCCCAAGATGAAATTAAAAATTTAATTCAAGAGGACCTACCTTTTATCAAAGCTAATAAGATAAAAGAAAAAGAAAAAATAAAATTTAGACTTCCAGATTTAGAATTATTAAAATTATCAAATAAGAATGAAAAAGGCAACTCAGATAAAGATGAACGTAATGACCCAGATTTTTTAGAAAAAATACTTTTGGATTTTGGGGTAAGTGGAACTATTAAAAAAGTAAGTCATGGTCCTGTTGTTACGTTAAACGAATTTGAACCAGCTGCAGGAGTTAAAGTTTCAAAAATTATAAATCTTTCGGATGACATTGCAAGAAACACAAGTTCGGAGTCAGCACGAATTGCAACAATACCTGGCAGTAACACAGTAGGTATCGAGTTGCCAAATATTTCGAGAGAAAATGTTTATTTAAGTGAGATAATAAATAATCCTAATTTCAAAAAAAGGGAAATTAAATTACCAATAGCACTTGGTAAAAGTATATCTGGCCAACCAATTGTTGGAGATTTAACCTCAATGCCACATTTATTGATCGCGGGTACTACCGGCTCTGGAAAGTCTGTTTGTATTAATACAATAATTCTCTCTCTTTTATATAGGCATACACCTGAGAAATGTAAGTTTATATTAATTGATCCAAAAATGCTTGAGCTGTCGACTTATGAAGGCATTCCACATTTATTATGTCCTGTAATTACTGAAGCAAAAAAGGCTGCATCAGTTCTTGGTTGGGTGGTTAAAGAAATGGAAAGTAGATATAGATTAATGACAAAAGAGGGTGTTAGAAACATTGATGGTTACAATTCAAAACATAAATTACCAATGCCCTATATAGTTGTAATTGTAGATGAAATGTCTGACTTGATGCTCGTGGCGAGTAAAGAAATTGAAAATTATATACAAAAATTATCTCAAATGGCTCGGGCTGCTGGCATTCATATAATAATGGCAACTCAAAGACCAAGTGTTGACGTTATAACTGGAACTATTAAAGCTAATTTTCCAACTAGGATTTCTTTTCAAGTTACATCTAAAATTGACAGTAGAACAATTCTTGGCGAGCAAGGTGCTGAACAGTTACTTGGAAAAGGAGATATGCTTTATATGTCTTCAGCAAATAAAATTGTAAGAATTCATGCTCCATTTGTTTCAGATAACGAAATAGAAAAAATAAACAATTTCATAAGATCTCAGGCGGAACCAGATTATGTAGACGAAATTCTTAATTTTGCTGATGAAAAAGAGGCTGGAGAAAATATAAAAAGTAGTGGTGAAAAAGATGACTTATATCAAACAGCTTTGGAAATAGTTAAATCTGAGCGAAAAGCATCAACCTCTTTTTTACAGAGAAAATTACAAATAGGATATAATAGAGCTGCAAGAATTATTGACATGATGGAAGATGAAGGAATAGTTAGTAAAGCTAATCATGTTGGTAAAAGAGATGTTCTTTAATGAAAACACTTTTAGTATTTTTTTTTATCATTATATTTTTTTCCACAGCGTCAGCATCAGTCAAGAAGAATATAATTAAAAATCTAAATAATATTCAAAATTTAAATTTTAATTTTGAACAGAACATTAATGGAAAAATTGAAACTGGAATCTGCACTATAGAATTCCCAAAAAAAATCTTTTGTAGTTACAAACTTGAAAATGAAAAAATATTAGTCTCGAATGGAAAATCTGTGGTTATTAAAACAAATAGAAGTTATTATAGATATTCAATAAAAAAAACACCATTAAAAATAATTTTAGATAAAAATTTTTTAATAAATAATATTACCAACCAAAATGAAAGAATAATAGATGGTAAGTTTGTAAATTATACTTTACTTGAAAATGATAGTGAAATTAATATTTTTTTTGATATAAAAACTTTTAATTTAATTGGTTGGCAAATAGTAGATATATATCAAAATTTAAATATTACTCATTTATCAAAGATTAAAAAAAACCAGATTTTGCAAAAGAATTTATTTAGACTTCCTACTAATTAAATTGAAATAGTTTCTGTTTTAAAAATTTTCATTCCTCTTGCTAAATAATTTTTTAATGCATTTTTATGATCTAGTGTGCATGTATGTACCCAAGCTCTTCTTACATTTGTATTAAAAGATTTTTTAATTGCTGTTGCTAGTAAATGAGAACCTAGTTTTTTATTATGATATTCCTCTAAAAGGCCTAGGTAAGCTATTTCAACTTCATTATCTTCTTTGTGAAAAATTAACTCAAAATAACCTGCAAACTCATTTTTTACTTTTAAAATGTAAGTTTTTACGTTTTGATTAGAGGAGTAATCGATCCATTTTTTATCAGTCCAAATTAAACGATCAACCCAATTATGTTTTTTTCCTATATTTTTATAAAAAAATTTATTTATTTTAAAATCACTTGGATTAACAAGATTTATTGAGCAATCTAAATCTGGTGAATTGCTCTCGATTAACTCCTCAACTGAATTAATTTCTAAATAATTTCTATCAATAAACTTCTTCACTCAACCATCTTTCCAACTTTTTCGCCGCCAAATAAATGAAAATGTAAATGGGGCACTTCTTGACCCCCATGTTCACTTATATTGCTTAAAACTCTATATCCTTTTCCATTTTTTGTAGAAATACCAAGTTTATTTGCGACTATATTTATTCCTTTTATCAATCCAGTAATTTCATCTGGGTTTGCATTATTACTAAAGTCATCAAGATCAGTAAATTCCCCTTTTGGAATAACGAGTACATGAATTTTTTTTTGTGGATTAATATCGTAAAATGATAACACAAATTCATCCTCATAAATTTTTTCACATGGGATTTCAGCTCTTAAAATTTTGGCAAATATGTTATTTTTATCGTAAGTCATATGAAAAATTTTATTTCTTATAAAAATATCACTATTTTTCTTCAAGTCCAAACTTTATGTGCTTATACCAAGCTCGCTCGTGAAAATAATATAAAAACATTTTTGTAATTACTTCCATTCCAGCTATTGCTCCTGCCCAATTCCACTCTCCAGTAATAAACCAAGCTATTATAAATGTATCAGTTGTAGCGAGAATTCGCCAAGTAAGAGTCTTGGCTATGTGTCTTTTTCTTGTAACATGTTTCATGCGTCATCCTTTCTATTTTCTCCTTTTTTTAAGTTCATCCATTACATCTTCAATTTTAATATCGTTTGATTCTAGGTAAACGATCAGATGATAAAGGACGTCCGCACTCTCATGTAACTTATTTGTGTCTTTTTCTACTGCCTCAATAAGTTCATTAATCTCCTCTAATACTTTAGACTTTATTAAAGATTTATCTTTAAGCAGCTTATTTGTATAAGATCCCTCAATAGGTTTTTCTTTTCTTTCTCTGATAAGTTTAATTAAACTATTTAAGGTATCAAACATTCTAATTTCTAACAGGTATTCCTTTTCTTTCCAAATATTCCTTTGCTTCTTTAATAGTATGTTTCCCATAGTGAAATATAGAAGCAGCTAAAACAGCGCTTGCTTTTCCTAATTTAATTCCATCAACTAAATGGTCTAAATTACCTACACCACCAGATGCAATAACTGGGATATTTACTTTAGATGAAATTTTTAATATTAAATCTATATCATAACCAACTTGTGTTCCGTCTCTGTCCATAGAAGTAACTAATAACTCTCCAGCTCCATTTTCTTCCATTAGTTTTGCATACTCCAAAGCATCGATGCCACTATTATTTCTTCCTCCATGAGAAAATATTTCCCATTTATCTCCATTTTTTTTTGCATCAATCGCAACTACAATACATTGAGATCCAAACTTTTTTGAACTTTCAGATACAATTTTTGAATTTTCAACAGCTGCTGTATTAATTGAAATTTTATCAGCTCCCGAATTAAGTAATTTATTTATATCATCAACATTTCTGACTCCACCACCAACAGTCAACGGCACGAAGCACTTCTTTGAAGTTTTTGCCACAACATCATAAATAATATCTCTATTTTCATTAGATGCTGTGATATCTAAAAAACAAATTTCATCTGCTCCACCATCACTATAAATTTTAGCTTGCTCAACTGGATCTCCTGCATCTTTTAGATCAACAAAATTTATTCCTTTAACGACTCGACCATTTTTTACATCAAGACATGGAATTATTCTATTTTTAAGCATCTTCTTTTACTAGTTCCTCTAGTTTAATATCACCATCATAAATTGCTTTACCCACTATTATACCTTCAATATTTTTTAAGCTCTTTGCTTTTTTAACGTCATCAATAGATGAAACCCCACCAGAAATAATTACAGGACAATTTGATATCCTGGCAACTTTTGTCGTTTCTTCAAAATTTGGACTTTGTTTCATGCCATCTCGATTTATATCAGTATAAATTAATCTACTCACACCATAGCTATTTACCTCTTTTAAATAGTTTAAAGTTAATAAGTTTAAATTTTCTTTCCAGGCAGATACTGACAAATATCCATCTTTAGCATCTAAACCTAAAGCAATTTTATTTGAAAATTTCTCACAAGCTTCTTTTAAAAAATTTTTATCTTTTATAGCAGCACTTCCCAGAATTACTTTTTCAACACCAGCGTTAATATACTTTTCAATACTTTCAAGATTTCTTATACCACCACCTATCTCTACATTTAGACCGAATTTACTAACTATATCTTGAATAATATCTAGATTTACCGTTTCACCAGATAAAGCACCATCTAAGTCAACAATATGCAAATTTTTAAAACCATATTTTTTATATTTACCAGCTTGATCAACTGGAGAAATTTCATATTCGGTTTTATTATCAAAATCTCCTTTGACTAATCTTACACATTTTTTATCTTTTATATCTATAGCAGGAAAAATCTTCATTTTTTAGATTCTATTTTAGACTCACTGGTAACCTTTAGTTTCAAAGTTTTATCTTTTTTTTTAATAGTGTTATTCTTATTCTCATAATTTTGACACGATACTATAAAAAAAAATAAAATTATTAATTGAAAAATTTTAATCATTAAATTTTATAAAGTTATCAATTATTTTAAGTCCAATTTTATCACTTTTCTCAGGGTGAAACTGAGTCCCAAAAATATTTTCTTTCTCTATGGAGCAAACAATATTTGATGAATATTCTGTTGTAGCAGAAATAACTTCTTTATTCTTTGGTATAAATTCATAACTATGAACAAAATACATATGTGAATTATTTTTGATATTTTCAAAAATCTTACTATCTTTCAAAATGTTTATTTGATTCCAACCAATATGAGGAAGTTTATATTTTCCATTTTGATTATCGATTTTTGATACCTTGCCTGATATCCAGCCTAAACCCTTAGTTTCTGTTTCTTCATAACCAACATCAGCAAACATTTGTAAACCAACACAAATTCCAAGAAGAGGCTTTTTATTTGTTAAGACAAAATCATTTAGAGTATCAACTAACCCATTAATTTTATTTAGTGCATCAACACAACTTTTAAACGAACCCTGCCCTGGTAAAACAACTTTATCAGAAGATTTAATTTTATTTAAATCTGAAGTTACTCCAATATTCACTTTATCTTTAGCAACTTCCTTAAAGGAATTTATTACCGAGCTTATATTGCCCGAATTATAATCAACAATTGTAACGTTCATTAAACTTATAACGAGCCCTTAGTGGACGGAATGCTTTTTTTATTTCTTGGATCCATCTCTAATGCAGCTCTCAATGATCTTGCTAAAGCTTTATAACAAGACTCAATTATGTGGTGGCTATTATCGCCGTAAATATTTTCAACATGCATAGTAATTCCAGCAGATTGAGAGAAAGCTTGGAACCATTCTTTAAAAAGTTCTGTGTCCATCTCACCAAGTTTTTCAACTTTTAATTTTACTTTCCAAATTAAATAAGGTCTGTTTGAGACATCGATCGCAACTCTGGTTAATGTTTCATCCATTGGAATAACTGTATCAGCATATCTTTTTATGCCTATAAATTTTTTAGCAGCTTTTTTTAAAGCTTCTCCGATTGCAATACCTGTGTCTTCTGTTGTGTGGTGTAAATCAATATGAGTATCTCCTTTTGCTTTAACTTTTAAATCTATTAGAGAATGCTTTGATAATTGTTCAAGCATATGATCTAAGAAGCCTATACCAGTATCAATTTGGTACTTGCCTTTACCGTCAATATTCACCTCAACATTGATACTTGTTTCTTTAGTTTTCCGAAAAACTTTTCCTTTTCTAGCCATATAATTTTAATGGTATACATAGATAATTCCGCTATATCAATATCAGTCTCAACACTTGAAGTATCAAAAATAGTTACCATTTATTAAGTATGACAACAATTGTACTAGTGAGAAAAAACAATGAAGTTGTGGTTGCTGGAGATGGACAAGTAAGTATGGGAAATACTGTTGTTAAAAGCACAGCTTCAAAAGTTAGAAAAATTGAAAAAAGAGATGTTGTTGCTGGTTTTGCGGGATCAACGGCGGATGCATTAACATTATTTGAAAGGTTAGAGGGAAAATTGGAGAAACATGCAGGAAATTTATCAAGAGCTGCTGTTGAATTAGCAAAGGATTGGAGAACAGATAAATATCTAAGAAGATTAGAAGCTTTAATGGCTGTTGGAGATAAAAACAATAGCTATATTATTTCTGGGACGGGTGACGTTTTGGAACCAGAAGGAGACGTAATCGGAATTGGGTCAGGGGGGAATTATGCTCTTGCGGCAGGAAAAGTTTTAATGGAGAGCGAGATTTCAGCAGAAGAAGTTGCAAAAAAAGCAATTAAAGTGGCATCTGATATTTGTGTGTTTACAAATGAAAACGTAAAAATTGAAAAAATATAATGGACTCGAACGTAACTAAATTACAACCAAAAGAAAAAAATCAAAAAGAAAAAGCTTCTCTAGTAAGTTCTTTATCACCTAGAGAAATAGTTTCTGAATTAGATCGATTTGTTGTAGGGCAAAACAAAGCTAAAAGAGCAGTTGCAGTTGCTTTGAGAAATAGATGGAGACGACAAGCTCTAAAAGGTGAAATGAAAAATGAAGTATTGCCAAAAAATATTTTAATGATTGGCCCAACTGGTGTTGGAAAAACAGAAATTTCTCGAAGATTATCAAAACTTGCTGAAGCGCCTTTTGTAAAAGTTGAGGCTACAAGATTTACTGAGGTAGGTTATGTAGGTAGAGATGTAGAACAAATAGTCAGAGATTTAATTGAAATCGCTATTTCTATGGAAAAAATAAAAAAGAGAAGAGAAGTTTATGCAAAAGCCCAAAAATTGGCTGAAGAAAAAGTTTTAGATGCCTTAGTGGGAAAGAAAGCAAGCTTAGCTACAAGAGAAAGTTTCAGGAAAAGATTAAGAAACGGAGATTTGGATGATAATGAAATAGAAATTGCTGTGAGTGATACAGGACCAGGAGGCGCCTCGTTTGAAATTCCTGGAATGCCTGGGGCGAATGTAGGGATGATTAATATTGGTGAAGTAATTGGAAAATCTATGGGCAACAAAGAAAAAAAGAAAAAAATGTCTGTAAAAGAGTCACATGAAATATTAATTAACGACGAATCTGATAAATTAATTGAACAAGATAAAATTATAAAGGCGGCTAAACTTTCAACCGAGAATAATGGGATAGTTTTTCTAGATGAAATTGATAAAATTTCTGCAAGGACCGATAGAGTTGGGGGCGATGTTTCTAGAGAAGGTGTACAAAGAGATCTATTACCTTTGATCGAAGGAACTACTGTAAATACAAAACATGGACCAATTAAAACAGACCATATACTATTTATTGCATCAGGAGCATTCCAACTTGCAAAACCATCTGATTTGCTTCCTGAACTTCAAGGACGTCTACCTATAAGAGTAGAGTTAGAAGCTTTAACTAGCGAAGACTTTAAAAGAATTTTAAGAGAGCCAGACTTTAGTTTAATTAAACAGTATGTAGCTTTATTGAAAACTGAAAATGTTGACTTAGAGTTTACAGAAGATGGTATAGATGCCATTGCAAATATTGCTTCTGAAGTAAACACAACAGTGGAAAATATTGGTGCAAGAAGACTTCATACTATAATAGAAAAAATACTCGATGAAATTAGTTTTACCGCAACTGATCGTTCAGGAGAAAAAATATCAATTAATAAAAATTATATAAATAAAAATTTAGATAATCTTATCAAAGACACCGATTTATCGAAATTTATACTTTAAAAGTTTATAAGTAACCCAATTCAATCATTTCCTTTTTTAATTGTTCTTCAATTTTTTCTTTTAATACTTTATCAAGTATTTCTTTTTTATTTTCTTTTGGACCATATTTAAAAAATGTTTTTCCCTCTTTCTCACCATGCTTTGCTTTTTCAGGAAAATGACCCTCTTTTTCTAAATTTTGTACATAATCAAAACTTGTGGTCTTTAAAATATTTTTGATTTTTAATTTATCCAAAACATATTTTTGATTGATTAGATTATAAATGAAATCTAAAATTTTAATAAGAACTTCCTCTGTATTTTTTGTTAAATCCTCATATTTGACAAGTAAATATCTATTCCTTTTTTGTAAAACTTTCCAAGAATTGTAATGCATAGACCAAGTAGTGAGATGGGTTGTAATTCTATTGGCTATTTTGGAGTCATCTACATCTCCCCCAAGATTAGTATAACTTAGTAAACGTGACACAGACTCATCAATGGTAGTGTTAAAGTGATTTGCAGCTGAAATTACCACATTTCTTGGATCTCTAACTACGTATATTGCTCCCGCAGTATTTTTATAATTTGTAAATCCTTTCAAAAGACTGCTGTGGGTTTTTATAAATTGTAATGACTCTTTAGTATTAAATAATTCTTGTGCTTTAATATAATTATTAAGAACTTGTTTTTCATCTCTCAAATCTACACCTATTTTTTTAAACAATCCAAAATGTGGGAATTGTTTAATAGTTTTTAAAACCTCAAAATTAAAAATTCCATCATTTGTAAAAAAGTAAGATGATAATAGAGATCTTAAAAAAGTGTTTCCACTTTTTGGATATGAGGCTAACCAAATTATCATTAAAGCATATTATCATTTAAAAAAAATTTAAGTCTATTTTTTTTTAAAAAAAATATAAAAAGCACCACTACCACCATCTTCTATTGATGCATCTTTTATAGCAAAAATTTTTTTCATTAATTCAGAGTTATTTTTAATGAAGTCTGGAACAGAATATTTCAAAATACCAAGTTTCTTTGAAATATAAGGGTCTTTATCATTATGTGAATGTAGTCCTTTACCTGTTACTACTTTTAATTTTTTCACATTGTTCTCATAAGAAATATTAATTGACTTTTCTACTATCTTATTGGCTTCATCTAAACTGTATCCATGCAAATCAATCGTTTTAGTTTTTAATTGATTTTTCTTTAAAACAGTTAAATCTTTATTGTAAAGCTTTTCATTTTTTGAAAGAAATTCTTCCCAATCTTTTTTATCTTTTTCTGAAATTTTATTGCTCAATTATGTAAGTGTATCAACTAATTGCCAATTAGGATTGATTGATCTCATATCTCTCGCAAAAACCCATGTATCGTAAATTTTTTTAATTTTTTCAGAGTCGCCTGAGATTATTTTTTTTTCTTTATCTTTTATGCAAGTAATTATTTCACTTACAAAGTCTACGGTTACTCTTAAAATATTATCAACTTTTTTATGCTCTTTAATTTTTGCAGAGTTCACTCCAATAAAAGTTATTTCTGCAAAGTGACCTCTTTTATCTCTCTCAATTAATGCTTCATTAAATTGTTTTAATATTTTTTCACTTAAAAGAGGTTTGCTAGTTGTTATTTTGTTATCATTATCACTAAAATCAGTAATTATAGTTTCATAAGCTATTTTTGCACCTTTTAAAAATTCTTGTTGCGCTTTATCATCAAAATTCACATTGCTCTTATATTTGTTGTCTTTCTGAACGTTACTCAACACTTGTTCAAACTGAGAAGGCGCCTTCCCCTCAAATCCAGTCCTCTTGCCCAGTATTCCCCTTAATCTTAAGAAAATAAAACCAGCAATCATTGCAAGTAAGATGATGTCTATATATTCAAAGCTGTAATTCATAAGACGAATGTAATTACTATGTTGATTAATTTCAACTAACAATTACATTAAAGTACAATGAGTCCTATCTTATTATCAATAATTTTAATTCCAATTTTAGAAATCTATCTTTTTATTAAAATAGGTTCTCAAATAGGGGCTTTTAATACAATTTTACTGATACTTATAACAGCAATTATTGGTGTGTATTACGCAAAATATGAAGGACTTAACACCATAAAATCTGGTTTTTCTCAAATTATTAAAAATGAAGTTCCTGCTTATGAAATTATATCGGGTGCTGCAATTGCATTTGCGGCTTTTCTTCTAATAATTCCAGGTTTTGCAACTGATTTACTTGGATTTTTACTTATTTTTCCAATTACGAGAAAACTCATATTTGGGAAAATTTCAAATAAAATAAAAAAAAAAGAAGAAAATAAAAATAATTTTATCGAAGGTGAGTATGAGGATATAGAAGATGATAATGACAGAAAAATTTAAAATACTAACAAAATACGTAAAAGACTTATCTAGTGAAACCCCGGATGTTGAAACATTTTTATTTGTTAAAGAGAATATTTCAAAATATCAATTAAATATCGATATTACATCTAAAGCTTTAAAAAATAAACTTATTGAAGTCAATACTACTTTAAAATTTGAAGATAAAGAACCCAATGATAAAAAATCTTATTACGAAATTGTTTATGCCACAATAATTAAAATAGACGACTCGGTAAAAGAAAAAAAAGATCTGGAGAAAATAATTTTATGTGATGTACCAAATGCAATCTATCCTGATTTAGAAAGTCTTTTCTTAAACTTAATTCATAGTTCTGGACATCCGGGAATTAAATTAGAAAAGAAAATAGACTTTAATAAATTATATAATGAAAGATTTAATTAAAATAATTTTTTTTAAGATCAGTTTTTAAATATTGAGAATGTTTTTTTTTCTCATCTTGTGATATTTGAACAATTTTTTTAAAGTAAATAATTTTCTCTTTCTCACTAGATTTTAAATTTTCATCTTCTCTCATAAAATCCAATGTCGGTTCTTTCTGGTCTATTAAATTTATATAAACTTTTGATAATAATTCACAATCTACTAAAGCGCTATGTTGAACTCTTTTTGAGTTATCAATTCTGTATTTTTTACACAATGAATCAAGGCTTGTAGATGAACCAGGAAATTTAGTTCTCGCCAAAATTAGTGTATCTAATATTTCATTTTTAATATTCTTTTTACCAATTAAGTTAAGCTCATTATTTAAATGAGATAAATCAAATTCTGCATTATGAATTATAAGTCTTTTTCCTTCAATAAACTCTAAGAATCTTTCTGCAACTTGGCTAAATTTTTCTTGATTTCTCAAAAACTCATCAGAGTATCCATGAACTGCAAATGCTTTTTCCGAAACTTTTCTCTCAGGGTTTAAATAACAATGGAAATTATTTTTTGTAGGTACCAAATTATCTAATTCTATACACCCTATTTCTACTATT
Source organism: uncultured Pelagibacteraceae bacterium (assembly GCA_902629585.1). Taxonomy (GTDB): domain Bacteria; phylum Pseudomonadota; class Alphaproteobacteria; order Pelagibacterales; family Pelagibacteraceae; genus Pelagibacter. Next base: position 10,005 of record CACORI010000004.1, on the reverse strand, counting down.
CTGTGACCATCTTTGATAGAAATACCAGTTGTTTCAGTGTCTAAAACTATTTCCTTCATTTATAATATTTGTTTCAAAATATCTTTTACACCAATCTTAACGGAATTATTAGTAAATTTATTATTAATAACAAATTGAGATCTTTTTTTTTTATACTCTAGTGAAAATTGAATTTTTTTAAATTTTTCTAAAAGTTTTTTGTTATAATTGGGTCTATTTTTAAGTCTCTTTAAAACATCGCTCTTTTTTGAATTAACAAAGACTAAAATAAAAGAATTATCTGATATCTTGTTTTCTAATAGTAAAGGTATATCAAAAATTAGTGCTTTTTTGTTTTTATTTTTTTTTATAAATAATTTCATTTTTTTTCTTATTTCACCATGAATTATCTTAACAATTTTTTTAAGATTAGATCTGTTACCTAAAATAGCTTTTGTTATTTGATTTTTATCTACAGGAAAAACATCTATATATTTTGGCAATATTTTTTTTAATTTTTTATAGACTTTTTTATTTTTTTGATACAATTTACTTACTTCGTAGTCTGCATCGAACACGGGATACCCAAATTCTTTCGCCACGTAACTTTTGCCCGATCCTATATCTCCAAGAACTCCAATTTTAATCATTATCTAAAAGTTCAATAACTTTGTTATCAATTTGTGGTATTATCCCATGCCATAATTTGAATGCAGACATAGCTTGATAAATAAACATATATTTGCCATTTTCAGTCAAATTTCCCAATTTTCTGCCTATTTTTAAAAAATTTGTTTCTCTAGGATTGTATATTACGTCAAAATATAATTTGTTTTTCCCAAAATTTTCTAATTTTAAATTCATTTCATCATTCTCATTTAAACCAATGCTTGTAGCATTTATAATCACATCACATGGTGAGATATTTCCCCAATTAATTATTTCTATTTCATTATTAAGTTTTTTTAAAATTTCCGCTTTACCTCTAGTTCTATTGCTAATAATTATTTTATTTGCTCCCATATTTTTCAATGTATAAATTAAAGAAGGAACAACTCCACCAGCTCCTAAGATTAAAATAATTTTGTTTTTAATTTCAAAATTTAGTTTTTTGATAGCAAGCTTGAAACCTTCAGTATCAGTGTTATGGCCAATTAATTTATTTTTGTAGAGGGTTATTGTGTTTACTGATTGTGTTTTCTCTGCCTCTGGACTCAATTTATCCAAATAAGGAATTACTGTTTTTTTAAAGGGTATTGTCACATTAATTCCACTTATTTCATTTTGTTTAATGAGAGATATTAGATCGCCCACTTCATCCTCTTTAAGTTTTTTTTTGTCATAGAAAGCATCTAGGTTATTTTTTTTGATCCAATAATTATGTAATTGAGGTGATAGTGAATGTTTAATCGGATTTCCTATAACAAAGTATTTTTTCATTCTATAGTTTTCAAATATTCTTGTATTTTTTTTACTGGTAGTCCCATAATGGTGTCTGTATCACCATCTATTTTTGAGAATAAGTTTCTTCCTTCTCCCTCTATTTGATAAACATTATACGCATAAAGTGTTTCATCAGGTATTTTTGATAGATAGGCTTTTAATTCATCATTTGAAAAATTTTTCATTTCAAGTGTGGCTTTGTCGGTGTAATTCCAAATCATTGAACCATTTTTAGAGATACAAACAGAGCTTATTAAAAAATGTTTTTTTCCGTTGAGCATTTTTAAGTTATGAAGGGCCCCTTCTCTGTTTTGAGGTTTGGATATCAGTTGACCACCAAGATCAATGACGCTGTCAGCCCCTATTACTATGCTATCTTTTTTTTTTAAGCTTACCTTATTAGCTTTTAATTCAGCCAAGTTCTTGGAAATTATTTCAGGTGGTGCGTTTTCTTTTAACAAACTTTGTTTCACAACGTCTTCATCTATATTTGATGGCTCTACATTACAAATAATATTGTTTTGATCCAATATATCTTTTCGAACTTTACTTTTAGAAGCGAGTATCAAATTACTTAGCATTATTTGAATATATTTCGTGAATTTTAATGATAGAAGCAGCAGTTTCCTCCACAGATTTTCTAGTAACATCAATTAATGGCCATTTATATTTTTTAAATGTTTTTTTAGCATCCAAAACCTCTTTTTTAATGTTTTCTAAATTAGTGTATTTTCTGTTCTCCGTTTCCTTGAGGCTGCTCATCCTATTTTTTCTAAGATCTGCTAGTCTTTCAGGTTCTGTACTCAACCCAACTACACATGCTAGTTTAGGGTTTTTTTTCAATTTTTCAGGTAAAGAATTTTCATTTACCAAAGGAATATTGGATGTTTTAAATCCTTTGTTGGCAAGATAAATGGAAGTGGGTGTTTTGCTTGTTCTGCTTACCCCAACAAGGATTATGTCGGATTTATCAATTTCGTTTATTAAATTTCCATCATCATGGTTCATTGTGAATTGTATAGCTTCAATTCTGTCATAATATTCATCATTTAGCTTGTGTTGACCACTAGGCTCGTGGTTTGCTTTCTGGTTTAAAATTTTCGAAAAGTTTAAAATTAAATTACCCAAAACCCCAAAACAAGGGATTAATTTATCCTCACTTACATTAGCTAAATATTTGGCTAAATTGTTATCAACAATAGTATATAAGATTATAGAATTTTTATTTTTTTCCGCGTCTTCTAAAATTTTTAATATCTGGTTTTCTGTTCTTGTAAATGAGTAAGAATGGATTTTGTATTCAATATTTAAAAATTGGGCTTTTAAAGCCAAGAATATTCTGTCTAAGGTTTCACCAGTTGAGTCTGATATTAAATAAATCTGATATGTATTAATCATGAATAATTTGTTAATAAATTTGTATTATTTTAAATTAATTACTCAATTTAATTTTTATTAAATTAACATTGTAAAATCACGGTTTTATTAACAATTATAATAAATTAGGTCAAACTTCTTGTGTTATATAATAAAAATCAAAAAAGCTTCAATTTAAACAATATTAATTTATCTATGATGTTAATAAGTTGTTAATATTATGTTTATAAAACTTAATCACCATTATTCACAAGACTTAAAACTATTACTATAATTAAATATATTTTTAATATGAAACCACTTGATAAAATTTTTATTAACAAAAACACAACTTTTAATCCTATATGGATAATGAGGCAAGCAGGTAGATATTTACCTGAATTTAGAGCTATTAGAAAGTCAAACCCAGATTTTATAAAATTGTGTTTAAATAAAACCTTATCCTCTGAAATTACTTTACAACCGATAAAAAGGTTTAATTTGGACGCTGCAATTATATTTTCAGATATATTAATGGTCCCTTTTGGTCTCAATCAGAAAGTAGAATTTAAAAAAAATATTGGACCTATATTAGGAAATATAGATTTTGAAAAAGTTTTAAAATTAAAGGAGTCTGATTTTGAAAAAAAAACTTCCCCAATTTACAACATGCTTAATCTTGTAAGTAAAAACAAACTTACTGAAAATAAAAACATAATAGGCTTTGTAGGCGCCCCATGGACTCTATTAGTTTATATGATTAATAAAAAATCTCCAAAAACAGGCATTGATAATAGTTTCTTTGAAAATAATTCTCAAATAGATAATCTTTTATTAATTTTAGATAAATTTTTAAAATTTCATATTAAAAAGCAAATCGAAAATGGCGCAGAAGTTATACAAATTTTTGACAGCTGGGCTGGTTTAGTAGATAATAAAAATTTACAAAAATTTATATATTCACCTACTCTGAAATTAGTCGAATACACAAAATCTTTAAATATTCCTGTCATATGTTTTCCAAGAAATATAAAAAATTATAAAGATTATTGTGATATTATTAATCCTAGCGCGATATGTATTGATTATCAAACTGACCCTCTACAAATTATAAAAAATATTAAAATACCTGTACAGGGTGGCATGGATCCCAAGGTCTTATTAACGGACAAAGACAGCCTAAAAAAAGAGACAAAAAAATACCTAGATATATTTAAAGATCATCCTTATATTTTTAATTTAGGACATGGAGTTTTACCAGAGACTGACCCCAGCATGATGGATTATTTAGTAAAAATGGTGAAAGATTATTAATATGGATTATACTCACCCAAAAAGAAAAACAAAAGTTGTATTTGTTCAGTTAGGTTCCCCATCAGAGCCAACCACTAAAGCTCTAAGAAAATATCTTAGAAAATTTTTGGGCGACCCAAGAGTTATCGATATAAATCCTTGGCTTTGGAAAATAATATTGAATTGTTTTGTTTTGCCCTTTAGACCACAAAAATCAGCTAAGCTTTATGCAAGAATTTGGGATGGTAAAAGTTTTCCATTAATTACAAATACTAGAGACTTTACAAAAAATGTTGGCGAAGAATTGAAAAAAATAGATCCCAATGGATTTGTAGAGGTAAACCATGCTTTTCTCTTATCACCTCCTTACGTAAATGAGGTCTACGATAGTTGGGAGGAAGATTTAAAAAAAGGAGTTGGGGCAACAAAGCTTTTGGTGATACCAATGTTTCCACAATATTCAGAAAGCACAATAGCCTCAGGTATAGACGCGTTAGCAAAAGAATTATCTAAAAGAGTAAAAATACCAACTTTTGAAGTAATAACAAATTTTCATAGAACTCATGCATTTATAGATAATTCAGTTAATCAAGTTGATATAAAATTAGACGAATTAAAAAAACAAGGAAAAAAAATTGATAGTTTAATAATAACCTTTCATGGAATGCAAAAGAGAAGAATCGTCAATAAAGGTGACGATTACTATCGCCATTGTTATGAAACTTTTTGTCTTATCACAAAAAATCTTAAAAATATTAAGCCAGAACAATGTTTAATGAGTTTTCAAAGTCGTTTTGGATCTGAGGAATGGATAACCCCTTATACTGAAGATGTGGTTAAAAAATTAATATCAGAGGGAAAAAAGGAAATTGCAATATATTCGCCTAGCTTTGTTGCTGATTGTCTAGAAACAACAGATGAATTAGGTCATGAACTTGTAAATGAGGCGAAAGAATTGGGTGGCAATATCTATCCAGTAGAATGTTTAAATACCAATAAAAAATGGTGTAGAGACTTTGCAAAATACACTTTTACTCAAGCAGAGGGTTCTGCTCAGGATAAAGAGGATATAGAATACCAACTTGATAAAAAATACTATCAAGAGATGCCAAAACTTGAGATGAACAAAACATAGCATTTTGATATGCCCCATACTTTAATAATTTATTGTAGTACAGATGGTCACACAAAAACTATTTGTGAACGAATATCAAATTTTTTAAATAATAAAAATGAATTTAAAATAATCTCTTTGGATGAAGCAATAAATTTTGATTTATCAACATTTAATAAAATAATAATAGGAGCAAGTATTAGATATGGAAAACACTCTAAAAAACTTTATGAATTTATTAGATTAAATAAAAATTTATTAAATCAAAAACAAAGCATTTTCTTTTCAGTAAATGTAGTCGCCAGAAAATCAGAAAAAAGTACTCCCGAAACTAATCCCTATATTAAAAAATTTTTAAAAATTTCTAAATGGAGACCAAAAAAGATAGAGGTTTTTGCTGGCAGAGTAGATTATCCAAATTATGGTTTTTTAGATAAATATGTTATTAAATTCATAATGTTTTTAACAAATGGTCCAACGGATACTTCGCAATCCTACGAATTTACTGATTGGTCAAAAGTAGACAAATTTGCAAAAGAATTAGGCTAAAATACAGAAAAAGGCCGAAAAAATGATGTTTTAAAGCTTATTCAAAAACGCAGGAACACTCTTGTAAAAGTTGTAATAGTATATATATTAATATCATCATTAAGTCCTTAATAATCTTTAATCATGAACATCCAAGAATTAAAACTCAAATCGTCTGAACAGCTTATCACACAAGCGGAAGAACTGGGTATTGAAAACGCAAGCACATTGAGGAAACAAGAAATTTTATTTGCTATTTTAAAAAAAGTTGCTGAGAAAGAGGAAATTACAGGAGCCGGTGTATTACAATTATTACAAGATGGTTTTGGTTTTCTTAGAGCAATGGAATCTAATTATCTTCCAGGTCCAGATGATATTTATGTAAGCCCAAGTCAAATAAGAAAGTTTGGATTAAGAACAGGTGATACTGTTGAAGGACCCGTCAGAGCTCCAAAGGAAGGTGAAAGATACTTTGCTTTGTTACAAGTAAGTAAAATAAATTTCGAAGAACCCGAAAAAGCTAGACATAAAATAGCCTTTGATAACTTAACACCCCTTTATCCTGATAAACAATTAGTAATGGAGGTTGAAACTACAAAAGTAGAAAAAAAACCGGACCTTACTCCAAGACTAATTGACCTTGTTAGTCCAATAGGAAAAGGTCAAAGATCAATCATTATCTCCCCTCCAAAAGCTGGGAAAACAATGATCTTACAAAGTATAGCAAATTCGATCGCAAAGAATTATCCAGAATGTTACTTAATAGTATTATTGATTGATGAGCGACCCGAAGAGGTTACAGACATGCAAAGAACAGTTAAGGGTGAAGTGATTAGTTCTACTTTTGATGAACCTGCCCAAAGACACGTTGCCGTTGCTGAAATGGTAATTGAAAAAGCTAAAAGACTTACTGAACATAAAAAAGATGTTGTGATTTTATTAGATTCCATCACTAGACTTGGAAGAGCATACAATGCAGTTATTCCTAGTTCGGGTAAAGTTTTAACTGGTGGTGTGGATGCAAATGCACTCCAAAGACCTAAAAGATTTTTTGGTGCTGCCAGAAATATTGAAGAGGGAGGTTCCTTAACAATAATATCCACAGCATTAATTGACACAGGTAGTAGAATGGATGAAGTAATTTTTGAGGAATTTAAAGGGACAGGAAATAGTGAGACAGTGCTTGATAGAAAAATTGCAGATAAGAGAATCTATCCAGCAATAGATATTACTAAATCTGGTACTAGGAGAGAGGAATTATTGTTTGATAAAAATGATTTACAAAAAATGAACGTACTTAGAAGAATTATTGCCCCAATGGGAACAATGGATGCAATAGAATTTATAAATTCAAAGTTGAAGGATACAAAAAACAATGCAGAGTTCTTCAATTCAATGAACAAACCAGCATAATTAAGTTTTCCAATATTTAAGAATAAAAGTTATAATATTTTATGACTATTTATGCACTATCCACTGGTCCGGGTGTTTCGGGAGTTGCGATCGTGAGAATCTCAGGCCCTGAGGCATCAAAAGTAATCGAATCTCTTACTGGTAAGAAAATTCCAACTCCAAGAGTAGCAACTCTTAGAAAAATAAACAATATCAACACTTCTGAGTTGATCGATGAGGGCTTAATTTTATGGTTTCCTGGGCCTGAGAGTTACACAGGTGAGGATATGGCAGAAATTCATGTTCATGGCGGTAAAGCAGTGGTCTTGGCTCTTCAAAATGAGATTGCAAAAGTTAACAATTGTAGATTAGCAGATCCAGGTGAATTTACTAAGTTAGCTTTTCAAAATGGAAAGATAAATTTGTTAAAAGCCGAGAGTGTAGCTGATTTAATTTCAGCAGAAACTGAAATTCAAAGATTACAAGCTATAAAAATAATGAAAGGTAAATCGTCCGATAAATTTAACGAGTTGAGAGAAAAATTATTAAAAATTTTATCATTTGTTGAGGCTAAAATAGATTTTCCGGAGGAAGATCTTCCTGAAGAAAATATAAAAATGATAAAGCAGAATTCATCAAATGTATTGAATGAAATTAATAAAATTTTAAATGATCAAAAGGTAGGAGAAATAATCCGCGAAGGATTCAAAATCGCAATCGTAGGACCAACCAATGCTGGTAAATCTAGTCTGTTAAATAACTTATCAAATAGAGAGGTTGCAATAGTTTCTGAAATCGCTGGCACTACACGAGATGTTGTTGAAGCTCATTTGAATATAGATGGATACCCAGTAATTATTTCAGATACTGCAGGAATAAGAGATTCTAAAGATGAAATTGAAAAAAAAGGAATAAAATTATCTCTTAAAAAGGCCGAAAATGCTGATTTAAAATTGGTAGTAGTTGATGCTAAAAGTATCGATTTAAGCGGTTTTTTAAATGATCTGCTTAAAAATAATGCAATTTTAGTAATTAATAAATCAGATCTATTAAAAGTAAAATTAGATCCAGAAATTGCTAAATTAAATCATGTTCAGATTTCGTTAAAGAAAAATTTAAATATTGATAAGTTAATTTTAAAAATTAAAGATTATTTAAAAAATAAATTTGTCTCTGAAGAGGACATTTTAATCACCCGAGAAAGACATAGACAACATTTAATGCAGTGTGCAGATCATTTAAAAAATTTTTCAGATAAAAATTATGAAAAGGATTTTGATAAAGCAGCTGAAGATTTGAGGTTGGCCACAAGACATTTGGGTATGATTGTTGGAAAAGTCGATGTAGAGGAGATATTAGGCAGTATTTTCAACGATTTTTGTATTGGGAAATAAAAGCAATTTTGCTGTATTTTTAGGTCCTTTTTTTCGATTTTCGTTGGTAAATATAGCTTATTTAAGAAAAAAAACTGAAATCTTGTAAATATTCTAATCGAATATAAATTTAGACCATGAAAAAAGATTTATCATATGATGTGGTAGTAATTGGTGGGGGTCATGCAGGATGTGAGGCAGCAGCTGCATCAGCTCGACTTGGAATTAACACTGCTCTATTCACTCACAATATAAATACCATAGGAGAAATGTCATGCAATCCTGCTATTGGTGGTTTAGGTAAAGGTCATTTGGTAAGAGAAATTGATGCTTTAGATGGGGTCATGGGTGAGGTTGCCGATAAGTCTGGAATACAGTTTAGACTGTTAAATAGAAGTAGAGGTCCAGCAGTAAGAGGACCTAGAACTCAATCTGATAGATCATTATATCGAAAATTTATGCAAAAAAAACTTGTAAACTACTGTAATTTAAGCATTTTTTCTGATCCTGTAATTAAGTTTATTTTTGACAATAATGAAATAAGTGGATTTTTAACATTAAAAGGTAATAAAGTAAGTTGTAACAAGTTAATACTTACAACCGGCACATTTTTAAACGGCTTGATACATATTGGTGATGAAAGAACTCCTGCTGGTAGATTTAATGAAAAGCCAAGCACCGGTTTAAGTGAACAGTTAGAGAAATACAATTTTAAAATAGGTAGACTAAAAACTGGGACACCACCAAGGCTAGATTCTAGGACTATTAATTTTGAAAAATTGGAAAAACAATTTGCAGATGTTGATCCTTATTTTTTTTCTTTCTTAACAAAAAAGAATCTAAACAAACAAGTATCGTGCTCTATGACTTATACTAATGAAAAGGTGCATAAGATTATAGAAAAGAATTTATCTAAAAGTGCAATGTACTCTGGTAGCATTCAAGGTGTTGGTCCAAGATATTGTCCTTCAATAGAAGATAAGATAGTAAAATTTGCCGATAAGACTAGACATCAGATATTTTTAGAGCCAGAAGGCCTGAATGATAACACAATCTACCCAAATGGCATATCAACATCTCTACCTGAGGTTGTACAATATGAAATACTCAATAATATCAATGGTTTAGAAAATGTTAAGGTTATTAGGCCAGGATACGCCATAGAATATGATTACGTAGACCCCAGAGAACTCTTTTTGACATTAGAGACTAAGAAAATAAAGAATCTTTACCTTGCAGGTCAAATTAATGGAACCACTGGATATGAAGAGGCTGCAGCCCAAGGTCTTATAGCTGGGATTAATGCTGCCCTCTCACTAAAAAAAATGGAGCCCTTTATCCTTGATAGATCAGATGCATATATTGGAGTAATGATTGATGATTTAGTAACAAAGGGTGTTGCTGAGCCCTATAGAATGTTTACATCTAGAGCTGAATATAGATTAAGTCTAAGATCAGATAATGCTGACTTAAGACTTACTCATAAAGGTATTAATATTGGTTTAATTTCAAATAATAGAAAAGAGA
>CACORI010000003.1 GCA_902629585.1 uncultured Pelagibacteraceae bacterium | reverse complement strand
ATTATCGAGGCATCTGAACAGTCGAACAGACTTTTAATACCATCCATTGAGGATCCACAATCATTAGATAAATTTTTGAGTAATAATAAATTTAATTTAATTTTTACTAACTTAAATGAAACTAACAAAAAAATTAATATTAGCAAAATGACAACGAATCCAATTTGTATAATTATTGGTCCCGAGGGTGATTTTTCTGAGGATGAAAGAGGGAAAATTCTTAAATTTAAAGATGTTCAGTCAATTAAAATTAATGAAAACATTTTAAGGTCTGAAACAGCTGCAATTTCAGCCATATCAATCATAAATTATCAAATAAATTGATATTTTGTCGCGAAAAGTAAAGTGTAATTTTTCAAAAGACGATTTATATAGGAGTAAAAAATGAAAAAAATTTTATTTATATTTTTAAGCATTTTAGTAGCTACTAATGCTCACGCAAATCAACCTAAGGATTGGCAATTAGGATTTCAAAAAGCAGCTTCAGAAACAATGAGAGATATTGTGAATTTTCATGACAAATTATTATTACCAATAATTATTGGAATAAGTGTCTTTGTATTATTTTTAATGATCTATGCCTGCGTGAGATTTAGAGCTTCAGCCAATCCAGTCCCATCGAAAAGAACTCATAATGTGGCTGTTGAAGTATTGTGGACCTTAATACCATGTCTAATTTTAATTGTTATGGCTGTCCCATCATTTAAAATTTTGTATAAACAAGATACAATTCCTAAAGCTGACGTAACAGTTAAGGCAATTGGATATCAATGGTATTGGGGATATGAATACCCAGACGAAAATATAATTTTCGACTCATATATGATTGAGGATAAGGACTTAAAAGAAAATCAACCTAGGTTATTGGCAGTTGATAATGAGCTTGTAATACCGGTAAACAAAGTCATTAAAGTTTTAATTACTGCAAATGATGTTTTGCATGCATGGGCTTTACCGTCATTCGGTGTAAAAAGAGATGCAGTTCCTGGTAGGATTAATGAGACTTGGTTTAAACCTGAAAAAATTGGAACTTATTATGGTCAATGTTCAGAGCTATGTGGAATAAAACATGCTTTTATGCCAATTACAGTAAAAGTTGTTTCAGAAGAGGAATATAAAGATTGGCTTATTGAGGCTAAAGAAAAATTTGCAAAGGACATAATTGATATTAAAACAGAGGAAAAGCAATTAAAAAGATTGGCAAAAAAATAAAATAAATTATGTATACTCAAACCACACAACACGAAGATCATCATACACCAACCGGTTGGAAACGTTGGGCTTATTCAACTAATCATAAAGACATTGGAACAATGTACTTAATTTTTGCAATAATAGCTGGGGTAATAGGAACTGCATTTTCTGTTTTAATGAGAATGGAGCTAATGCATCCTGGAGATGGTATATTAGGGGGAAATTATCATTTATATAATGTTTTAGTTACTGGTCATGGTTTGATTATGATTTTTTTCATGGTGATGCCAGCGATGATTGGAGGTTTTGGAAATTGGTTTGTACCAATAATGATTGGCGCACCAGACATGGCTTTTCCAAGAATGAATAATATTTCTTTTTGGTTATTACCCACATCTTTTATATTATTAATACTTTCAATATTTATGGATGGACCACCAGGCCAAACTGGAGTTGGAGGAGGTTGGACTATATATCCACCTTTATCTTCGAAGGTCGGACAACCCGGTCCTGCTATGGATTTTGCAATATTAAGTTTACACTTAGCTGGAGCTTCATCAATTCTTGGAGCAGTTAATTTTATTACAACAATTTTAAACATGAGAACACCAGGAATGACACTTCATAAAATGCCATTATTTGCTTGGTCTATATTAGTGACAGCATTTTTGTTATTATTATCTTTACCAGTTTTAGCTGGTGCAATAACAATGTTATTAACTGACCGGAATTTTGGAACTGCATTTTTTGACGCTCAAACAGGTGGGGATCCAGTTTTATTTCAGCATCTATTTTGGTTTTTTGGTCATCCAGAGGTATACATTTTAATATTACCTGGTTTTGGAATGATAAGCCATATTGTTTCAACTTTTTCAAGAAAACCTGTTTTTGGGTATTTAGGAATGGCTTATGCAATGGTTGCAATTGGTATTGTCGGTTTTGTTGTTTGGGCACATCATATGTATACAGTTGGATTAAGTACTGATACAAAAGCGTATTTTTTAGCTGCAACGATGATAATAGCTGTACCGACTGGAATTAAAATTTTTTCATGGATAGCAACAATGTGGGGTGGATCTATTTCTTTTAAAACTCCTATGGTTTGGGCATTAGGGTTTATATTTTTATTTACTGTTGGAGGAGTTACTGGTGTTGTTCTTGCAAACGCAGGCGTGGATACGGCAATGCATGATACGTATTATGTAGTTGCTCATTTTCATTATGTTTTATCTCTTGGTGCTGTATTTGCAATATTTGCAGGTTTTTATTACTGGTTTGGTAAAATGTCTGGTTATGAATATTCTGAATTTCTAGGTCAATTACATTTTTGGTTAACTTTTATTGGTGTTAACTTAATTTTTTTCCCACAGCATTTCTTAGGCCTAGCAGGAATGCCTAGAAGGTATGCAGATTATCCAGATGCTTTTGCTGGATGGAATTATATTTCTTCGATTGGATCATATATTTCCGTAATTGGTCTAGTGGTATTCTTTTTAAATTTGATTTATGCATTTTATAAAAAAAAAGCTGCAGCTCAAAATCCATGGGGAGAGGGAGCAACAACGTTAGAATGGACAGTGCCATCTCCACCTAATTTTCATACGTTTGATGAATTGCCAAAATTTGAAGATGATGAAGTTGTCGAAAAATCTACAAGTTAATAGATTTTATTAAATTTAAAAAACTTGAACTAATGATTAAGTCTAGATTGAAAAATAGAAACTTAAGTCAAGAAGATGTATTTAATCTTTCTGACCTTTTTAAATTAATGAAACCAAGAGTTATGTCATTGGTAATATTTACATGTGCTGTGGGCTTAATGATGGCACCAAGTATTGTACCAACAAAAGATGCTATTATTGGTATAATGTTGGTATCAATCGGAGCAGGAGCTGCAGGAGCTTTAAATATGTGGTACGAGTCAGATCTTGATGCTTTAATGACAAGAACTTGTTTAAGGCCGATACCAACAGGAAAAGTAAATAAAAATCAAGCTCTAGTTTTTGGCATTACGCTATCAATATTTTCAGTTATAGCTTTAGATTATTATGCTAATAGACTATCTGCAGGAATATTATTGTTTACAATACTTTTTTATGTTTTTGTTTACACAATTTGGCTTAAGAGAAAAACACCGCAGAATATTGTTATAGGGGGAGCAGCAGGTGCACTTCCTCCCGTTATAGGATGGACTATAGCTACTAATTCAATTTCTTTGGAGCCACTAACTTTTTTTTTAATTATTTTCTTTTGGACACCATCACATTTTTGGGCATTAAGTTTATATAAGTCTGAAGATTATAAAAAAGCTAAAATTCCCATGTTGCCACTTACAAATGGTGTTGAAAGCACAAAATTAAATATATTTATTTATTCACTAATAATGATACCAATTATAATATTACCTTACGTTATTGGTTTTGTTGGTTTGGCTTTTTTAATTCCTACATTAATTCTCACAATTTATTATAATTTATTATGTTTTGAACTTTACAACTTTAAAAAAAATAAATTTAATGCAAAAAAAGCCAAATCCATATTTGGCTATTCAATTTTGTATTTATTTCTGATATTTGTTCTCTTTTTAATAGATAAAATTTTATGATTACTCCTGATAAAAAAACAAAGAAAAAAAATTTGATAACTGCTTTGGCGATACTCGTTTTTATGGTTTTTTTATTTATATTTACTTTATATAATGTTGGGGTATTTGATAGACAGATATGATTAAAAATAAAACTTTAACTCCAATTTTACTTGCAGGCATATTTATTCTTATGCTTGGATTATCTTTTGCTGCAGTTCCTTTATATGACATGTTTTGTAGAATTACAGGATTTGGTGGCACTACCCAAGTTTCTAAAGAAGTCCCTAAAGTAGTTTTAGAAAAAGTTGTAAGTGTAAGATTTGATACTAACGTAAATAATTTAACATGGGACTTTAAAGCTAAATCTAATGTTATAAATGTGAAAGTTGGTCAAGTAAATAAGATAGAATTTGAAGTAGAGAATTATGGTGATGAAACCACTTATGGTGTTGCAAGTTTTAATGTCTCCCCATCAAGTTTTGGAAAATATTACAGTAAACTAGCATGTTTTTGTTTTGAAAAGCAAGAATTGAAGGCTGGGGAGAAAGCAACTTTTGTGATGTCTTTTTATTTAGATCCAGAGCTTGTAAATGATCCAACAACGAAAAATTTAGAAGATGTAACTATGTCATATACTTTTTTCTCGACAGATTTCTATAAACAATCATAATTAAAATTTATGTCTACTGAAAAAAAACATGATTACCATTTAGTTGATCCAAGCCCTTGGCCAATATACACCTCTTTTTCATGTTTAGTTTTAGCAATCGGGACAATATTTTATATGCACAATGATGTTTCTTGGGGAATGTATCTTGGTTTAGCATTATTAATTTATGGAGCCTATATGTGGTTTAGAGATGTTGTTATTGAAGCTGAACATCAGGGGCATCATACTCCAGTTGTACAAATTCATCATCGTTATGGAATGACATTATTTATTGCATCAGAAGTAATGTTTTTTGTAGCTTGGTTTTGGGCGTATTTTGATGTGAGCTTATTCCCCAACGAGTTTGTTGGAAATGTTTGGCCCCCCAAAGATATTGAAACTTTCAATCCCTGGGATATCCCTTTAATAAATACTCTTGTTTTGTTACTATCTGGCACCACTGTTACATGGGCTCATCATGCATTATTAGAAGATGATAGAAAAAGTTTTATCCAAGGATTAACTTTAACTGTAATTTTAGGTTTCTTTTTTACTTTATTACAAGCATATGAATACCACCACGCAACATTCACTTACTCAGGCCATATATATGGAGCAGTATTTTATATGGCAACTGGTTTTCATGGTTTTCATGTTATTGTAGGAACAATATTTTTAGCCGTTTGTTTATGGAGAGGAAAAATTGGTCACTTTACAAAAGACCATCACTTTGGTTTTGAAGCAGCCGCTTGGTATTGGCATTTTGTTGATGTAGTTTGGTTATTTTTATTTGCAGCAATATATATTTGGGGAAGTTAAATTTTATCTTTGAAGAATAAAATTCTATTTTCGGTTTTCGTTTATTTTATAATATTAGTTCTGATTTCTTTAGGTTTTTGGCAGATATATAGGCTTAATTGGAAACTGAAACTAATAACTCAAATAGAAGATTCACTTAAAAATGAACCCATTGAATTAAATGAGTCAAATAAAAAAAATTATTTAAGAATAAAGACTTCTGGAATAATTGATTTCGATAAGCAAATTTATTTATATAATTTAAATGAAAATGGCAAACCAGGATTTGAGGTCATAAATCCAATCTTAATTAATAACGAAAATTATTTAATTAATAGAGGCTGGATACCGTTTGAAAAAAAGGGATTAAGAGAAATAGATAAATTTGATCAAAAAAATATTATAGGAACATTAATGTTGCAGTCAAAATCAAGTATTTTTAAACCAGAGAATGATTTAAAAAAGAATTATTGGTTTACCCTTAATAGGGATGATATCTTTAGTTTTACTGGAAAAAAATTTTCTGAATATGTAATCTATTTGAATGGTGATATTGATATTCCACAACCAAGAGTGATAACTGCAAAAATTTCAAACAATCACAAAAAATACGCAATTACATGGTTTTCAATGGCGATTTCAATTCTTTTACTATATTTATATTTTAGAAAAAAAAATTATTAAATGAATTATGTAAGTACAAGAGATAATCAAAAAAACTTTACTTTCAAGGATGTTTTCTTAAAAGGATTGGCAAATGATGGGGGACTTTTTGTACCTAAATCAATAAAACAATTTAAAAAAGACGAGTTAAATAATCTTTATAATCTAAGTTACAATGATTTAGCAGCTGAAATAATTTATCCTTTTATTGGAGATTTTATGTCTAAAGATGAATTAATCTTTCTAATATCAAAATCATACTCAAATTTTAGATCTAATGATGTTGTCCAAATTTCTGATTTGGGAAAATTAAAAGTTCTAGAATTATTTCACGGTCCCACACTTGCCTTTAAAGATATTGCTATGCAGTTAATAGGTAATTTTTATCAATACCATTTAGGACGTGATCAAAAAAGAATAAATATAATAGTAGCAACATCAGGTGATACTGGTGCAGCTGCTATAGATGCATTAAAAGGAAAAAGTAATTTAAATATTTTTGTATTACACCCAAATAATAAAATTTCACCAGTTCAAAGAAAACTAATGACAATACATGATGAGAGTAATGTATTTAATATTGCAGTAGAGGGCAATTTTGATGATTGTCAAAATTTAGTAAAAGCAATGTTTAATGACGAAAAATTCTCTAAAGCAATAAATATGTCAGGCGTAAATTCAATTAATTGGGCAAGAATTATTGCTCAATCAGTTTATTATTTTTATGCGTACTTCAAAGTTGGAAATGGTAAACCTTTAACTTTTTGTGTTCCAACTGGTAATTTTGGAGATATATATGCTGGTTACTTGGCAAAAAAATTAGGTCTTCCAGTGGATAAACTAATCGTAGCTACAAATAAAAACGACATACTTCACAGAGCAATATCAGGTGGTGATTATACCCAAAAAAAAGTTGAGGAAACTAACACTCCAAGTATGGATATACAGATAGCAAGTAACTTTGAAAGACTTTTATATGATGTAAAAGATTGTAACTCTGAAATTACAAAAGACGTAATGAGTAAAATTAAAAATAATACTTATAAAATTGATAAAAATGATTTAGATAAAATCAAAAAGAATTTTACATCTGAAATGCTTGATGAAAATGAAACTGTTGAAATGATTAAGACAATTAATAATGAACACAAGATAGTAGTTGATCCGCATACAGCAGTTGGTATTGGTGCAGCAAGAAAACTAGGATTAGAAAAAAATTGTGTTGTTTTATCAACTGCCCATCCATGTAAATTTCCCCAAACAATAGAGGATGCAATTTCAAAAACTGAAGAATTGCCAGATAGTCTTAATTATGTTTATAACAGAAAAGAAAAATTTGAGCTTCTCCCTAATGACATTGAAAAAGTCAAGAGCTATGTGATGAATTCAATATGAAAATAAAGATAAAAGATCAAATACCAGATATAGATATTTTTCATCTTGTTGATGGAGAGCCACAAAAAAGCAAATTAAGAGAAATCATTGGTAATGGAAAGATTGTTTTATTTGGTCTACCTGGTGCATTCACATCAACATGTTCAAAACTTCATCTCCCAGGATTTGTAGCAAATGCAGATAAAATCAAAGCAAAAGGAATAAAACATATTTTTTGTTTATCAGTAAATGATCCTTATGTAATGAATGGCTGGGGAGAGATTAATAATACTGGAGATAAAATAAAAATGTTATCTGATCCATATTTATTATTCACGAAAGCAATTGGCGCAGAGGTTGATCGAAATTCAAAAGGAATGGGAATTAGATCTAATCGTTACTTAATGGTGATTGAAAATTTCACACTTATTAATATTCATGTTGAAAAAGAAACTAAAGAATGTGGTTTAACTTCAGCAGAGAACTTATTAAATAATCTAATCTAGTTAAAGCAATTAATTGTCAGGCGCTCCAATTATAGGTTTGCTGCATCTTTAGCGAGTAAATCTACTTCATTATTCAATTTATCAGTTGAATGGGCTTTTACCCAATTCCAACTTATTTCAAATTCACTATTTAGTAGGTCTAATTCTGTCCAAAGTTCTTTGTTGCTCACCTCTTTTTTGTTTGCTGTTTTCCATCCATTTTTTTTCCAATTATGTATCCACTCTGTAATTCCAGACTTTACGTATTTAGAATCTGTAAAAATTTGGACTTTGCTACCTCTTGGAATTTTTTTAAGAGCTTTTATAGGCGCCAATAATTCCATCTGATTATTTGTAGTTTCTTTTTTACTTCCTTTAATCTCAGTTTTTGATCCATCAATTAAAATAATTGCAGCCCATCCACCTTTACCTGGATTTCCAATACATGAGCCGTCCGTATAGATTTTTATCATTAGTTAGAAATAATCTTTGTAAGTTTTTAATTTATTATGAGTTACTAACTTTTGGTAATATTCTCTTGGATTTTTAATCTTTATTAGTGCTGTTTTAGGTGTATTTGTATAATCATAGAGCCTAGTAAGAAAATATCTTAAAGCAGCACCTCGACAAAGAATATTCAATGATCTTTTTTCTTTCATTGAAATTTTTTTTATTTTTTCATATCCCCTAATTAAGTTCGCCACTTTTTTTTTGTTAAGGTAAAATTTAGAATTTAATTGGTCAAAGCATAATGCATTTATACAAATTGCTATTTCGTACATAAAAAAATCATTTGCAGCAAAATAAAAATCAATTATCCCAGATAACTTATTGTTTTTAAAAAAAATATTATCAATAAATAAATCTCCATGAATAATTCCTTTTGGTAGTTGTTTTGGCCAATTTTTTTTAATATCCTGAAAGTTTATTTTTAAAAATTTTTCTAAGTTTTTAAATTCTCTCGATCTAAACTTTATTTTGCTAAGTAATGGCTTAAGTTTAACTATGCTCATAGAATTAACTCTATATAGTTTTATTTTTTTGGTAGATAAATGTATTTGAGCAATTGCTTTTCCTATTTCATGACAATTTTTATAATTTAATTTTTTTTTATCTTTACCGTTTAGAAATGTTACAATACATGCTGTTTTATTCTTTAATTTTATCAAAAATTTACCATTTTTATTTTTGAGTGGTTTAGGACAATTTATTTTTAGATCACTTAGTTGATCCATTAATTTCATAAAAAAAGGTATTTCTTTTTTTAAAACTCTTTTTTCAAAGATTGTAAGAATAAATTTTTTATTTTTTGATCTTAATAAATAGTTTGTGTTTTCAATTCCTTTTTTAATACCTTTAAAATTTGTAATTTTTTCTATTTCAAATTTATTATTTATATAAGAAACATCTTTATTAACTATTTTTGTATATACAGCCATTTTAGTTTAATTTTTTTGGTACTTTGAAAACAACGTCTTCTTTGATGATTTCAACTTCATCTATAGTGACTGTGAATTTATTTTTTAACTCATTTATAAAATTATCAACTAAAATTTCTGGTGCAGAAGCCCCTGATGAAATACCGATTGTGTTAGAGGCTTTAATTAAATCAAATGGTATTTTACTTTTTGAATGTATTAATTGTGAATTAGAGCAACCAGATTTCTTAGCGACTTCAACTAATCTTACTGAATTAGAAGAATTTCTGCTACCTATTATAAAAAATAAATCACACATTCTTGCAATATTTTTAACCGCCATTTGTCTATTTGTTGTAGCATAGCAAATATCTTCTTTTACAGGTTCCTTTATACCAGGAAATTTATCTCTTAAGATTTGAATTATATCTTTCGTATCATCAACAGATAATGTTGTTTGTGTAACATATGAAATTTTTTTATTATTTTGAGTTTTGTATTCTCTAGCTTCCTCTTCATTTTGTACTAAATCAATTGACCCTTTAGGCAATTGACCCATAGTTCCAATAACTTCAGGATGATTTTGATGTCCTATCAAAATTAAATGATATCCCGCTTTATGTAAATTTTCAGCCTCTCTATGCACTTTTGATACCAACGGACATGTAGCATCAACATAAGTCATATTATAATTCTTTGCATCTTCTGGTATTTTTTTTGGAACGCCGTGCGCAGAAAAAATAACTGGTCTTGTTTTATCTTTAATCTCTTCAAGTTCTTCCACAAAAATAGCCCCCTTTTTTTTTAGATCATCAACAACATATTTGTTATGTACTATTTCATGACGAACATAAACTGGAGCACCATATTTTTGAATGGATTTTTCAACGATTTCTATAGCTCTTTCAACACCCGCACAAAATCCTCTTGGTGCTGAAAGTAATATCTTTAAATGTTTATCTTTCATTTTTCTCAATTAAATATTCAAGCAATATATGTGGAAAGGTTAGAGACGCCAAACCTATAAATATGATTTTAATAATTGAACTATCAAAATTATAAGTATTATTAAGTAAATAAAGGCCAATTATACAAAAAATAGCGGTTATAATTGTTAGAGGTAAAGCTTTCTTTGTAAAAATTTTTAAACCATTATTTAGATCATTACTATCTAGTTCAGACATCAAAGAAATAATGTGTCTAATTGAATGTAAAAAACAGAAATAAATTGTAAAAGCTGCTAAAGGAGAAAAATAATAATTGATTATAATTATAGAAAAATAATCTAAAAAAATCGTGAATTTTTTTAATTCAAAGTTTTTAGAAAATAATAAAATATTGGATAGAGTTGAGAGAATAATTCCATAAAGTAATATGTTCTTAGTTTCTACAAAATTTAAAAAATCATAAAAAGCTTCATTGTTAATTAATAATAATTTAAAAATTGAAATCGTTTCATCAAAGTGAAAATATAATGGAGCAAAAACAACTAAAGATCCTTTAAGTAAAAACAATAACTGATTATAATAAGAATTCTCAATAATTAAAAATTGGGTGTCTTCTTTCCCAAAATGGTATGAAGCTATTACTAAAAAAATTATTAAAGAAATATATGGAATGATTATCCATAAGATAATTATTAACAGAGCAATTAATACATATGATAAATAAAAGATAAAAAAATTATTTATTCCAAAAATTTGAAAAAGTTTTTTCCCTTTTAAGTTATCGAGTGACCCATGAGAAATACCAATACTCAAAATTAAGAATAAGCAAATTATTGGGGAAATTGAGAGAATGTTTAGTTTAAAAGCTGTTAAAGAAAAAATATTACAAAGTAAAAAGAAAAGAAAAGAATGATTAAAATTTATATATTTAATTCTGTTATTCATTTTTATACATAATTAGTAAAATAATGCTTTAATAAAAGTCAATTTAGGCATTCTAAAAATTATAGATAATTCTTCAAAAAAATTACTTTTATTAGACAAAAATTTTATAACAGTCTTTGGTGAAGCCTTAAACATTTTAAAAAATATATCAGGCATTTTTTCAGGATGTTTTTCAAGAACTCTAAGAAATATTTCATCTAAAAATTGATATTTTGCATAAATTTTAAATTTTTTAACATTTGAAATATTCTCAATATTTTCTCTGATATATTTACTGTGCTCTTGTATATTGAGAAAAGTATAACCTGTGCTCAATCTTGTCATACCGCCAGCAGTCCCGATATTTATTTTGTTTTTTTCATTATTATCTATTGGATAAAATAATGGTATTGCACCTTCCTCTCTGTAGATTACTTTGTAATTTTTTAAATTTAGATGATTTTCAATATAGTCTTTAATTTGATTATCATAATCTTTTTTAGAATTATCATTTAATTTAGATAACCAAGTCGTTTCAATCAAGGCTGTATTTTTGGAGTAGGGCAATGTATAAAAAAAGTGAACACTTTCCCTCTGCTCACAATCAAAGTCCATAAGATTAAAAATTTTATCATCAAAAAAATTATCTTGAGTTTCAATTTCTATACCACAAAAATGTTGCCAAAGATTTTGATAATCTTCTTTAATAGATGGAACACTATTAAAAATAAAAGAATTTTTTAAATTAATTTTGGTTATATCTTTAAAGAAGAAAATATTTTTATTTTCTCTCAATTTATTATTAATTTTTTCATAGAATAATCCACTGTCAATACTTTGATAGGGAAAATTTTCACAATTCAAATAATTAGTTTTTTCTGGAATATTAATTGAAAAGTTTTTCCAATTCTTCTTTACACAATCATCAAAGTTGTGAGATACAACTTTCCAAAAAGACCAGGTTTTATCTCTTTTGTATTCATCTCTTGGCTCTATAATCGCTAAAGATTTATCCCTAAGTTTTTCATGAATTTCTAATTCATATGCTAATGATAAACCAGCACAGCCTCCACCAATAATGACATAGTCAAATTCTCTCATTTATATTTATTTCCTCATTAATTAAAGAATGATCATGTTGAATCTGATCTTCTTTAATATTAGTTAAAGATAACTTTATAAGATCAAAAATTGCAAAAATAGTCTCAATAATTTTTTCAATATTAGATACGTAAATTTTTCCAGAATTTTTATAATTTTCAAATGTTTTTTTATTAAGAATATTATAGCCTATTTTGCGGTAGATCCTCCTAGCGACTAAAATTGAAAATCTAAAACTTATTGGAATATCTTTTATAGAGTAGAAAGAATTATTATAAAAAGTATCCGCAAGATCTATAGTTGATGAAATTTCCTCAAAATTACTATTTATATAAAATCTATTTTTTTTTGAATCTTCAATCACATCTCTCGAAATATTTGTAAGTTGCATAGCGACACCAAGATCAATAGCTGACTTAAGTGAGCTTTTTCTATCAACTTTTAAAATCTTTGCCATCATTAAACCAACAGTACCAGCAACTCTGTAAGAATAAATTAAAAGGTCTTTTTTTGAATTCAATATAACCTTTTCTTTAATATCCGATCTTATACCATCTAATAGATCCTCAATAATTTTTACTGAAATTTCACACTCATCAATAAGATCCCACATATTCTTAACAATTGGATTATCGAAATTTTTTTGTGTAAAATCTTTTTCAAATTGATTGAATTTAATTTCTTTAAATTCTAATTTTTCATCATCATCTGCAATATTATCGGCAATTCTACAAAAATCATACAGTGCAGAACATTTATTATATGTTTTTTTAGGTAAAAAAAAACCTGCCCAGTTAAAAGATTTGGCATAAACTGACAAGTAATTTTTATTAGACATTATAAAATTTTATCTAATACTTTGGCTGATGAAAGCACTCCAGGCACACCCGCTCCAGGATGCGTTCCTGCACCAACGAAATAAAGTCCTTTGTATATTTCTGATCTATTATGAAATCTAAAATATGCAGATTGTGAAAATTTTGGTTGGATTGAAAAGCCAGAACCATATTTTGTATTTAAATCTTTTTCAAAATAATCAGGGGTTAAATAAAAATCTTCTACAATATTATCTCTAAGATTTGGCATTAAATCTTTTTGCATTTTATCAATAACTAAATTTTTCATTTTTTCTCCTTCAATAGACCAATCAATTTTTGATTGATTATTTGGAACTGGGACCAATACATAAAAACAATCATTATCTTTAGGAGCCATAGTTTCATCAGTTGCTGATGGTCTGTGAAGATAATAACTAATATCTTCGTTTAATTTTTTATTATTGAAAATGTCATCTAAATGTTCTTTATATTTGTTTCCAAATTTAATTGTATGATGTTCGACGTTTTCGTATTTTTTTTTTGTACCAAAGTAATAAACAAATAATCCCATTGAATACTCCATTCTGCTTTTTTTCCATTTAAAAAAAAGAGAATTACCAGTATTCCCATTTAACATTTTCTCGTAGACAGCGGGTGGATCTGCATTACAAATCACATTGTTAGATTGTATTATTGTTTGATCATCCAATTGGATACCAGTAATTTTTTTTTCGTTTGAAATGATTTTGATAACCTCGCGACCTTTGATTATTTTTACCCCAACTTCATTCATCAATTTTTCAAAACCCTTAATTATATTTCCTGTTCCACCCATAGAGTAATGAATGCCCCACTTTTTTTCCAAGTATAAAATTAATCCATAAATTGACGTGGTAGTAAAAGGATTTCCTCCAACTAATAAAGGATGCATACTAAGCATTCTTCTTAATTTCTCATCTTCTATGTAAGAGGAGACTAAAGAGTATACAGATTTATAACTTTTTAAGTTTAACAAAGCTGGCAATTGCTGAATCATCACAAAAGGTTTATCGAAAGGCACATCAGCAAGCTCCGTAAAACCTTTATCAAAAATTTTTTTTGTAAAATTGACTAATTTTTCATAACCCTCAACATCTTTTTCATTTATCTCTTTTATTTGCCTTTTCATCTCTAGTTCATCCCCAGAGTAATTAAATTTTGATTTATCTTCAAAAATAAATTGATACCAAACTTTTAAAGGAGATAATTTGATATAATCTTTAGGATTTTTTTTAAACAATTCAAATAATTCATTAATTAAATAAGGTGCCGTAATCACCGTTGGCCCTCCATCATAAGTAAATCCATTGCGTGTAAATACTCTTGCCCTGCCACCAAGATCTTGATGTTTTTCAATTAATGTGACTTTGTGACCTTTCGCTTTAAGACGAAGGGCAGCAGCTATACCTCCAAAACCCGATCCTATTACAACAGAAATCATTTTGATAATTTATAGTTTTTTATAAAAAATGTAAGACTATTATGAATTAATTTTTTTTAATTCCGCTTTAGTTTCATCTAAATTTTTTTGAAACAATATATCAAGTTTAGATTTATCAACTGATGTAGTAATAACTTTTCTGACAGAATCTAGAGCTATTTTCACTGATGCATCTTTAATTTCTTTAATTGCTGCATCTTTCATTTGATTTATTTTGTTTTCAGTTAAATTTTTTTTGATTTCTGATGTTTTATGAAATTTATCGTTAAGTTCAATTATAAGCTTATCACTATCTTTTTTAGCTTGATCTAAAATTTCATTTCTTACAGATTGTGCAGTATCTAATTTATTTTGTGCATTATCTAACAGTGTTTTAGCTTCAGTTCTTAATTTCTCACTCTCATCAATTTCATTTTTAATATCTAAAATTAATTTATTTAAAGTTTCATTGATCTTTTGAGGTATCTTTAAATATATAAGTCCTCCAAAAAAAATGATGAATGAAACTGCCACCCAAAAAGTTGCATCAATTACCATAGTATTTGTCCCCATTTTTTTTTGATAGATCATCAACTATAGCTGAAATATTGCTATTATTTACATCAGCTCCTATAAGTGTTTTTATAATCTCAGAAGATGTCTCTATAGCAATTTTATTTATTTTTTCTGGTGCATTTTTTTTTAAAATTTCAATTTCTTTTTCTACTTTTTTTATTTCTTCATCAATTTGTTTATCTAAAATTTCTTTTTTAGAATTAATATTTTTTAAAGCACTTTCCCTTGCATCTTTAAAAATATTGCTAGCCTCAATTTTGGTTTTAATTACAATGTCCTCAAATTCTTTTAGTTTAGACTCACTATTTTTTCTTTGTTTATCTGCAGCCTCAATATTTTCTTGTATTTGAGATTTTCTTAATTCTAAGTTACTACTTATTTTTGGTAGTATAAGTTTTGATAAAGTAATATATAGAATACCAAAAGTAAGCGTGAGCCAGAAAATTTGTGAAATCCAAAATTCAGGATTTAATTGAGGCATACCCCCACTTTCAGCTCCAAAAACTTCCTTCAAAATAAGAAAATTAAAAAATATTGACTGAAAAAATATTTTTTTAATCATTTAATTAAAATGCAAAAAGAATGATTAACGCAACTACCAATCCAAATAATCCAGTTGCTTCTGCAAGTGCAAAGCCTAACAGTAAATTTGGAAACTGTTTTTGAGCTGCTGATGGATTTCTCATTGCTCCTGACAAATAGTTTCCAAAAATTATTCCTATACCAACACCAGCACCGGCTAGGGCAATTGCCGCCAAACCTGCTCCAATCATTTTTGCTGCTTCTAATTCCATTATATCCTCCTATGTTAATTAATGGTGTAAATTTAATGCATCATTTAAATAAATGCATGTTAAGATTGCAAATACATATGCTTGAAGAAAAGCAACTAATATCTCCAAACCAGTTAATGCAACCGAGAAACTTAGTGGAAGCCATCCACCAATTATCCCGAGGCTTATAACAAAGCCTCCGAAAACTTTCATCATAGTATGTCCTGCCATCATGTTTGCAAATAGCCTAACTGATAAACTTACAGGTCGACTTAAATAAGAAATAACTTCAATTATCACTATAAGTGGAAGAAGCACAATCGGAACCCCACTTGGAACAAATAATTTAAGATATCCAAATCCATGTTTTATAAATCCAATTATTGTGACTCCTATAAAAATAAAAGCCGCTAGAACAAAAGTTACAATTATATGACTTGTAACAGTAAAAGTGTAAGGTATCATACCGAACATGTTGCAAAAAAGTACGAACATAAATAAAGAAAATATAAATGAGAAATAAGGTTTTGCTTTTGATCCAGCAGTATCACTAATCATTTTTGATACAAACGAGTAGCTTAATTCAGCTAAAAGTTGAATTTTATTTGGCAACACTGAATTTTTTTTTGAACCTAAATTAAAAATAATTAAAATTGCAATTGAGCTAATAACCATGAACAAACTTGCATTAGTAAATGAAATGTCAAATGCTCCAACCTTAATTTCTGGACCAATTCTATAAACTTCGAATTGTGTCATTGGATTTGCTGCCATAAGTATTTGCCTATTTTTGCATATTTTTAGCAGATTTAATCACGTTAGCAATTCCAGCGATTACACCTACAAAAAAAAAAATTAAAATTAACCATGGTTTAGTACCAAAGGTCTTATCTAAAATAAACCCAATAATTGTCCCTACAGCAACTGCTGATACTAATTCTGTACTAAGCTTGAAAGCAGCTCCAATTGAGGACGGATTTTGTTTTTTACTGTCTGAATTTCTTTTAGAAACTCGCTTTTTTGCAATTTCTAAGCGAGTTTTAAACTTATTTTGAGACATATATTGGCTACGCAACCATACTTTCAGCTTTTTGTAAATCTACAGCCACTAATTGACTTATGCCTTTTTCAGCCATAGTAACCCCATAAAGTCTATCCATTTTTGACATTGTTAAAGCATGGTGTGTTACAATAATGAACTTTGTATTTGTAATTTTAGTCAACTCATCTAGAAGATTGCAAAATCTTGTTACATTAGCATCATCTAAAGGTGCATCAACCTCATCCAGCACACAGATAGGAGATGGATTTGTTAAAAATACAGCAAATATTAATGATAATGCGGTTAATGCTTGCTCACCTCCTGATAATAAAGTTATAGACTGAAGCCTTTTTCCTGGAGGACTTACAAGCATTTCTAGTCCAGCTTCAAGAGGATCATCAGAATCTACTAACTCAAGTTTAGCATTACCTCCGTTAAAAAGCTTTGTGTATACCTCATTGAATTTTCTATTAACTTTTTCAAATGCCTCTACGAGTCTTTCCCTACCTTTTTGATTTAATTCATTTATACTATCTTTTAACTTAGAAATTGCAGTTACAAGGTCTGCACGGTCTTCCTCCATCTTTTTTATCTCTATTTCATATTTATTTGTTTCTTCATCAGCTTTTAAATTTACTGATCCTAATTTCTCTCTTTCTTGTTTTTTTTTGTCTAATAAATCTTCTTGATCAACGGCAAGAGGCAAGTCTTCAACACCATTTAAATTAGAATTTTCTAAAACATTATTTTCTGATAATTTTAGTTCAGAGCTTATTCTATCTAGTAAATCTGATTTTCTTTTATTTAACCCATCAATAGTAGCACTAGAGCTTGCTTTTCTTTCTCGTATTTGGATTGACTGCTCTTGAATTTGATTTAATTTATTTCTTAAATTTTCAATTTTGTCATCTGTATCATTAATAACTATTTCATTATCATTTTTTTCCTTTTCAGAAAGTCTAAGATTTTCTGATATCTGACCCTTTTTTTCAGCTTGTGCATTGGGCTGATTTTCAAATTTTTTTAATTGTGTAGTAAGTTTATTTTTTCTCTCAGTAAGTTCATTTACCATTTTTTCAGAATTGCTCAAAAGATTTTTCCAGCTTTCAACCTCAGTCTCTATAGTCTTGATTCTTTCATTCCTTTTTAAAGACTCTTTCTTGATTGATTGATTTTTGCTATATGAGTCAGTATATTTTTCTTGAAGAGTTCTTATATTTTTAGATTTTTCATTTATACTAAGTAATTTTAATCTGATCTTGTCATCTTTTATTTCTTTTAAGAAATTATCCAATTCAATATTACACCTATCTAGAAGTGTCATAGCTTGATTAATCTCATTTTTTTCTAAAAATTCTTTTGCTCTATTGATAATATCTTTTATGTTGTTAATAGGACCCAAGCTTACTGTCATTGAGGATTCTGCAATTTTATTAATAACCTCATCAACTATTTTTTGCTCATCGTTCAATTCTTTCCTTGAAAACTCTAGCTCTTCATTTGAAAGTTTTTCAGTTTCAAAATATTTTGAGTCTATATCAATTAATTCATTTTTCTCTTCCTTAAGTCTTTTCTCATTGGAATTGGCATCAATTATTATTCCTTTTTCTCTATTTATATCATCATCTATTGTTTGGATTGATTTTTTTATAGATTCTATTTCTCCTTGAATTCGAGAGTTTTCTTCATCTAAATTTTGAAGCTCTAAATTTAATCTTTGTATTCTTGATAAACTCTCAATATTCTTTTCTCTAAGTGGATTTATTTTATCAGTCTCAGTTTTTATTTGTTTTTCAATTTCATCAATCTTATTATTGTAACCACTTACCTCTCCCTCAGCATCTGTGTTAATCTCATTCTCAATTCTTATTTCTTTATCAATCTCTAGTAGCTTCAAATAATATAGTCCAGCCTCAATTTTCTTTATTTCTTCAGTTATTATTTTATATTTGGTTGCTTCTTGAGCTTGTTTCTGTAGGTTTGCAAGTTGTCTTTCTTGCTGTCTTCTTAACTCATCTGCTCGTTTTAAATTATTTTCAGCAGCACTTAACCTCAATTCAGCTTCATGCCTTCTTACATGCAGACCTGAAATCCCAGCTGCTTCTTCTAAAATTGCTCTACGATCAGTAGGTTTTGCAGTTACAAGTGCTCCTATTCTTCCTTGGCTTATAATTGATGGAGAATGAGCCCCAGTTGAAAGGTCAGCAAAAAACATTTGAGCATCTCTTGCCCTTACCTCCTTTTCATTTATGTAAAATTTAGATCCCTTATCTTTTTCGATTTTTCGTCTTACATTAACTTCATCAAGCTCCCTGAATTGTATCGGTCCCTCATTATTCTTATTTTCAATTGAAATAGATACCTCTGCAATATTTTTAGATGGTTTATTTGAGGTGCCTGAAAATATAACATCTTCCATTCCAGAACCTCTCATACTTTTAGCAGATGTCTCCCCCATAACCCATCTGAGTGACTCTACAATATTTGATTTTCCACAACCATTCGGACCCACGATACCTGTTAAACCGTCTTCAATTAAAAAATTGGTTTTATCAGCGAACGATTTAAATCCATTAAGTTGGATTTTTTTAAACTCCATGAGTTATCTTATATCAGCTTTTCAAGAGTTTTTTTTAAATTTTTATAATTGAGAGATTTTTCAAACTTTTTATCATTAATTATTATCGTAGGGGTAGAATTAATTTTGAATTTTTTTGCACCTTCGATTCGATCATTTAAAACAAAATCTTCAATATCTTTGTTTTGAACACAGCTTTCAAAATTTACCTCAAAACCAGCCTCTGCTAAAAATTTTTTTAAATTTTCATTAAATTGATCTACGTTATTTCCCTTGATCCATTTTTGCTGGTTTGAATATAAACTTTCCAAAATTTCTAAACCCCTATCATTTTTGCATTGAGCGATCTTTGAAGCATTAAGTGCAGCAATATCAAGTGGGAAGTGACGAAATTCAATTTTTGCTAATCCAGTATCAAGATAATCTTTCTTTAATTGAGGATATACATTTGTATGAAAATCTGCACAATGACTACATGTTAATGACTCATAAGCAACAATCGTTATTTTTGCATCTTGATTTCCAGCAAAAATTCTTTTTGTATCTGCGTGCGCAATTTTTGATAAGCACAAAAAAAGAATGAGAAATAAAAATTTTTTATTCATTTTTCTCTAAAAACTTTGTTTAATTCGTTAAGAGATTTTTTGATTTTTTCATTCTTAACATCGTTTATTTTTTTTTTATATTTACTATTTGTCACACTATCCACTTGATTTTTTTTTTTATGCATTATCTCCTTTTCATCATCAAAACTAATCAATCTTAATTTTTTTACAACAGTATGGCCAAAGAAGCTATTCATTTTGTTCATAATTTCTTTTTTGGAGTATTCCAAATCAACTTCGTGACCCCTTCTAACCATGATCATTAGTGTGCTTACACCAAATTTATTAGAATTCTTAAAAGACTTAGGATAACAAACTTCAAACAAGTTATCCCCAACTAAATATTTCCAATTACTCAAAGTTTCAGAATATATATGGCCTTTTTTATTAATGACCTTTTTAATATTTTTTGGCAAAGTGTCTTTAAAAGATCTTAAGCCTTGAATGCTTTCATTTCTCTGCTTAGTATATTTTTTAAATTGCATATGAAAGAACAATTAGTAACAAAAAAAATTCTTAATTGGTATGATTTAAATAAAAGACCATTACCATGGCGAAAAAATGTTTCATTGCAAAAAAGACAGTATTATACGTTAGTAAGTGAGTTTATGTTACAACAAACTCAGGTTGCAACAGTGATTCCTTACTTTAATAAATTTATCAAAAAAATTCCAAATCTTAAAAATCTTGCAAAAATAAATAACAAAAAACTTTTTAAACTTTGGGAGGGTCTTGGGTATTATTCTAGAGCTAGAAATTTAAAAAAAACTGCACAATTAGTTTACAAAAAATTCAATGGAAGAATTCCTGATAATTATGAAAATTTGTTATCTCTACCAGGTGTTGGATATTATACAGCTAGTGCTATATTAGCTATAGCCTTTAACAAGCCTTACATTCCATTGGACGGAAATATTGAAAGAGTTTTAAAGAGATATTTATATTTAAAAAAGGAAAAAGATATTCATAAAGATAATCTTAAAGATAAAAAATCTATATTTGGATTATCATCAAGATCAAGTGATTATGCTCAAGCTTTGATGGAACTAGGTGCATTAATTTGTAAAACTAACCATCCTTTATGTGATCAATGTCCAATCTTAAGTGGGTGTAAGTCTTTTAAAAAAAAGGATTTTGTTTTAACAAAAAATATTAAGAAAAATATAGATAAGTACTTTATTCTAAAAGTTTATAAAAAAAATCAAAAATATTTATTGATCAAAAATACAAAATTTAATTTTTTAAAAAATTTAACAATATTTCCTATGGAAGAATTACCAAAACCAAAAAATTTTGATAAAAACTTAAATTTTAAAATGTCCAATATGAACATGAATATTAAAATTGAATATTTAAAAAATAGTGAAAATTTCCAGTCTCCGTATTGGGTGAATGAAAAAAAACTTGATAATTATATGTTGCCATCATTTACAAAAAAAATTGTTAAATTTTTGGAAAGTAATTGATGAAAAAAATAGCTATTATTGGAGCAGGAGTCTCTGGACTATTTTTAGCTAACTTATTCAATAAAAATTTAAATTATCAAATTTCAATCTACGAAAAGAATACATCAATTAGCCTAGATGAAGGTTATGGTCTTCAACTATCAGTTAACAGCATCAAACTCTTAAATAAAATTGGATTTGAAAAATTAAATAAAACTGAAAAATTTAATCCTGAAAAAATTAATTTTTATTGTTGCAAGAAATTGAATAAAATATGCGAATTAGATCTTACAAAATTTAATTTAGAAGAATATAAGTATACTACTTTAAAAAGATCTACTTTAATCAATTTTTTAAAAAAGGATTTATCAAACATTTTAAAGACTGGTTATAGTATTTCAAAAATAGAGCAGCAAAATAAAAAAATTAAACTCTACTTTGAAAATAATGAAATTACTCAGTGTGATTTTTTAATTATTGCAGATGGTGTTTTTTCAAAGAGTAAAAATTTAATTTTAAATAATCAGGTGAAACCAAAATATAATGATACTTTGGCAATTAGAGGTATTGTTAAGAGATCTTTTAAAAATATTGATAATAATAATATTTCTCTTTTTTTGGGTTCAGATTTTCATCAAGTGATTTATCCAACAAACCAATATGGAGATTTAAATTTTATAGCATTAGTGAAGTATGCATTAACCCCAGAGGAACAAAAAGATTATTCATTATTTACAGATATATCATTTATCAAAAAAGTTTTAAAAAAAATTCCATTAAGAAATAGAGAGTTTTTGGATAATCTCGAAAAACCAAAAATATTTCCAGTTTTTGTCAGTAACAACTTTTGTAATTTACGTAATGATAATATTCAATTAATTGGTGATGCTTTTTTTGCTTGTCCACCATCATTTGCTCAGGGAGCATCTCAGTCAATAGAAAGTGCTTACGAATTATTTAGAAGTATTGAAAATAAAACGGAGCACAATTTTTTTAAAAATAGAGCGTATAAAGTAAAAATGATCAATAATAGATCAAAATTTAACCAATTTTCCTTTCATTTATCTAACCCTGTGACAACATTTTTCAGAGATATCTTTTTAAAAAGATTAGTAAAAAACAAAAAATTTTTAGAGTTTTATTTAGGAAAAATTTATAAAAATTAGCTTTTATTTACCAATCTTTGTCTTAAATGATCAATAGGAACCACCAAACCATTAAGATTATAATGCCAATAAGTCCACCCATTACAGCTTTCAGCCCCAAGTATTGTGGCGGCTACCTTATGAATTGAGCCCTCTGTTTGAGCATGTTTAATACTGCCATCAGCCATGATTTTTGCACTTATTTTTTTTTTGTTATCAAAAATAGTCGTGCCTGGTTTGATTATTCCTAATTCAACTAATGAGCCAAAAGGAATTCTTGGTTTTGATCTATTATTTTTGAGAGTGTCAAGATAATCGTCTTTAATAACTTTTGTATTTTTTAGCCTTTGTGCTGCGGCTTTAAAATAGTTTTTTTCTTTTTCTATACCATAAAAATTTCTACTTAATTTTTTTGCAACTGTAGCCGTTGTCCCAGAACCTAAAAAGGGGTCTAAAATTAAATCATTTTTGTTTGAAGTTGCTAATAAAATTCTATGAAGTAACGCTTCAGGTTTTTGAGTCGAATGAATTTTTTTACCGTTCTTTTTAAGTCTTTCCGACCCGTTGCAAATAGGAAAAGCCCAATTTGATCTCATTTGAATATCATCATTTAGACATTTTAGAGATTGATAGTTAAAGGTATATTTTGATTTCTCAGATTTAGATGCCCAAATTAATGTTTCATGGGCATTAGTGAAACGTGTTCCCCTAAAATTTGGCATTGGATTTTTTTTATTCCAAATAACATCATTTAAAATCCAAAAGCCTAAATTTTGAATTGCCGTACCAACTCTAAAAATATTATGATAGCTACCTATTACCCAAATTGCTCCATTTTTTTTTAAAATTCTTCTACATTCACTTAACCAGTTATAGGTAAATTCGTCATATTTTTTAAAACTTTTAAATTGATCCCATTTGTCATTTACCGCACTCACTTTAGATCTATCAGGTCGAGTCAATTCGTGTTTTAATTGTAAGTTGTAAGGAGGGTCTGCAAAAATTAAATCAAAAGATTCATTAGGAATTTTTTTTAGCTCTTCTAAGCTGTCTCCGTTAACTAGTTTATTTTTTAAATCTAATCCCATTTGTAAAATGAAATTAGACTCCAAAAAGATTTCTGGGTCAACCTAGGATTGAATTATTTTGTTTCTATTTGTGTTTTAAAAAAAAAAATATCTACATATTGTGTTTCCACGTGAAACTCATTTTTTAATTGGCGTAAAGGTTTTTCTGTAATGTTTATTAATACCATATTTTTTTATTGCCCTTATGTGTTCCTTGGTTGCATATCCAAAATTTTTATTCCAGAAATAATTAGAATATTTTCTGGCAAGTGAAATAATATATTTATCCCTTGAAACTTTGGCGATAATTGATGCTGCTGAAATTTCGGGTATTTTTTGATCACCTTTTATTATTGCTTTCATTTCAATTTTTTTAATATTCGGTACCTTATTACCGTCAACTAAAATTCTTGAAGGTTTTTTATTTAATTTTTTTATTGCTCTTTCCATTGCACGTAAACTTGCTTTTAAGATATTAATCTTGTCTATTTCTTTGGCTGATGATTTTCCAATAGCCCAGATCGAATTTTTTTTAATATAGTTTGATAAAAGCTCCCTTTTTTTTTTGGATAAGGTTTTAGAATCCTTAATATTTCTTAAGTTACATGACTCATTCAAAATTACTGCTGCAGCATAAACTGGTCCAATTAGGCTTCCTCTTCCAACCTCATCTACACCAGCAATAGATTTATTTAAATTTGAAGCTTTAATGTTTGAATTTTTTTTCTTATTTTTTTTAGGTCTTCCCATGAATATTTTTTATTTTCAGGAAATCTTAATATATATGATGGGCTAAATGTAGCCATAAAGGTGTAAGTTTTATTTTTTAAAATAATTTCTTTCCAATTACCTCTTTCCTCAGATATTTTTGAGTTAGATTCTGTAATAGAGCGCATTGCAGTACCTCCAAATAGAATTAAAATTTTGGGATCAATAATTGATATATGCTCTTTTAAAAATATTGAATAACGTTTTATTTCTTGATTAGTAGGTTTTCTGTCCTCTGGAGGTCTAAAATTAACTGCGTAAGTAGAATAAATATTTTTTATTTTGATATCAATTGCTAATAACATTTTGTCAAGTAGTAGGCCAATTTCACCTTGAAATGTTCTCCCGTTTTTTTCTTCTTCTAATCCTGGTGCCTCACCCACGATCATAATTGGACTCTGAATGTTACCATCACCAATTATCACACATTTTGAATTATTTTTAAGATTACAATTTTGAATTGAATTAATTTGGTTTTTTAGTTGTATCAGTTTTTCATTTTTATTTTTATTGTTGTTATTTAAATTTTTCTCATTTGTTTGAAATCTATTAATTGGTTTTTTATTAAAAATAAAATCAGGTTCTATTAAATCTATCAATTTTTCTTTATATGTCATAATCTAAAAAGAATTATTTTTTCATAATAGTATGTTTATCAAAAAAATTAAATTCATTTTATTTTTTCTTTTGCTTTATCAAAACTCACTTATGTCTAATGAAAATAATTTAAATGAATTTGACTCCCATAATTTATCTAACTATTTTTCTGGGATTGTTGCCTCTGAAAATAAAAATAATTCTGAGGCTTTAGATTATTTTAATTCATCTAAGATTTTGATTGATAGACATAATCCATATTTGGAAAAACTCGTAATATCTCTTGTTCTGGAAAAGAAAACAAATCAAGCTATTAGTATTTTGAAGCTAAATAGTGGAAAAAAAAATTCAAACTTTTTTGAAGCATATATACTTTTAATTTTAGATAGTCTTAAAAAAAAAAATTTAAATCAAGTTAATAAATTATTATATGAGATGCCAGAATCTTTACTTAAGGACAGACTTAATTATATTATTTTTGACACTTTGAAAGAATATGTTCAAGTATTTAAGGATGGAGAGATTTCAAAGTCGAACCAAAATTTTGGAAGTTTTACACTAATAAATGAAACCTTTAAAAGGTGTTTCTTAAATGATGAAAATACAGATTCTTTTTTTTCTAATCTAATAAATAATAATCAGACTGATTATTCAAGATATACTTATTTTTACATATCTTATCTTATAGAAAATAATAAAATTGATGAGGCCAGACTGATTTCTAATGAAATTGATTACATCACTGCAACTTTATTGCTAGCACAAGGAAAAAGTTGGATCGATAAAAATGAATTTAAAAAATTTGTTAAAATTTTTTCATGTAAAAATTATAATGATATTATCGGAGAACTTTTATTTCTAATTTCTAATATTTATTCTACCCAAGATGAATTTGAAAAATCAAATTTTTATCTTAATCTCTCAATTTATTTAAATCCTAAGTTTGTATTCAATTTATCATTGGTTGCAGAAAATTTATTTTCAAATGAGGAATATCAAAAAACTAGAGATGTATTAAGCAACTTTAAAAACGATGAAGATTTTTATTATTGGTATAGAATAAAGAAAGAAGCTCAAATTATTTCTAAAACAAAAAATCTGGATGAAGGCTTAAGTTATATACATCAAAAATTTAGGAAAATTGTAAATCCAAATAATAAAATTTTGTTTGATGTCGCTAATTTTTATAAAAAATCTAAAAAATATAATGAAGCTATAAAATTTTATTCTTTGATCTTAAATAATTTAGGCGAAAATTCAGAGTTAAGATCGGATATATTATATAGAAGAGGTGGGAGTTATGAGAGATTAAAAGATTTTGAAAATGCAGATATGGACTTATTAGATTCATTAAAAATTAAACCTGATGATGCATATATATTGAATTATCTTGCATATTCTTGGCTTGAAAGAAATTATAAAATTGATGAAGCAATACAAATGTTGGAAAAAGCATATGCAAGTAAAAGCAATGATCCTTATATTATAGATTCTATTGGTTGGGCATACTTTTTAATTAATGATTTCACAAAAGCAGAAAAATTTTTGAGACGTGCAGTAGAATTGATGCCTGAAGATCCGATAGTTAATGATCATTATGGTGATATTTTATGGAAATTAGATAGAAAAATACAAGCAAGATATTTTTGGGCAATGGTTTTAGAAATGAAAGATGTTGAAGATGATCTTTTAGAAAAAATTAATGAAAAAATGATTATGGGACTTATAAAATCTTGAGAAGTTATTGGAAAATAAAATCATTTGCTAAAATAAATTTAGCGTTAAATATTGTTGGTAAATCTAAATCACTCCATAAAATTGAGAGCTTAATATCTTTCATAAATTTAAGTGATGAAATATTAATTAGAGAAATTCAAAAAGAAAAACACCAGATTAAATTTTCAGGAAATTTTTCAAAAAATATTGGGCAAGAAAATACTGTATCAAAATTATTAAAGATACTTGATAAAAAAAATTTACTCTATAATAAAAAATATGAAATAAAAATAAATAAAAATATTCCAATCAAAGCTGGACTCGGTGGTGGATCAATGAATGCTGCTAGTATATTAAATTTTTTAACAAAAAAAAAAAAGATTAAGATTAATAAAAAAAAAATAATTGAAATTTCTAAATTAATCGGCTCAGATGTAATTTTGGGTATATACTCAAAAAACTTGATTTTAAAATCCAACGGTACTATTTTTTGTATTCCAAATATTAAAAATAAAAAAGTTATTATCATTAAGCCAGATTTCGGATTTTCAACTAAAAAGATCTATAAAGAGGTAAAAAAGTTCAATAGGCCAAAATTTTACAGAAATGATAAAAATTTGTTTAATTATTCCAAACTAAAAAAATTGAGTAATGATCTTGAATTAATTTGTTTAAAAAAATACCCTAAACTTAAAATATTGAAAGTTTTTTTAGAAAAAATGCCAAATATTAAACTAGTTAGAATGACAGGTTCTGGTTCTGCTATAGTTGCATATTTTTCCTCTAGTAAATTCTGCAAACAAGCTGAAATAAAAGTAAAAAAACATTTTAGAAAATACTGGTGTATAGCTGCAAAAACTATATAAAATTAATTTTTTTGTGTTATATGAATGATATGTTGGGGCGTAGCCAAGTGGTAAGGCACGGGTTTTTGGTACCTGCATCCTAGGTTCGAATCCTAGCGCCCCAGCCAATTATGATTAAATTTTTTGATAAATTTTTTTTTCGAACAAATAATCTAAATGATTTTTCTCAAAGCATAAAGAATTTAACACTGAAAACACCTGCTTTTAAGATTTTCAAAATCATAAATAATTATTCAGAAATTAGTGAGGTGAGATATGTAGGTGGTTGTATAAGAAAAATAATAAATAAAGAAAAAGTAGATGACATTGATTTAGCAACTAATTTAGAACCCAATCAAATAATTTCTTTACTCAAGGAAAATAATATAAATTTTTACGAGACTGGAATTCAGCATGGAACGATAACTATTATTGATGGTGATTTTAAATTTGAAATTACAACTTTGAGAGAAGATTTCCAAACAGATGGAAGACATGCACAAGTAAAATTTTCTACTGATTGGAAAAAAGATGCGATGAGAAGAGATTTTACAATTAATTCTATTTATGCTGACATGGAAGGAAATTTATTTGATCCATTTGATGGAAAAAAAGATTTAGAGAAAGGAGTAATAAGATTCGTTGGAGACCCTGAAAAGAGGATTAAAGAAGATTATTTAAGAATACTTAGATATATAAGATTTTTCTTACTATATTCAAAACAGAAGCATGATGGTGAAATACTTCGAGTTTTAAAGAAAAATTTAGTTGGGATATCAAATTTATCTAAAGAAAGGTTACTTGATGAAATAAAAAAATTTATAGATTCTAAACTTTTAGAAAAACTAGCTTATGATAAACACTCTATTGATTTAATACAATCCATATTCCCTCAACTAATAAATATAAAAATTTTTAAAAGTCCAAATTATTTTGCTAAGTTAAAATTGAATGAGTGTGATTTTATATTTCTTCTCTCGTTATTAATAATAGATAAGACAGATAATTTTGAATTTTTTATATATAAATTTAATCTTTCTAATAAAGATCAAAAAAGATTAAAAATTATAAATAATTTTTATAAAGAAAAATTAAGTACAAAATTATTTTCTGAAAAAAATTTAAATAAATTGTTTTATTATGAGGGGAGAGAGGCTGTAAATGATATTCTCAGTTTTAAATTATTTATGTCAAAGAGGGTAGATAATAGGTTGATAAATTTGTTAGAAAATTACAAATCTAAGACTATTCCATCTATGCCCATAAGTGCTAAAAAATTAATGTTAGATTATGATATTCCCGAGGGAAAAATTCTAGGAGACAAATTAAAAATTATTGAGGGTCAATGGGTAGATAATGATTTTAAGATTTCAGAAGACCAAATAAGTAAAATTGTGAGCAACTAAATATATTTTACATCTTTAATTTCAAAGTTTTTTACTCCAGCAGGTGTATTGATTTCAACGAGATCATTCTTTTTTTTTCCAATCAACCCCTTTCCTATTGGAGATTGAAAATATATAAGTTTATTTTTAATATCTGCTTCATTTTTACATACAATTTTATAATTTAT
The DNA here is from genome assembly GCA_902629585.1 of uncultured Pelagibacteraceae bacterium. Lineage (GTDB taxonomy): Bacteria > Pseudomonadota > Alphaproteobacteria > Pelagibacterales > Pelagibacteraceae > Pelagibacter. Next base: position 64,497 of record CACORI010000003.1, on the reverse strand, counting down.
CTTTTCATTAGTATCTAAATTTTCTAAAAAAACTGTTGACCCAAAAATTACCTTACCTTCATTGCTAATTTTTGTAACATCAATTATATTTGCTCTAGAAATGATATCATTTATTTCAGCAATTCTTCCCTCATTATGTGACTGCTCCTCTTTAGCTGCATGATACTCAGCATTTTCTTTTAGGTCTCCATGAGATCTTGCTTCAGAAATAGCCTCTATGATTTTAGGTCTTTTTTTTTCTTTTAAAAAAATTAATTCTTCTTGTAATTTTTTATAACAATTAAGAGTGATAGGTTCTTTTTCCATTTCATTTCCATTTAGCTAAAGGTGGAAGAGACATTAAAATTCCTTCAATATTTCCACCAGTTTGTAATCCAAATTTTGTACCTCTATCATAAAGCAAATTGAATTCTGCATATCTCCCTCTTTTAATATATTGAGTCTCTTTATCTTTTACGGACCATTTTTTGTTAATTTTTTTTCTTATAATTTTATTAAATAACATTTGGAATGTAACCCCAACATCTCTAACAAAATTAAAATCTTTTTCAAAATTATCTTGTTTATAGTCAAAAAAAATACCACCAACACCTCTAGCTTCATCACGATGTGGAAGATAAAAATATTTATCACACCACTCTTTATATTTTTTGTAATAATTTTTGTTATGGCGATCACACATTAATTTTAATGTTTGATGAAAATTTTTTTTTTCAAATTTATCTTTTTTTGAGGGTGTTACATCAATACCCCCGCCAAACCATTGTTTAGTAGTGCAAATATACCTTGTATTAAAATGCATTGCAGGAATTAATGGATTTTTCATATGCATTACTACTGATATCCCAGAAGCCCAAAATCTAGAGTCTTTATTGGCTCCAAGGATTTTTTTTTTAAATTGTTTTGGAAATATTCCATACACTTTTGAGAAATTTACACCCACTTTATCGAAAACTTTTCCATTTCTTAAGATTCTAAACTCACCTCCGCCCTCATCAATTTTTTTATTTTTCTTCCATATGGACGACTCAAAATCGATCTTATTATTTTCTAATATTTTAATGTCATTACAAATTGAATCCTGTAACAATTTAAACCAATTACTTGCTAAATCTTTTTTAATATTTAAGTCCATTTTGTCTGTTTTAAACATTCAGCTAGAATAATAGCAACAGAAGACGCAAGATTCAAAGAACGTTTTTTATTTTGCATGGGTATTTTTAATCTGTTTTTGATTAATTCATGAACATTTATTGGGACACCAGCAGTTTCTCGTCCAAATAAAATTGTATCATTCCTTTTAAATTTAAAATTACTGTAAGACACTTTTGCTTTAGTTGTCATTAATATAATTCTTTCATTTTTCTTTGTCTCAAAGAAAATTTTAGCACTTTGATAAAATTTAATATCTTTTTCATCCATATAATCCATAACAACTCTTTTCAACCTCTTATCATTAAGCATAAATCCACATGGCTCAATAATCTCAAGTTTAGCTCCTAAACAAGCGCAAGTCCTGATTACTGCAGCAGTATTTTGAGGTATATCTGGTTCAAATAATGCTATTTTTGGGCTATCATTACTAAGTTTCTGTGTCATTCTTTCAGTAGAAAAATAATACTTTTTTATTATATGTAATCATATAATAACAACCTAAATCAATATATAGAATAGCGAACTAAGAGATGGCGGAAAAAAAAACTAAAAGAAGAGATTTTCTATTTACTGCTACTTATGCGGTTGGAGCTGTAGGAGTGGGGGCGGTTGTATGGCCTATGATAGATCAAATGAATCCAGACGCTTCTGTAAAGGCGTTAGCTAGCACAGAAGTAGATGTTAGTTCTATGAATCCCGGAAAGACAATCACGGTACTATGGAGGGGCAAACCTGTTTTTATAAGAAGAAGAACACAGGAGGAAATTGCTGAAGCAAAATCTGTCAAGATGGAAGAATTAAAAGATCCAGAAAAAGATGAAGATCGCGCAAAAAATCCTGAATGGCTTGTGATGCTTGGAGTGTGTACACATCTAGGATGTGTTCCTTTGGATCAAAAAGGTGATTACAATGGATGGTTTTGTCCATGTCATGGTTCTCATTATGATATATCAGGAAGAATTAGAAAGGGTCCAGCACCCACAAACATGGAAGTACCTAAATATGAATTTGTTAATGCTAATACAATTAAGATTGGATAAATTTTATGAGTGATCATAATTATACTCCTCAATCAAAAGTAGGAAAGTGGTTTAATGATAGATTGCCATTACTTACTTTGGCAAATCATTTGACAGATTATCCAACTCCAAAAAATTTAAATTACTGGTGGACTTTCGGTGGAATATTAACTTTTTGTTTAATTACACAGATAGTAACAGGTTTAACTTTAGCAATGCATTATATTGCTCATGCAGACATGGCTTTTGAAAGTGTGGAGCATATTATGAGAGATGTAAATTATGGTTGGCTAATAAGATACATTCACGCTAATGGTGCATCAATGTTTTTCCTGGCGGTTTATATTCACATTTTTAGATCTTTATTTTATGGATCCTATAAATCACCGAGAGAAATTATATGGATTATTGGAATTATTATTTACCTTCTAATGATGGCAGCTGCATTTATGGGCTATGTTCTTCCATGGGGGCAGATGAGTTTCTGGGGAGCAACTGTAATTACAAATTTATTTAGTGCAATTCCATTAGTTGGAGAAGGTATAGTGACATGGTTATGGGGTGGTTATTCTGTTGATAATCCAACACTAACAAGATTTTTTACACTTCATTACTTAATACCTTTTTTAATTTTAGGACTAGTTGTTCTTCATATTTGGGCTCTTCATGTCCCAGGAAATAATAATCCAGTTGGTATTGATATTCAAAAACCGTCCAAAGACACAGTTCCCTTTCATCCATACATTGTAATAAAAGATGGTTTTGCTTTACTAATGTTTATGATTGTATTTGCTTTTTTTGTTTTCTATACACCAAATATTTTAGGTCATGCTGACAATTATATTGAGGCTGACCCACTGGTAACTCCAGCTCATATAGTACCAGAGTGGTATCTATTGCCATTTTATGCAATTTTAAGATCTGTTCCAGATAAACTCTTAGGGGTGATTGCGATGCTATCAGCGATTTTAATTTTAGCAGCTCTTCCATGGTTAGATACATCTAAAATAAGATCAGCAGTATTTAGACCATTATATCGACAATTTTATTGGATACTTGTCGCTGATGTTTTAATTTTAGGTTATGTAGGAGCTATGCCAGCCGAAGGTTTATATTTATTAATTGCAAGAGTAGCTACAGCATATTATTTTTTACACTTTCTAGTAATTCTACCACTTTTAGGTTTCAGAGAAAAAACTATACCTCTGCCACTAAGTATAACCGATCCTGTTCTTGGTGGATCTACAAATTTTGCCACGGCTAAAAATAAAGAAAAGAGTGTCATTAAATAAGTGAAAGTTTTTTGCAAAAAATTCACAATAATTTTTATAGTTCTAGGAGTGTTTAACATTTCCAATGCTGCTGAAAAAGTTGATTATTTAAAAACGGATTGGAGCTTTAAGGGACTTTTTGGAAAATTTGATCGAGGAGCATTACAGAGAGGTTATCAAGTTTACACAGAAGTTTGTTCATCTTGTCATTCTATGAAATATCTAAGTTACAGAAATTTAGCAGAAAAAGGAGGACCTGAGTTTACTGAGGCTCAAGCTAAGGTTATAGCAGCATCTTTTGAGGTAAAAGATGGGCCGAATGCTGATGGAGAAATGTTTACGAGGCCTGGAAAGTTATCAGATAAATTTGTAATGCCTTATGATAATGTAAAGGCTGCACAGGCCGCAAATGGTGGAGCATATCCACCAGATATGTCAGTTTTAGTTAAGGCCAGAGGAGGAGGTGTAGACTATATTTACTCTTTGCTTCAAGGTTATGATGATCCTCCAGAGGGAATTTCTTTAGATGAAGGCGTTTACTATAATAAATACATGTATGGCAATAAAATTAAAATGGCAAGTCCACTTTCTGATGGAATTGTTGAATATTCTGATGGGACTATTGCAACAGTGGAACAAATGTCAAAAGATGTAACAACTTTTTTAATGTGGACAGCTGAACCCCATTTAGAAGCTCGACATAAAATGGGATTCAAGGCGATAGTATATTTAATTATTTTAACAGTTTTAGTATATTTCAGTATGAAAAAAATATGGTCACGTATTGAAACGGAAGTTTAAAACATCTCCATCTTTTACAATATAGTCTTTTCCCTCAAGTCTCATTTTACCATTTGTTCTAGAATTTACCCAACCATCATTATCAATAAAATCTTGAAAGGATACTGTCTCAGCTCGAATAAATCCTTTTTCAAAGTCGGTATGTATCTCTCCTGCTGCTTTAGGAGCAGTACAATTTTTCTCAATTGTCCAAGCTCTAGTTTCCTCAGGCCCAGATGTAAAGTAAGTATCTAATTCAAGAACCTTATATCCCTTTTGAATCAACTTATCTAATCCTGTTTTTTTTAAACCAATCATTTCCATATAATTTTTTTTTTCTTCATTTTCTAGCTCATTAATTTGATTTTCTATATCAGCTGAAATTATCAATGAATTTTCTTCACCAAATTTTGATATAAAAATCTCAGTGTAATTATTTCCATTTTTAATACTTTGTTCATCAACATTGCATACAAAAATTTTTGGTTTTACACTCAACAAACCACTTTGGTTTAATTTTTTTTTATCAAACTGATCTTTTAAAATTTCAATATTTTTATCATTATCTATGCAATCATGTGCTATTTCTAATATCGTTAATATTTCATCTTCAATATTTTTTTTATTATTTTTTTCTAATCTTTTCTCTATAGAATCAAGATCTGCTAGCATCATTTCAGTCTCAATTATTTCTAAGTCACGAATAGGATCTACTGTTGAATTCACGTTTTGAATATCATCTGAATCGAAACACCTAATCAAATGAATTATAGAGTCAACCTCTCTTATGTGAGATAAAAATTTATTGCCCAAACCTTCACCTTTAGATGCGCCTTTAACTAAACCAGCAATGTCAACAAATGATATTGTAGTATTTATTATTTTTTTTGAATTTGATATGCTTGCTAATTTATTTAATCGTTCATCAGGCACTAATACTATACCAACATTAGGGTCTATTGTGCAAAAAGGAAAATTGGCCGCTTGAGCTTTATTAGAATTTGTTAAGGCATTGAAAAGGGTTGACTTACCAACATTTGGCAGACCTACTATCCCACATTTGAAACTCATTTTTTGTTATTTACAGTACTTGAAAATAAATCTAATTTCTTTTTTATCAAAATTGATAATGAGTCAGTAATATTCTCAGAGATTTTTTCCATACTGTTTATTTCATCTTCATCAAAATTTTGTAAAACATAGTCACTAATATCCATTTTATTTTTTGGTTTGCCTATACCTATTCTTACTCTAGAATAATCTTTGCCAATAAATTTATCAATAGATGCTATTCCATTATGGCCTGCATCTGATCCACTAAATTTTGCTTTAACTTTTCCAAACTCAATATCTAAATCATCGTGAAAAACAATTACATCTTCAGCATCAATTTTGAAATATTCTAATAATTCTCTGATACAAATTCCTGAGTTATTCATGAAAGTTAAAGGCTTAATAGCATAAACTTTTTCGTCCTCAATTAAACCAGTGGTTAATAAACCTTTAAATTTTGGTTTTTGTTTTGACAGACTAAATTTTTTATTTATTGCATCAATAATTTTGAAACCTATATTATGACGATTATTCTCACTATCTGGTGTTGGATTTCCAAGACCTACAAATAAAAGCATATTATTTTTGTTGGATTTTTAATTTCAATTTAATATTTTATTTTTTTTCTTCAGCAGGTTTTTTATCTGTTGTTTTTTTATTATCACCCTCTTTTTTGTCATCCTCAGCTGTTGGTTTTTCTGCGTCCGCTGCTGATGCCTCAGCTCCCTCAGCTCCTTCTTCACCCTCTGCGCCTTCAGCTTCAGCTGGTTTTTCAGGTTCTTTCATGACAGTTGGTGCAGCTAATGTAGCAATTACAAAATCTCTTCCTTGAATTGTAGGTACTACATCAGGATCAAGTTTAACAGATGAAATTTTAAAGCTTTCTCCAATATCCACTCCATTTAAATCAATAGTAATTTTTTCAGGAATTTTTTCACTTGGACACTTAAGCTCAACTTTTCTTCTTACAATATTTAGTACTCCACCTCGTTTTAATCCAGGTGATCCCTCATGATTTATAAATTCAACAGGTATTTCTATTCTAATTTTAACACCTGGAACAATTCTTAAAAAATCAACATGAATTGGTTCATCTGATAATACATCGTAAACTATTTCTCTTGGCAAAACGTTTTGATTTTTCCCATTTACATTTAAAGAAATAATGCTTGATAAAAAATTTTCTTTTTCGATCGATATTTTTAGAATTTTTTTTGAAATAGATATTTTTTCATTCTGTTCTTTGCCACCGTAAATAATAGCTGGAACTTGATCATTGTTTCTAATGGCATTTAAGTCGCCTTTAGTTTTATTATCTCTGATGTTTGCTTCTAAAGAATTCATAAAAACTTAGGCTTTTAGCCCATGTTTTTTAATAACTCAAGGTAATTATTTAAACAAATCTGATACAGAAGTTGAGTTAGAAATTCTTTTAATTGCTTCACCCATTAAGCCTGATATTGATAAAACCTCAATATTTTTAGCATTTTTTATTTTTTCACTATTATCAATAGTGTCAGTAATTACTAAATTCTTGATTAATGATTTTTTAATTTTTTTTACTGCATCCCCACTCAATACTCCATGAGTAATATAAACATAAACCTCCTTAGCTCCTCTGTCTCTTAGTGCTTTTGCAGCATTAACAATAGTGCCACCCGAGTCTATAATGTCATCTACTATAACGCATGTCTTATTTTTAACATTTCCTATTATATTCATCACTTGCGACTGGCCAGGTTTTGGTCTTCTTTTATCAACAATAGCTAGACCAACATTTAATAATTTTCCCAGTGCTCGAGCTCGCTCTGTTCCACCAACATCAGGTGCAACACATACAATATTTTTACTTTTAATTTTCTTTTTTACGTGTCTCGCAAAAATAGGAGTTGCAAAGAGATTATCTACAGGTATATCAAAAAAACCCTGAATTTGTCCTGCATGCAAATCTACTGTTACAACTCTATCAGCACCAGCTTTTGTAATTAGATTTGATACAAGTTTTGCTGAAATTGATGTTCTTGGTACAACCTTTCTATCTTGTCTTGCATAACCAAAATATGGCATCACTGCAGTTATATTTTTTGCTGATGATCTTTTTAATGCATCAATACATAGCAACAGCTCCATCAAATTATCATTTGCTGGAGAAGATACCGACTGTATTATAAAAATACTGTTTCCACGAATATTTTCATTAATCTCGGTATAAATTTCACCGTCAGAAAATTTTTTTATACTAGAGTTAACTAGCTTAGTTTTTAAATATTTTGAAATTTTTTTACTAAGTATTTTATTACTATTTCCTGTTAATAATTTCATAAAAGAATTTAATTAATCACAATTATTGAAATATTTCTACCATAATCATTATGTTTAAGCTTTATTGATTGTCTTGCACTAAAATAATTATTTTTTTTCAAAAAAGTATCTTTTTTTAGAAAGTCGATTTTCTTTATTTCATGTATTTTAAGCTGACTTTTAACATAATCTGGTAAATTGAAATATATTCTTTGATTTCTGTTTTTAAAAAAAATCTTATTTTTTTTATCTATTGAAATAAATTTTTTTCTAAAATCATTTTTAACCTCATAGTTATTTTGTGATATACAGGGTCCAATAGCAACTGTAATATTTTTTGAATTACATCCTTTCTTATACATAAAGTTTAAAACATTCTTAATTATACCCTTATAAGCACCTTTCCATCCAGCATGGATTGCAGCAATAATATTTTTTTTTTCATCGTATATCAAAATAGGCACACAATCAGCAGTGAGTATTGCAATTGGAAAATTAGTCATATCAGTTATGATAGCATCTGCTTTTTTTGTCTTATTCCTAATCTTTGATTTTTTATTAATAAAAATAAATTTATTACTATGAGTTTGTTTGACTAAAAAAATTTGTTTAGATTTTTTACTAATTTTATTTTTAACAACCCTTAGGTTTTTAATTACATGTTTTTTTTTGTCGTTGGAACCAATTCCGCAATTTAGACTTTTATAAATACCTTTGGAAAATCCACCATCTCTGTTAAAAAAGCCATGATTAATCTTTTTAAATTTTGAGAGTTTCTCTGATTTTAACAAAATCAAAATCCTAAATTAAAATTGTTATTGTTTTTTTTAATTAACATCACCTTAAATAAACTCCCCATTTGTTTGTCGTCAATAAGTCTTTGAAGACGATAGTATATATCCGCTTTTTGTTTAAAAGGTTTATTTTTACTAAGAATTTCTGCTCTTTGTTTAATACCTATTTTTATTAAAAATTTTTTTTGAGTAGTAAAATTTATAGAAATTTTTTTAAAGTTTTCAGTAATTTTTCTAAATAAATTGTAATTAATACTATGAGTTATATCTGAATTACCAATATTTTTCAAAACATCTGAGTATTTTTTATTATATATGGCTTGCAAGGTATTTTTTGTTATCTCATCATCATAACCATAATCAATTATTAATAAGCCACCATTATTTTTTTTTATTATTTTAATAATAGCTCTTAGATATTTTATCCCCAATGGTGAGTATTCAAAAAAGGTTTGTTTATTTGTTATGTTTATGTTTAATTTTTTTTCTATATCTTCAATTTTTGTTTTTTTTTCAGAGTAAAATGCTTGATTATTTTTTTTTAGAATTACATGTTTTTCAAACCAAATATGATTTTTTTTTATAAATTGTTTTATAGGTATCGCATCAAAAAATTCATTTGCAATAAATAAACACGGCACATTTTTAAAATTGTAAAAATTTTTAATCCATTTTATATTTTTTTCTTTGAGTTTTTTCTTTTGCTCTTTAATTAATTTAGCGCTTATTTCATGAATATAAAAATTGCATGAATTAAAAAAAATAGGAAACCTTTTAAAACTCTCAATCATTATTTTCATCATTTCCCCATTTCCTGCACCAAGTTCAATTAAATTAAATTTTCTTGGACTACCAAGATTTTGCCAATAATTTAAAGTCCATATCGCAATCATTTCAGAGAACATTCTTGAAATATTTGGTGCTGTAGTAAAATCACCAGTGTTTCCAAAAGGATTTTTTTTCATATAATAGCCAAAATTTTTTTCATATAGAGCATAATTAATAAATTTATCTAAAGATAATTTACGATCTATTTTTTGGCTCATTTTTTATAGAAAATATAATTATACCAGAAATGAAAAAAATTGTGCTAATGATTTGACCCATAGATAAATTAAAAATTAGGTAACCCAAATTTTCATCAGGAATTCTAAAAAATTCCACTAAAAATCTAAATAGAGAATAAAAAATTAAAAATAAGGCTGACATTTTACCAGTTTTTTCTAAATATTTTTTATTCCAAAAATATAATAAAATACAAAATAGCAATAATCCTTCCGTAAACGCTTCGTAAAGTTGGGATGGATGTCTATACAAGTTATCAACTTGAACAAATTGTACTGCCCATGCCATTGAAGTTTCATGTCCATAAAGTTCAGAATTAATAAAATTAGCGACCCTTCCAAAAAAAATACCAATTGGTGCAACTAGTGCAACAACATCTAAATATTTAAAGATGTTCGTTTTATATTTTTCTGCAAATAAATAACTTGCAATTATAATACCAATAACTCCTCCATGAAAAGACATACCACCTTGCCAAATAAAAAAAATTTCACTGATATTTACAATATAATATTTAAGATTATAAAATAAGACATAACCAATTCTTCCACCTAAGATGATACCAATAATCAAATAAGTTAAATAATCATCAAATTGATCCTTTATTTTCTTATCTTTTAGGAATAAATTTTTCGCTAACAACCATCCTAATAAAATTCCAGCAATATATGAGAGAGAATACCAACGTATCTCTAAAGAAAAAATTTGAATAGCAACTGGGTCAAAATTATTGATGAACATTATAAATAATAATTATAAGATATAAATATAGTATTAAAAAAAATAAATATATGAAAAATTCTAAATTTATATTTGATAAATTTACTAAATTGTTTGAACAGGGTTTAATTACTTCAAAAGATCTCACAAATGAATTAATTTCCATATTAAAATCAAAAAGAGATGAAATTGTATTCAAAATGAGGCTAACCAGCAAAGATGAATTTGAGGTTTTATCAAAAAGGGTTGAAAATCTAGAGAAACAACTTAAGAATTCTCAATTTTCTAAAAAGAAGAAGACTAAACGGGTAAAAAAATCTTAACGCATAATCCTTTTAGAGATGACTTTTCTAACTTAATATTACCACCATGAGATCGTATTATATCTGACGTTATTGAGAGGCCAAGCCCTACACTTGACTTAGAATCTGCTCTACTTTTGTCAATTTTATAAAATGGTTTAAATACGTTTTCATATTCTTTTTCAGGAATACCCGGTCCATTATCCTCAATTTTTATAAATAAATTTGTATTTTTTTTGGATAATTCAACTTCAACTTTATCTGCATATTTAATAGAATTATCAATTAAATTATTTATACATCTTTTAATTAAATTTTTTCTTCCATTAAAATATATTCTTGGAGACAGGTTTTTTGATATATCGTTATTATCGTATTTTTCTATAATCTCATTAATAAGTTGGCTTAAATCAAATAGCTCATCTTTTTCTACATAAGATGAGCTTGTGAATTGAAGGTATTCATTGAGCATTTTTTCCATTTCGTTAATGTCCTCAGTTAATTTATTGGATATTTCTTTTTCTTTAATAAATGCAGTTTGGAGCTTCATTCTAGTCAAAGGCGTTCTAAGATCATGGCTTATTCCAGATAACATTTCTGATCTTTGATTTAAATGCCTCATTATTCTTTTTCTCATTTTATCAAATTCTAATCCAGCTTGTCTAATTTCAGCAGCACCAGACGGTTTAAATTCCTCGATCTCTTCGCCCCTTCCAAATCTTTCTGCTGCTCTTGCTAAAGCAGTAATAGGCCTTGTTTGATTTTTTAAAAATATTAAAGATATTATGACCATGATTATTGCTGGCACTGTAATCCACAATCCAAACAATCTTGCTGATGAGCTAGAAACTCTGTCTTTTGGGACTAAAAATTTGAAATAACCAGATTTATATTTTACTCTAAGGTCGATTAATTCTTTATAATTTTTTGTATTAAACCAAAACTCTTCAGATCCAAATCTAGATTTCAATTCTCTTCTCAAAGTCCTGTCAATTGGACTAAACCATCTTTCATTAAAATCAAAACTAAAACTAACATCCTCAATATATTCGATATTTAAATCTTGATATATTGAGAACAAATTAGTAATTTCATTTTGATCAAACGCATCGTTATCATAAGCTTCAATAAAAGTTTTTACCTCATTAACCAAAGCCCTTGTCATTCCTTTATTAGTCTTGATCCAAAGACTATCAAAAAAAACTATTGTAATTATTATTTGTAAAACTATTACTGGCACAGCAACAATTAATAAAGCTCGATAGAATAATCTTTTAGGCAATAAGTTTTTTATCAGTTTATTCAATCCATAGAACATAACCTGCTCCCCTTATTGTTTGAAGAAATTTAGGATTTTTTGGGTTTAATTCAATTTTTTTTCTAAGTCTTGTTATAATAACATCTATAGATCTCTCCTTATCTAAATTTATGAGTTTTCCAATTTCCAATCTTTCGAATATTTTCCCAGGATTATTTATCATTTTCTCCAATATAATTTTTTCTGTATTATTTATTTTGTACTCATGATTGTTCTTATAAATAATTTGTTTATTTAAATCGATTTTTAAATTTTCAAAGTTTATAACTCTTTTGAAATCTTTTTTTTTGGTCTTCGATAAAATATTTTTTATTCGTAAAATAAGTTCCTTAGGCTCAAATGGTTTTGGTAAATAATCATCTGCACCTGACTCAAGCCCTACCACTCTTTCATTTGCTTGCCCTTTAGCAGTTAGAAGTATTATGGGTGTTTCAAGTTTCTCCTTATTTTCTTGTATGAATTCTAATCCACTTTTACCTGGCATCATTATATCTAAAATTATCAAATCAAATTTTATAATTTTTATTTTTTTATAAGCGTCCTCTGCATTTTTTGCTGTATTAACAATATAATTATTTTCACTTAAATATTTTTTTACTAGTGATCTTATCCCCTCATCATCATCAACAACCAAAATATGATCTAAATTTTTATCCATTAATTATTTTACGCAATACGTTGTCAAAATTTAAAACCTCATCTGATTTTGAATTAAGAAGTGCATTATAAATCCTTTTTTTCTGAATTGTAAAAATTTCATCAAAAATTGCTTGACCTTTTTTGTTTAAATATACATGCTTTATTCTTGTATCTTGTTTATCTTTTTTAAAATCAATTACTTCAAGCTTTATCAGATCTTTTAAAACTCTATTTAAGCTCTGTTTGGTTACTTTAAGTCTTTTGAGCAATTCAGAAATTGAAATACCTTCATACATTGACAACAAATGAATAACTTTATTATGGGCTAGCCCAATCGAATATTTGTCCAAAACCTTTTTAGAGTCTGCAAAAATTTCTCTATAACTGACAAAAAGTTTTTCAACTAAATCCTTAAGTTGTTCATCTTTGAGATATAGAAGCTCTTTCATTATTGGTAAGTTATATTGACATATTATAGATACAAAGATATTTTTCAGTAATATTTTAATTTTTCATAAATGATACCTTACGATAAAAGATCTGGCAAAATATGGTACAATGGTGACTTAGTTGATTGGGAGAATGTAAAACTTCATGTTTTAAGCCACGGATTGCATTATGCAAGCTGTGTTTTTGAGGGTGAACGTGTTTATGACGGATCAATATTTAAATTAGAGGAACATACATCTAGATTTTTCTATTCTGCTAAAAGAATGGGATTTGAAATCCCATATTCTGAAGATCAAATAAATATTGCTAGCAATAAAATTATTTCAACTCAAAAAATAGAAAATGGATATGTAAGACCAGTAGCTTGGAGAGGAAGTGAAATGATGGCTATCTCTGCACAAAAAACAAAAATCCATGTAGCAATAGCTGCATGGGAATGGGGATCTTATTTTGACCCAAAGTTAAAAGTTGAGGGAATAAAATTAAATATTTCTAATTGGAGAAGACCAGCTCCAAATACAATACCATGGGATACTAAAGCATCAGGACTATATATGATTTGCACTCTATCAAAACATGAGGCTGAAAAACAAGGTTACACAGACTCTTTAATGCTAGATCATGAAGGCAACATTGCTGAAGCAACAGGAGCAAATATCTTTTTCAAAGATAAGAAGGGTGAAATTCATACTCCAACACCAGACTCTTTTTTAGACGGTATTACGAGAAGAACAGTAATTGAAATAGCTAGATCAAAGAAAATAATAGTACATGAAAGAAAAATTAAACCATCGGAACTATCAAATTTTGCAGGTTGTTTTTTAACTGGAACTGCTGCTGAGGTTACTCCAGTTTCATGTATAGCAGAAAATCAATATAAAGTGTGTGATACGATTATTGGTTTGAATGAAAGTTATCAAGCTTTAGTAAGAAAGAAAAAAGCAGCTTAATTTTTATTATCTTCAGAAATTGCATGATCTATGCCTTTTCTCATATAATCATAAGCCGTGTAAAGTGTCAAAAAAGCTGATAACCACAATAAAATTATTCCAATAGTTTGAGCGTTGTAATTTTGGAAATTAATTATTTTATTTCCTGTTTCTCCAGATAATAATAATCCGATAGACACCATCTGTAGTACAGTTTTGAGTTTAGAAAGATTTGATACAGGAAGTTTAATCTTACCTTTAGCAAGAAATTCTCTAAGTCCAGAAATTAAAATTTCTCTTGTCAAAATAATAATAGCTGCAATTACCTCGTAATTTCTAATTGTGCCATCCATAACTAAAAGTATAAGTGCAGCAGCAACAATAATTTTATCTGCAATCGGATCTAACAATTCACCTAATTTAGATTCTTCTCCAAGTAATCTCGCTAACATTCCATCTAAAAAATCAGTAAAAGAAGCTACTATAAATAGTATTAGAGCTGTAAGATCTCCATAAAAACCAGGAAGATAAAAAGCTAGTACAAAAAAAGGTACGATCAATATTCTGCCTACAGTTAATATATTTGGTATTTTTCTAAGCATTTTTTTACTCGTGGAAAAAATTATATATCTTTTTTGCAACTTTTACTTCAACACCTTCAACTGATTTTATCTCATCAAGACTAGCGGATTCAACGGCTCTAGCTGATCCAAAATGGTTTAATAATGCCCTTTTTCTTATGGCTCCTATACCTTCAATTTGATCGAGTAAGGATTTGCTAATACCTTTTTTTCTTTTAGCTCTATGAGCACTTATTGCAAATCTATGAGCTTCATCACGAACTCTTTGCAAGAAAAACAAAGTAGGATCATTTCTAGCAAATTTGAATTCTTTTCCATTATGAAAGAATGTTTCGTTGCCACTATTTCTTAATTTGCCTTTTGCAATAGCTATAACTGGGATTTCGTTTAATCCCAATTCGTCCAATGTTTCTCTTGCTGATGAATATTGACCTTTGCCGCCATCAATTAACACTAAGTCAGGAAATGAGAGAAAATTTTCCTTTTCTTGAATTGCTCTTTTAAATCTTCTTCCTAAAACCTCTCTTATCATTCCATAGTCGTCTTGTTTAAAGCTTTCGTTTTTAATATTAAATTTTCTGTATCTTTTTTTGATAAAACCTTCTTCCCCATAAGTAATTAAAGCACCAACACTATGTGTTCCTTGAATATGACTATTATCGTAGACCTCAATAAGGCTTAAATTGTTTTCAACATCAAATTTTTTTGCAATATTATCAAGCAACTCCCTATTATTTTGACTTTCATATAGATTTCTATTTAAACTATTTTTAGCATTTTTAATTGCTAAGTTTATAACTTTTAATTTTGAACCTTTTTTTGCAATAGAAATATTTATTTGTTTATTTTCCTTTTTTGTAAGAGTTTGTTCGATTAATTTTTTTTCTTTGATTTCTTCACTGAGTATAATTGATCTTGGCACAGCTTTATTCTCATAAAACTGTGAAACAAAAGAATTTAAAATATTATTTAATTTCTCATCAGGATCATGTTTTGGAAAAAAAGCTTGATTACCCCAGTTTTGTTTTGATCTATAAAAAAATACTTGTATACAAGTCTTTCCTGACTCTTTGTATCCAGCGATAACATCAGCTTCATTCAAATTTACATCACTGATTGTTAGCGAAGATTGTATTATATTTAATGATTTTATCTTATCTCTTATTATTGCGGCTTTTTCAAAATCTAACTCTTCGCTTGCAATTTCCATCTGATTAGAAAGAGTTTGCTGAATCTTTCTAGATCTTCCTTTACTTAAAAATTCATCTGCTGCCTCAACAAGTTTTGAGTAATCCTCCTTATTTATTTTTCCACCACAAGGTCCCGCACATCTTTTTAGAAAATAATTAAAACAAGCTTTGTCTGCTGCTTCCACTTGTTTATCAGTGCATGATCTAAGCAAAAAAATTCTTTGTAGAGTTTTTATTGCACTATTTACTGCAAGAGAACTTGCAAAAGGTCCATAATATTTTCCAGATTTATTTTTTGCTCCTCTATGCCTTTCTATTCTTGGAAATCTATGATTAGAAATAAATATATATGGAAATGATTTATCGTCCTTTAGTAAAATATTAAATTTTGGTTTATGTTTTTTAATTAAGTTTGCCTCTAAAAGAAGTGCCTCACTTTCATTAGTTGTTGTTGTAATTTCAAGTTTTGTTGTTTGTGAGAGCATTCTTTCTGTTCTGATAATATGATTTTTCTCAGACACATAACTTTTCAATCTATTTGGAAGATTTTTGGCTTTACCAACATACAAAATTTCATTTTTAGAATTAAGCATCCTGTACACTCCTGGTAATTTAGGAACTAATGGAAGCTCTTTTTTAATAACGTCTTTACCAATTTCAGGACTTAACATGACTTCTTATTTTTGAAATCTGAATACCAACTGAAGTACATTCTTTTAAAATTTCTAGTTTTTCAATTTTAAGCATTATTTTACCAATTCTTTTATCTTTAAAAAGCTCGTCGAAAACTGCCTCAGCAAGAGTTTCTAAAAAGTTATAATGTTTTTTTTTCACAAGTTTTTTAATTAATTTTACAATTGTTCCATAATTTACAATTGACCTTAGATCCTTATCATTTGATGGCTTTTTATCTTGATAATCTATTTCCAAACTAAATTTTACTTTTTGTGTTTTCTCTTTCTCAAAATCATAATAGCCAAGCTTTAAATCTAAAATAAGCTCATTAATTAGAATTTTTTTTTCGTAGTTAAATAAGCTTTTGTTTTTATCAATTTTAACAATTTTAAAATTATTTTTTTTCATTCTTTACCTTTAAGTATATCTGGTGTTTGCCAATTTAAACTTTGACCACTATCTATTGCCAAAACTTGACCTGTAATAGAACTGTTTTTTATAAAAAAGTCAACTGCATTACAAATCTCAGTAACATCAACTTGTTGTTTGAGTGGTGTAGCTAAATATTGACTTTTGAAATGTTTTTCAGATTGCCTTTTATTCTTAATTGTTGGTCCAGGTGCTATTCCATTAACTCGTATGTTAGGTGAAAGGCTCATTGCACTAGTTTTAGTTAAAGTATAAAGACCTGTTTTACTTAATGTGTATGAGAAGAAATATGGTGTTAATTTAAAAATCCTTTGATCTAAAATATTAATAATATTGTTATTTTTACCTCTTACATTTTTTGAAAATTCTTTTGATAAGAGAGCGGGGGCTTTAAGATTCGTAGAAATATGATTTTCCCAGCTCTTAGATGTAAAATTTTCTAATTTATCATTTTCAAATAATGACGCATTATTAATTAAGCAGTCGAAAAATTTCATCTTTGATTTTGAAAATTTGATTATTTTTTGAACATCTTTTTCTTTACTTAAATCTGCACTTACCAAATAAACTTTTGATCCAAATTTTTTTAATTTTTTTCTTAATTTTTCTGCTTTAGATTTTGACTTATTAAAATGGATAGTAATTTCTATGTCTGGTCCAGCTAATCTTTCCGCAAGAGCAGCACCTATTCTAGTAGCTCCACCGGTGATTATTATCTTCCGTGCTTCCACTTTTTATCCCTTTTCTTTGTAACTCTGGTGCCAGGCATTCCTAGAGTAGACCTACCTTTTGGGTAAATTTTATTTTTAACATCATACTGTCTAATCTTAGGGTTTAAAGTGATTTCGAGCTCTGTACTTTGCAACTTTCTAATTTCATCTCTTATTTTTGCAGCTTCCTCAAACTCAAGATTTGACGCTGACTCCTTCATTTTCTTATCTAATGCTTTTAAATGTTTTTTAAGATTTCCACCAACATTAGATCCTTCGCTGATTTTTACATAATCTTTCTCATAAACACTCTCTAAAATGTCACTAATTTCTTTTTTAACACTCTTTGCATCAATATTATGTTTTTTGTTATAAGCAAGTTGGATAGATCTTCTCCTATCAGTCTCTTGCATGGCTTTCTTAATGCTTTTAGTTTCTTTGTCAGCATACAGAATAACTTTCCCGTCAACATTTCTTGCTGCTCTACCAATAGTTTGTATTAACGATGTTTCCGATCTTAGAAAACCCTCTTTATCTGCATCTAAAATTCCTACTAATGCACATTCAGGAATATCTAAACCTTCTCTTAATAAGTTAATTCCAACCAGCACATCAAAAACTCCCATTCTTAAATCTCTCATAATTTCAATTCTTTCCAATGTGTCTATGTCAGAATGTAAATATCTGACTTTCACCCCATTTTCATGTAGATACTCTGTCAAATCTTCAGCCATTTTTTTTGTAAGAGTAGTTACTAAAACACGATGATTATTTTCTACTACTTTTTTACATTCATGCATTAGATCATCAACTTGATTTTTTGCTGGTCGTACTTCAACTGGAGGATCTATTAACCCGGTTGGTCTAATAACTTGATCAATATATTTTCCTTTAGTTTGATTAAGCTCCCAAGGCCCAGGTGTTGCAGATACAAATATGGTTTGTGTTCTCATTAAATCCCATTCTTCAAATTTTAATGGTCTATTATCCATACAAGATGGAAGTCTAAAACCATATTCTGCTAAAGTGCTTTTTCTTGATCTGTCTCCTTTATACATTCCATTTAATTGAGGGACTGTGACATGGCATTCATCAACAAATATTAAAGTGTTGTCAGGAAAGTACTCAAACAAAGTTGGTGGTGGTTCACCCGGTTTTCTTCCAGATAAAAACCTTGAATAATTTTCAATACCGGCACAAGATCCAGTTGCTTCAATCATTTCTAAGTCAAACTTTGTTCTTTCTTCCAATCTTTGAGCTTCTAGCAATTTGTTTTCAGCTCTGTGTTTTTTTAAGGTTATTTCTAATTCTTTTTTGATATTTATTACGGCCTGCTCTACTGTTGGTTTTGGAGTAATATAATGACTATTTGCATAAATCTTTATTAAACTTAAATCTCTTACTTTATCTCCAGTCAAAGGGTCAAATTCTTCAATTTGTTCAAGTTTTTCTCCAAATAAACTTAATCTCCAAGCTCGATCCTCTAAGTGAGAAGGAAAAATTTCTAAATACTCACCTCTAGCTCTAAAAGTACCTCTCACAAAATTTTGATCATTTCTTTTATACTGTAGAGCAACAAGGGATTTGATAATTTGCTCTCTATTATAATTGTAATTTTTTTGAAGAGTGAGAGTCATTTTACTATATGCTTCAACTGAGCCTAGGCCATATATACACGACACGCTTGCAACAATTAACACATCGTCTCTTTCTAGCAATGATCTAGTAGCTGAGTGTCTCATCCTATCAATTTGTTCATTGATAGAGGCCTCCTTTTCAATATAAGTGTCTGATCTAGGCACGTAAGCCTCTGGCGTATAATAGTCATAATATGATACAAAATATTCTACTGCATTATCCGGAAAAAAAGTTTTCATCTCACCATAAAGTTGAGCAGCAAGAGTTTTGTTTGGAGCTAGAATTAAAGCTGGTCTATTAGTTGCCTCAATAACTTTAGCCATAGTAAACGTTTTTCCTGATCCAGTTACTCCTAATAAAACTTGATTGAACTCATCTTTATTTGCACCTTTTACCAATTTTTTAATAGCTTCAGGCTGGTCACCAGCGGGCCTAAAGTCCGATTTTATTTTAAATTTTTTACCACCTTCAAGTTTTCCGCTTAATTTTGAATTTTTACTCTGGATATTTGTAATTAAATCTTGATAAGTATTTTCCATATATTAAAGAAAGTAGTAGAATTAATTTATATTTCAATGAGCATAATATCAGACAGTTTAAAAAGAATTAAGCCATCACCAACTATTGCAGTTACTCAAAAAGCAAGAGAACTTAGAGCAAAAGGCAAAGATGTCATTAGTCTTGGTGCTGGTGAACCTGATTTTGATACCCCGCAAAATATAAAAAATGCAGCTATTAAAGCAATTAAAAAAGGAGAAACAAAATACACTGCAGTGGATGGTACTCCCTTATTAAAAAAGGCTATCATTGCAAAGTTTAAAAGAGAAAATAAATTAAATTATACACTTGATCAAATAACAGTAGGATCTGGTGGAAAACAAGTATTGTATAATACTTTTATGGCCACCCTAAATAAGGGAGATGAAGTGATAATTCCAGCTCCTTTTTGGGTTTCTTATCCAGATATGGTTTTATTGGCAGGAGGAAAACCAAAGATTATTAGATGCACTGAAAAAGAAGGTTTTAAACTTACTCCAAAAAAATTAAAAAAATCAATAACAAAAAAAACTAAGTGGGTAATTATTAATTCACCATCAAATCCGACTGGAGCTGGTTATTCAAAAAAAGAAATTCAAGATTTAGCAAAAGTTTTAATAAATAATAAAAAGATTAATATTCTAAGCGACGATATTTATGAACATGTAAGATATGATAATTTTGATTTTTTTACAATTGCGCAGCTTACAAAATTAAAAAATAGAACACTTACAATGAATGGAGTTAGTAAATCTTATTCTATGACAGGATGGAGAATAGGTTATGCCGCTGGTCCTAAAAACATAATTCAAGCTATAAGAAAAATTCAATCTCAATCTACATCAAATCCATCTTCAATAAGCCAGGCAGCAGCTGTAGAGGCATTAAATGGTAAACAGGATTTTATAAAAATAAGATCTAATGCATTTAAAGCTAGAAGGGATTATGTTGTTAAAAGTCTAAATAATATTAAAGGTATAAGCTGTCTAAAACCTAATGGAGCATTTTATGTTTTTCCAAGCTGCAAAGGCTTGCTTAATAAAAAAACAAAATTAAAAAACGATACCGATTTTGTTCAAAAATTGCTTGAAAAAAAAAATGTTGCGGTTGTACAGGGTTCAGCTTTTGGGTTAGATGGTTTTTTTAGAATTTCTTACGCAACATCTATGAAAAATTTAAAAAAAGCTATGGAAAGAATTAAACTTTTTTGTAACTCCTTAAACCGGTAATTTTATTTTTGACTCAAAATTTTTTTTGCCGATATAGTTTTTTTAATCCAAGATTGTGGAATAGCATCTGCTCCATTTAAAGCAGCAAAGTACGCACCAACAAAATTTGCTCTAGAACAATTACACCCACCGGCTTTAATCGTTTTTAAAATTGCCTCTTTATAGTTTTTTGAATTCATAATTGCATATATTGAGCTATTAAAAGTTCCTGGATAGCTACATGCCATACCTAGTTTTTTAATAATAATAGGTTTAAATTTTTTTTTAAATCTTTTTATTTTTTTTATGTCTTTAATAATTCTTTTAAATAAAGGATCAGTTTTAAATTTTTTTATAAATTCATTTATAGGATCTTGAGCTCCTTTCAATGCAAAATCTATTAAATAAAATTTAGCTAAAGCATATTTAAGACTAATTTTTGAAATAGTTACAATTGCAATAATCTTTTTTAAACTCTTAAAATCATAACCGTAAAGAAAATAGGGAAGAGCAGCACAAAAGCCATCGGACTCATTTACCTTTTTTCCACCTGTAATTTTTTTTTTTAACTTAATATTTTTTACAGTTTCAATAATATTTTGGTGTATCCATGGTCCTTTAATCATACCTCTCCAGTCTTTCACTTTTTTATATTTTGACCTAAGACTTAAATTTTTCCAATATATACTCCCAGGACCGAAGTTTTTCAGAATATTTTTTTTTAATCGTTCCTCTATATTATAATGTCCTTCTAGTAGTGTTTTAAACATTACTTGACCAATTTCATTGTAGCCTGATACTTTTCCAGTTTTAATATTATAGAAAGGGCTTTTACTTTTTTTTAGGAAGGAAAAGTCTTTTTTGCCCTTTATATGAATATTAAGTTCTTTTTGATCGTAGACCCAATGTAATGGTCTAGCAGCTGCATCAGCTACTGTCGCCCCTAAGAAAACATGAAGATTATTTTTCACTTTAATGTGATAAGAATTTTTCTGCCTCTAAAGCAGCCATACAACCCATTCCAGCTGCAGTTACTGCTTGTCTAAATGTTTTGTCTTTAACATCTCCAGCAGCATAAACCCCAGGAATATTAGTTTCTGTTGAATCTGGTTTTGTTATTAAATAACCTTCTTTATCCATATTCAGTTGATCTTTAAATAATTGAGTTGCTGGATCATGACCTATAGCGATAAAAACACCATCTAATTTTATCTCACTGATTTTATTTGTTTTTAAATTTTTAATTTTTATTCCTTTAACATTTTTTGGATCTTTATCACCAATCACATCCTCTACAACTGTATCCCAAATAATCTCAATTTTTTTATTTTCCATTAATTTTTTTTGAAGCATTTTTTCAGCCCTCAAACTATCTCTTCTGTGAATTAATTTTACTTTTGAAGCAAATTTTGTAAGAAACATTGCCTCTTCAACAGCAGCGTTACCTCCACCTACGACAGCAACCTCTTTTTCTTTAAAGAAAAATCCATCACATGTCGCACAGGCCGAAACACCAAACCCTCTGAATTCTTGCTCTGATTTTATATTTAACCATCTAGCTTGAGCACCTGTGGAAATTATAATACTTTCTGCTGTATATTTTTGACCGCTGTCACCAATTGCCTCAAATGGCTTAGATTTTAAATTTACTGAACTTATATGGTCTTCTATCATTTTTGTACCAACAGCTTTTGCTTGTTCTTTCATTTGTTCCATTAACCATGGTCCTTGAATTACATCAGCAAATCCTGGAAAATTTTCCACATCTGTTGTAGTTGTTAATTGTCCCCCTGGCTCTGATCCATAAACAAGTATTGGATTCAACATTGCACGAGCTGCATAAACCGCAGCTGTATACCCAGCTGGACCAGATCCAATTATTAACACTTTTGTGTGTTTAGTTGGATTTTGACTCATATGAAAGCTATATAGTAATTAATGAACAAATTAAAAGGTATATTATTAACCCAAGGCATGCATGGAATGGTAAGTCAAGTTGAGGGATTGGCTAAAGCTTTGGATTTAGATTTTACACACCATACGGTTGAACTAAATAGTTTTTGGAAAATTTTTCCTCCTAAATTAATGCCAATTTCACAAAATGTTTATAATCAAATCAATCAATCAGATTTTGACATAATTATTTCATGTGGGCGTAAAAGTGTTATTCCATCTATTCATTTAAAGAAATCTTTAAGTAAAAAAATATTTAATATTCACATTCAAGACCCGAAAGTAAATTTGAAACATTTTGATTTCGTTGTTGCTCCAGAGCATGACTCTTTAAATGGAACGAATGTAATTACAACAAAAGGAGCAATTCATTATCTTTCAGAGCGAGAGATTAGTGAAAATAATGATTATCTTTATAAAATTATTAAAAAAGATGAGAGAAAAATTTGTGCACTTGTTCTAGGTGGGCCGACAAGATACTATGATTATTCATATAAAAATATCGAGCATATCTTTTCAATCATGAGTAAAATGTTGAATAAGAAAAATTATCAACTTGTTGTAATTCCATCAATGAGAACTCCTTTAGAAACCATAAATTTCGCCAAAAGCTTTTTTGGAGATAATCATACAATTGTAGATACTGTTGATAAAAAAGCATATTTATCTGCTTTATC
This sequence comes from uncultured Pelagibacteraceae bacterium, assembly GCA_902629585.1. Classification (GTDB taxonomy): domain Bacteria; phylum Pseudomonadota; class Alphaproteobacteria; order Pelagibacterales; family Pelagibacteraceae; genus Pelagibacter. The sequence goes on along the minus strand of CACORI010000003.1, from coordinate 41,103 downwards.
TATTTCAGAGATTATTGTTGTTACATGTGACTCTAGTTCTATGATATCAGAGGCAGCGATGACTGGAAAACCAATATATGTCGCAAATATTTTACCTAAAAAAAATGATAAAAGATTTCAAAAATTTAAAAATTTATTCAGAGAGTTGAATATAATAAGAAATTTAGGTGAAGATGCGAGTATTTGGAGATATAAAAAACTTGATGAAACTAATAGAGTGGCCAATATAATTAAACAAAAAATTAATTCTTAATGTCATTTTTAAAATCAATTCTATATCAATCAAAAAAATATGAATTTCCTTTTGATCATTGGGAATATAGCAATGCTTTGACCAAAGATGCTATAGATGAAATAATTAAAGCTGATATTCCAGATGTAAGTAAACATAATCTTAACTATGATGGGACTAGGGCAATTGATGGAGGAGCTGCAGAATTTCGAGAAGGTATAGCTTCAGGAGGAGCTGCAATTAAGTTTAGATGTTTTGTTACAAAAGATAACGCATCTCAATTTCCTAATTTAGTAAAATTTATTAATGAACTTCAATCTAAAGAAGTTTATGAAGCTATTTCAAAAATGATAAATAAAGATTTATCGAATTCATATGTTAGAATTGAAGTTATTTGTGATAGAGAAGGATTTTGGTTAAAACCTCATTGCGATATAAAAGAAAAACTTATGTCAGGTTTAATCTTTGTGAATAATGCAAATGAGGCTGAAGATTTAGGAACAGATTTTTATAATAAAAATTTAGAAAAGGTTAAAACAGTACCTTATAAACATAATTATGGATATTTTTTTACAAGTGGACCCAATACTTGGCATGGCATGGAAAAAAAAAAAATAATAAAGGAAAGAAGATGTATTCAGGTTAATTATGTAACTTTCGGTACTGATTGGAAGGTTAAATAACTTTTATTTGATCATTAACAAAGATTTTTCCATCTTTAATTATTTCGCATCGAATTCCACCTTTCCTCAAAAATTCTTTAATGATATTATCTTGTCCTAATTTTTCAGCAAGATGTCGACATGGCCTACAAAGATCTATCACATTTAATTGAACTTTTCCGATAAAAATTTTTTTTTCAACTAAATCGTTAAGTCTTATTCCTTTTGTGATAATATTTCTTCTAAATTTTAAATAAGGAATATTCAAATTGTATTTTTCATTATATTCATCAATATTTTCACTCTCAATTATTGATAATTGATTATAAGGGTCATTATAATCCTGAAAATGCCTATCCCCTTTAATACCTTTACCCGCGATTAATTCTATTTCAGAAACTTCAATAATTTCTTTATTATTATTTTTGGTAATTCCAATTTTAATTACATTAGGCATGTTAAATATCTTGAAGTGAAGTTACCTCAAGTTTTTTGACCTTTAAAGATATTATTCCCTCAATACATGCAAGTGCTGTAGACATATTTGTGCAATAAGGGACTTTATTTTTGAGTGTTGCTCTTCGTAGAGCTATTGCATCATTTAATCTGTGTTCACTATTTCCGCCGCCTGTATTTATGACTAATGCAATTTTTTTTGAGTCTAGTACATCAACTATGTGAGGTGAACCACTACTCACTTTATTTATAATTTTACATTTTAACCCATGCTTCTTTATATATTCAGCCGTTCCTTTTGTGCCGCATAGTGAAAAATTTAAATTTATTAATTTTTTTGCTAATTCAATTCCTTCATCTTTATGAGAGTCTTTCAAAGATAAAAACGCCAAACCTTTTATAGGCAATGAATTAGATGAAGCTATCTGACTTTTTGCATAAGCCATACCAAAATTTTTATCAAATCCCATCACTTCTCCTGTTGATTTCATTTCTGGCCCTAAAAGCAAATCACTATTCGGGAATTTATTAAAAGGAAATACAGCTTCTTTAACAGCAAACATCCCCTTTGTTTTACTCATAAGATTAAATTTAGATAATTTTTCTCCTGCCATCACCCTTGATGCAATTTTAGCTAATGGTAACCCTTTTGCTTTAGAAACAAAAGGAACGGTTCGGCTAGCTCTTGGATTAACTTCAATTACAAAAATTTCGTCTTTTTTAATTGCGAATTGAATATTCATAAACCCTTTAACCTTCAAGGCTAATGCTAACTTTTTAGTTTGACTTTCAATTTCTTTAATTAAATATGGTTTTATCGATATCGGTGGCAAACTACAGGCAGAATCACCAGAATGAATTCCAGCTTCCTCAATATGCTGCATAATTCCAGCAACATAAACTTGTTTCCCATCACATATGGCATCAACATCCACTTCCATTGCATGATCAATAAATTTATCTATTAAAATTGGATTATCTTCAGCAGCTTTGAAAGCTTCTAATACAAAATTTTTAAGTTGGCTTTTTTCATGAACAATTTCCATCGCTCTACCACCCAATACATAAGAAGGTCTAACCATTAAAGGTAAACCTATTTTTTCAGCTATTTGTATTGCTTGTTTGAAAGTCTTAGCAATTCCACTTTCCGCTTGTCTAAGTCTCAATTTGTTTAGAAGATTTCTAAATCGATCTCTGTCTTCTGCTAAATCAATTGATGTATACTGTGTTCCTAAAATTGGGAGTTTATTATTATGTAAAAACTTAGCAAGTTTAATTGGAGTTTGACCACCAAATTGAGCAATAATACCAATTAAATTTCCTTTTTCTTTTTCTTTGTTTATTATATTAAAAACATATTCCTCTTTTAAAGGCTCAAAATATAATCGATCACTCGTATCATAATCTGTTGAGACTGTTTCAGGATTACAATTTACCATAATTGTTTCAAAACCAGCGTCTTTTAGTGAAAAACTCGCCTGACAACAACAATAGTCGAATTCTATTCCTTGACCTATTCTGTTAGGTCCTCCACCTAGTATTATAATCTTTTTTTTAGTTGAAGGATTTGCTTCACACTCAGAACTTATAGAGAAATTTCGCTGATATGTTGAATACATGTATGGTGTGAAGGATTTAAATTCAGCAGCACAAGTATCAACTTTTTTAAATACTGGTAAAATTTTCAGCGAAATTCTTTTTTGTCTTACAATATCTTCAGATGTATTTGTCAACTCAGAAAGTTTTTTATCAGAAAAACCAATAGACTTTATTTTATTAAACTCATTAAAATTTTTGGGTAGTCCTTTTTTTTTGATTTTAATTTCGTTGATTACTATTTCTTTTATCTGTTCTAAGAACCATGGGTCTATTTTAGATAAATTATAAATTCTTTTTAAATTAATTTTTTTTCTAATAGCTTCTGCAACAAGCAATATTTTATTTGGAATATTTTCTTTAAGTTTTGTTTCAATTTGTTTTTTATTAATATAAAATATTCTATCTAACCCTGAAAAACCTGTTTCTAGTGATACTAATGCCTTTTGAAGAGATTCTTTAAAGTTTCTTCCTATAGCCATAGCCTCACCAACTGATTTCATAGATGTACCTAAAGTAGCTGGGGAGGTTGAAAATTTTTCAAAAGTAAATCTTGGGATTTTTGTTACTACATAATCTATACTTGGTTCAAAAGATGCAGGAGTAACTTTAGTAATTTCATTTTTTAATTCATCTAATGTGTAACCAACCGCAAGTTTTGCAGCAACCTTTGCAATTGGAAATCCAGTTGCTTTTGATGCAAGTGCTGATGACCTAGATACTCTTGGATTCATTTCGATTACTACCATTCGACCATTTTTAGGATTGATTGCAAATTGAACATTTGAACCACCTGTCTCAACTCCAATTTTTCTTAAGCAAGCAATAGAGGCATTCCTCATAACTTGGTATTCTTTATCTGTTAAGGTAAGTGCAGGGGCAACAGTAACAGAATCACCCGTATGTATTCCCATTGGATCAACATTTTCTATCGAGCAAACTATAATACAATTATCTTTCCTATCTCTAACAACTTCCATTTCAAATTCTTTCCATCCCTCCAAGCATTCTTCCACTAGTACTTGACTAACAGGTGACTCGTGCAACCCATTTTTAATAATTTTTAAGTAGTCTTTTTTATTTTTTGCTATACCTCCACCTAAGCCTCCCAATGTAAATGCTGGTCTAATAATTGCTGGTAAACCAATTTTTTTTAATACCTTTGAAGATTGATTGATATTGTTGATGATTTGAGATTTGGGTAAATCTAAACCAATATCCATCATATTTTTTCTAAATTTTTTTCTGTCCTCAGCATTAGAAATCGCTTTTGAGTTTGCACCAATTAATTCAATTTTGTATTTTTTTAAAATTCCTTTCTTTTCTGCTTCCATCGCCAAGTTTAAGGCAGTTTGGCCACCCATTGTTGGAAGAATAGCATCGGGTTTCTCTTTTTTTAAAATTTTTTCTAAAACTTTTAATGTAATTGGCTCAATATAAGTTTTATCTGCAACATCAGGATCAGTCATAATTGTTGCAGGATTTGAGTTAATTAAAATAACTTTGTAACCTTCGTCCTTTAAAGCCTTACATGCTTGCGTACCAGAATAATCAAATTCACATGCTTGACCAATAATAATTGGTCCAGCACCAACAACTAAAATTTTTTTAAGATCTTTTCTTTTTGGCATTTTTTTTCATATTGTTGATGAATTCTTGAAATAAATAAACGCTATCTTGTGGTCCAGGATTTGATTCTGGATGGTATTGAACAGAAAACACAGGTTTATTTTTTAACTTTATTCCCTCTATACTGTTATCAAAAAGAGATTTATGAGTGACTTGAATATTTCTGGGTAAATTTTCTTCTACAACTTCAAACCCATGATTTTGGCTTGTAATTTCAACATTGTCATTAATTAAATTTTTAACAGGGTGGTTTGCTCCTCTATGTCCTAATTTCATTTTTTTTGTTTTGCCACCTAATGATAATGCTAATATCTGATGACCAAGACAAATACCAAATAATGGTAAGTTTTTGTTAATAAGATCATTAATTATTTTTATTGCATATTTTCCCGTCGCAGCAGGATCTCCAGGACCATTTGATAAAAAAATACCGTTAGGTTTTAGAGATAAAATTTTTTTGGCAGGTGTTTTGCAAGACACCACAGTTACTTTACATTTAAAATCAGAAAAATACCTCAAAATATTTTTCTTTATTCCATAATCTATAGCGACAACATGAAAAGAGTTTTTAATGTTTTTTTTGAAACCTATATCCTTTTTCCATGTTTTAAAACCTTTCCAAATATAATTTTTTGAAGTAGTTACTTTTTCTGCAAGGTCTAAGTTTTTTAATCCACTCCATCTTATTGTTGAGTTGGTAAGTTTACTTATATTAAACTTCCCATTTTTTGAAAAGGCAATGGTGCCTTTTGGAGCACCTTTATCTCTAATAAAGTTAGTTAAACTCCTTGTATCCAATCCTGTAATTCCAACTATTTTATTTTTTTTTAACCAAATATCTAAATGTTGAAGTGATCTATAGTTTGAAGGTGAGGTTATTTCTGAGTTAAAAATAACTCCTTTTGTCCATATTTTATTAGACTCAAAATCCTCTTTATTAGTTCCTACATTTCCAACATGCGGGAAGGTAAAGTTGATAATTTGTCCTGCATAAGATGGGTCAGATATTATTTCTTGGTAACCAGTAAATGAAGTGTTGAAACACACTTCACCTGTTGCTTCTCCTTGATAACCAATACCAATACCTTTGAAAACCTTTTTATTCTCAAGAACTAAAACACCTGTATTAATTTGTGAAATTTTTAAGTGAGTTTTTTTTAATTTTTTGATCAATTACAACTCATAAGTTAAAGGTTAATACTATAATTGATTTATTATCGCAACAGAGATGTATTATAAAATTGTAAAAATACAATTTTTCTTTTGAAGATTTTTATCTTTGCAGTAGATTAAAAAAATATGTCATTAAAAGAAACGATCAATACTGAATACAAAAATGCTCTAAAAGCTAAAGATAAAACAAAAATATCAACTTATAGGTTAATTTTATCTTCAATAAAGGATCTTGATATATCTAATAGATCTGGTCCAAATAAAAAAGAAACTGATGATGAGGATATCAAAAAGCTTTTAAAAAAAATGGTCAAACAAAGAGCCGAATCGATAGATATATACAAAAAAAATAATAGGACTGACCTTTTGGAGGTAGAGCAAAACGAATACGACATTTTAACGAATTTTTTACCTAAACAACTAGGTGAAGAAGAAATAAAAAAAATATGCAAAGACACGATTTCTAGGTTGGGAGCAAGTTCAGTTAAAGATATGGGTAAAGTAATGGGTGAATTAAAAAAATTACATGCTGATGAAATTGATTTTTCCAAAGCTGGTCCATTAATTAAAGATCTATTAAATAGTTAATGAAATATCCTAAAGAATACCTTGATGAAATTAAATTGAGATTAAAGGTCTCCACAGTTGTATCAAAATCTGTTGCTTTAAAAAAAAGAGGTAAAGAATATGTCGGTTTATCCCCTTTTAAAAATGAAAAAACACCATCGTTTACGGTAAATGATGAAAAAGAATTTTATCATTGTTTTGCAACATCCGAACATGGAAATATTTTTGATTTTGTAATGAAAACTCAAAATTTTAAATTTGGTGAAGCAGTCAAATATTTATCACAAATGGCAGGAATGCAGCCTTATATTTTTTCTAAACAAGATGAGGAGAAAGAAAAAAAATGGAAGGATTACCTTTCTATTTATAGTCAATACGTTGATTTTTATCATAATGAATTGTTAAAAAATGATAATTGTGATCTAGCAAGAAATTATTTAAAAAATAGATCTTTAAGCAGAGAGGAAGTAAAAAGATTTAAAATCGGGTATATAAAAAAAAATCCAAATTTTTTTGATAAATTGATTAATGAATTTAATGAGCAAAAATTAATTGAAAGTGGATTATTTTATTTAGATGAAAAGAAAAAAATTTATATTGAAAGATTCAGAGGTAGATTAATTTTTCCAATCAACAATATTTCAGGCCAACCAATTGCCTTAGGGGGCAGAATAATAGAAAAATCAGATTATTTGGCCAAGTATATAAATTCACCAGAGACTAATTTTTTTAAAAAAGGCTCAAATCTTTATAATTTGGATTTAGCAAGAAAGCTTTCGAATAAAATTGAGCATATATATTTGGTAGAAGGATACATGGATGTAATAGGATTAAGTAAAAATGGAATAGATAATGTTGTTGCAAATTTAGGAACATCTTTAACTGAAAAACAAATTTTAACTTTAAATCAATTTTTTGATGATATTATAATTTGCTTTGATGGAGATGAAAGTGGCTATAAAGCTGCTTTAAGAGCGGCAGAAAACACAATTAAGGAATTAAAACCTGAAAAACAAATTTCATTTTTATTTTTGCCAGATAAAGAAGACCCAGATAGTTATATTAACAAAAATGGAAAAAATAATTTTATAGATTTTACAAAACAGAATAAATTACCAATTCATCAATTTATTTTTAATCATTATAAAAAACAAACTGAAAACAATCCTTCATCTATGGCTATTTTTGAAAAAAAAGTTAGAGCTATAGCAAATACAATTAAAGATAATTTTATAAAAAAATATGTTTTAGAATATTTTTTAGAAAAAATTTCAGAATTGACCCCACATTTTAATAAAAATAAAAAAAATATATTCTTAAAACGAGTAAAATCTTTAGATAGTACAAAAAAATACTATAATGAGAGCCGATCTTTAACTGGTGTTGAGCTAAAAGAGTTTTCTTTATTATATTTAGTATTGAATAATTTAGATTTATCAAAAAAAAATATTCATTTAATTGAAGACATAAAGTTTTTTACTGAAGTTAATAAAAAAATATACAAGTCAATAATTGAAAAATTAAAAAATAGTGAACAGATTTTCATTGATGAATTAGAATTAGACACTGTTTTAATGGAAAAGATCAATAAATTTGCACCAATTAAACATATATTAAAAAATCAAAATAATAACGATCAAAAAAAGATTGAATTATTGGAGGATATCTCAAGAGATTTAAGAAACTATGATTTGGAGTTTAGAATTCAAGAATTAGAATCAAAGTTTTCAATTGATATGAGTGAGAGCACATTTAATGAGCTAAAAGAGCTTAAAAAAAAGCAAAATCTCAATTAATCAGACTAATTTAATAATGGATTTTTATATATTTGACATTATATAAGACTTCCAAACTTAAATTGCTGTGGAAAGAATTATTACAAAATCATTTGCTAGGTTAATGGGTCGTGGAACCCATAGGGGCTTCATTACTTATGAAGAACTTAGTAAATCCCTTGGAAAAAGAAATTTATCAAATGAGAATTTAGCACAAGCCTTCATCCATATTTTAGATGAAAATGTTTCTCTAGTAGAAAAAAAGTCAGATTATAAAGTTTTAAGAAAAAAAGAGTCTTCTTCTAAAGAGGAGGGAAAAACTATAGAGAAAAGTGATGACCCAATTAGAATGTATCTGCGTGAAATGGGGGGTGTCGAACTTTTATCAAGAGAGGGTGAGATTGCTATAGCAAAAAGAATTGAAGCAGGAAAAGATATAATGTTAATAGCATTATCTCAAAGTCCTATCACTGCACAACAATTTTTTGAATGGAATGAAAAACTACAAAAAGATGAAATTTTAGTAAGAGAAATAATCGATATAGATACAAATTATATGGAGGATGAGTCAACAGGTCCGAGTGCTAAGCAAAAAAATTCTGGTGATACAGAGGAAAATTCAAGTGAAGAGGATGACGATTTTAATCCAACATTGGCAGCAATGGAAACTGAAATTAAACCAAAAGTTCTTAAGACAGTCCAAACACTAACAAAAGATTATAATAAACTTATCAAATATCTAAAAGAAAAACTAGACTGTACTCTTAATTCTCAAATTTTTTCTCCAGCAAAAGAAAAAGGCTATGAAAAAATTGTTAATGATATTTTAAATAACATTAAGTCCCTTCAATTATCACCATCTGTTTTAGAGGATCTTGTTCAAAAACATTATGTAGAAAATAAAAAAATTATTTCTTTAGAAGGAAATTTATTAAGACTTGCAATGGATCATAAAATTTCCAGAAGTGAATTCATCAAATTTTATGTTGGAAATGAAATAAACCCAAATTTAAAAAAATTTTTAGATACTAATACTATCTGGAAAGAATTTTTCACAAAAAATAAGGAAGAATTTAAAAACATTAGAGAAAGACTAGTTGAGATGAGTCATAAGCTTGGCATGTCTGTAACAGACTTTAAAAAATTAGTGAGTAGAGTACAAAAAGGTGAAAAAGAGTCTAGGATTGCAAAAAAAGAGATGGTTGAAGCTAACCTAAGATTAGTAATTTCAATTGCAAAAAAATATACTAATAGAGGTCTCCAATTTTTAGATTTGATACAAGAAGGAAATATCGGTCTTATGAAAGCAGTAGATAAATTTGAATATAGAAGAGGGTACAAGTTCTCTACTTATGCGACTTGGTGGATTAGGCAAGCTATAACTAGGTCAATAGCAGATCAAGCTAGAACAATTAGAATTCCAGTTCACATGATTGAAACAATTAATAAAATTGTGAGAACACAAAGGTTAATTTTAAGTGAGTTTGGTAGAGAAGCTACTCCAGAAGAATTAGCACAAAAACTTAGAATGCCTTTAGATAAGGTTAGAAAAGTATTAAAAATTTCAAAAGAACCAGTTTCATTAGAGAAACCAGTAGGTGACGAAGAGGATAGTAGTTTAGGAGATTTTATTGAAGACACAAAAGCTTTAGCACCATTAGAGCAAGCTATAAAATCTAATTTGGGCGAAGCAACTACTAAAATTTTATCAACATTAACACCTAGAGAAGAAAGAGTATTAAGAATGAGATTTGGTGTAGGTATGAATACTGATCACACTTTAGAGGAAGTTGGATTACAGTTTTCAGTGACAAGAGAAAGAATTAGACAAATTGAAGCTAAAGCTTTGAGAAAATTGAAACACCCTAGCAGATCTAAACAATTAAAAAGTTTCTTAGAGAGCTAATATAAAGGGGGCCGTTAGCTCAATAGTAGAGTACTGCATTGACATTGCAGGGGTAGTTGGAGCGTAACCAACACGGCCCACCATTAATTAAAAAATTAATCCTTTTTTTCACTTAGTTTATCACTATCTTTTTCTTTTTTAAAAATTTTGTTAAAAATACTTTTTAATATTCTGAACGGATAACCTAAATAAAAAATTATAGTGGCACCTAAGGCTAGAATAGCTTGTATAATGAATGATCCAGTTCCTGGGTCAATATATGCATTCGCATTAGTAATAATTAAGAAAAATAAAATTGATATTTTTAAACTTTTGAATAAATTATCTAACATAAGTTTTATGATTTTTTTTAGTTTTAAAAAAATTATTAATATCTTTGTTTGAAGTTATATTACCCTCAAAGAAATCTATTATCAATTGTTTTATATTAGAAGCATTTTTTTCGTTATTTTCTTCATAATATTTATTGTCTCCGATAATCTTAGAAAAAAAAACCATTGGTAATGATTTATTTTCGCTAATATCTTTGTGCCAGTGATCTGAGGAAACTATTAAAAGAGAATCTTTTTGCTTATTAATGTACTGCTTTATTTTTAAAAATGTATCGTCAATTAAGAAAAGATTTTTCTCATAATCAGATAAATCTTGGTATTCCTTTTTAATTTTAACCACTCCTTTTTTAAAAGGTGGATGAGGGAATGGATAATGTATAAATATAATATTTGTATCACTTTTTAAAAAACTTAATGAATTTTGAATCATGAATTTTGAAAATTCAGTATCTTTAGAAAATTCATTCCCTTTTTCTATTGTATTTAAATTATCTTTGTCAAATCTAATCATTTTATCAATTAATCTATCTAGATAAATTACATTTAAAAAATTATTAATACCGTCTATAAGGTCAATTTCATTTTTTTTAAAATTGAATTTATCATAACAGTTAACAACTTTAAGAATTCTACAATATGGATGATAAGTTGCATAAATACTTGAAGATACATTTTTGATATTAAAAAACGAATTATCATGACTAAAATGAATTAATTTATCGTTTAAATCTTTAATATATAATTGTCCTTTTTTGAATAAAGTTTGCTTTGTAGAATTTCCTGTCAATATTGCTGGAATTGAATCTATAGTAAATTTTGCAGGACTATAAAAATTTTTATTTACATAAGAAGAATTATAAAATTCATTAATATGATCAAATTTTTGAAAGTTTTTTTCAAAAATTGACTGATCAAATTCATCAAAAATTAAGATAAAGACTTTTTTTTTAATAATTTGATTTTTATTTGTATTAACTTTTAAATCTTTAAAATCGGATAATTTGAAAATTTTATTTTCATTGAACATATAAATTTGAGTAGTTCTATAAATTGAACTTAAATTTAAAATGATTAGTAAAATCAGTATAAATTTATTTATTTTATATATTTGTTTTGAGTTCAATAGAAATGAAACAATAAAAGTTAGCATAAATGGAAAAAAATAAAAAATTGATTTAATAAAAAAATTATTACTATCAATAAATGATTTATAGATATGAAAGTAATTTATATCTGAGAATTTAATTACATAATGAAATACTATATAAACTATGATGCCTTGACTAAAAGATGTTGCAATTTTATTTAAAATATTTTTTTTACCATAATTTAAAAAATAAATAGAAAATATTATTGGAAATCCAAATATAGTAGAAATTATCAAGGTTGATTTAAATATATCAAAAAGATGATAAGAGGCGTAGAAATATTGATTAGTTCCAAAATAAAAAAAAGATAAATAGATACCAAAAAAAGACAAAATTAAATTTAAACTGATGATTTTATTATTCATTTTTTGAAATGAATTAAAGTTCTACTACTTGTTAATGAATATTCAGAAACTATCTTATAATTTTTTCTTAAAATTATTTTTTTAAATTCCTCTAAATTATAATTATTAATTAAATTATCTTTATTTCTTAAAAGATTTTGAACCATTTCGTCATCCTTAGAAACAAACTCCATGAGAAAGTTATTCGAGAAACTACCCAAATAGTCAACAAACATATCTAAGGGAACATTATTTGAAATACAAATATGATGGATAAATGCAAGGCATATAACACCATCAAATTTTTTCTCGAATCTTTCAGTAAAACTTAATCTTTCCTTATTATTCCAACCAATACCAGCAGATGGGTTTGAAAAGTTTTGATATAGACATGAAAAATTTAGATTCTTAATTTTAAAGTTTAAATATGCCTTATCTAAAGCATCTAAATCACTATCAATACCAACTATTTTCTTGGCACCGCTATTAAAACATACGTTAGAAAAATTACCATCATTGCATCCTAAATCTAATATATTTTTCGCTCCTTCTGATTTGACAAATTCACTTACACATTTTTCTTTTTTTAAATAATCTTCTTTTGAATATGAGTTAATTTTTGAATAATTTGACCAATAAGAAGATTTTTGGGTTTTTAAATTATCTATTGTATTTTTTAGACTTTTGGCAATTAAAACTTTTTGTTTAAGACTAAGCTTATTTTTTTTTACTATTTTTTTACTTTTGTGAGTTGAAGAGGATATTTTCGAATTCAAAATTGAGTGTAGATGAATATTTGTCAAAATATTAAAATTAAAAAAACTTGAAAAGGGTAAAATTTTAGATGCTAATTTAAGATCAATACCATTCAGATTTCCTTTAAAAATATCATTAAAATTAATATTAGTTTTAGATTTAATTAATAAAGGTGCTAAATAATTTTCACAAAATTGTTTATGCCAAATAATTTCAGAATCTTTTTTTGGTTTAGCAAAAGATCCAAGATCAATAAAAACTGGATGATTATTTTTAAATTGAATATTATATGCTGAAGCATCTATAATATCATAAGAATTTTCTATTGCGTCTATATATAAATTTAGAAATAAAAGGGCTGAGTCTTTTAATTGATTAAAAGTAAGTTCATATGGGTATATTATTTCATCTAATCTTTCATGTTCTAACCATATCGTATTTTTTTCATAGGGAATTGAAAGTTTATTTATTTGATTAGCATCTAATATAAAAGTTTTTATGATATTTTTAGAATTTTTTTTATAAAAATTAGAATTCAAAAACTCATTAAAATCAATGTTTTTTAAATAATTTACTTTTCTTAATATTTTTCCTGAAACGCTATAAACTGTTGCTTTATTATCTCTGAAAGAAGCGGTTTCTCTATTAATCATAATATTTATATGATTAATTACTTAAAAAGTGACGATGAATCAAATTTATTTCTAGATTTTTGACTTAATATTGCTAATTAAAATTTGTTATATTGTAAGATAATGTAAATTAATGTATTTATGCATTTCACTCCGGGCCTGTAGCTCAGTTGGTTAGAGCAGTACACTCATAATGTATTGGTCCCAGGTTCGAGTCCTGGCGGGCCCACCAATTATAAAATATATTAGTTGTCTGAAAACTCTTTTAAAACTTTGAATAAGGATTCAATTTCTCCATCATTAGAGTTTAAAATAGATGCAAATTCCTCTTTTTGTGTTCTAGCTAAGCTTAATCCTTCGATTATTAAATCTCTTATTAAAGGATTGTTTACATTTTTAGTATAAATTCTCCAATCAATCTTAATTTCAGGTCTTTCGCTAGTTGCTTTAAGAGTACTATTTACTATTGTATAATTTTCACTTAGCTTTTCTTTATTTGTTACATCTATTTCAGGATTAGTATACTCAGCGAGTCTACTAGAGAAGCTTTTTAAAAAATAGGCCTCAAATAATTTAGCGTAACGAATTTTATCTTCATCACTCAGTTTTTTTCTTTTTGCCCCAAGTGTATAAAAACCTATTCCTTTAATATCAACAGTTTCCTTTGCAATTAATTTAAGTTTCTGAATTTTTTGATCTTTAGAAATATTTTCTGCAAGTATTTCTGATGCTCTATTAACTGTAGATTGAACAAAAATATCAGGTTCTATTGAAAAAGACTCCGTTATTGTTGAAAAAAAAAGAATTAAAATTATTAATATTTTTTTTTCAGACATTTACATATAAGAAATTATTGATTTTCTATCTCTTCCCAACCACTGTCATCTTGTGTTTCAATTATTTTCTTAGTATTCAAAATTTTTTGTTGTCTATCTTGTAAATACAAACTTTTTACTGAAGCATAAAAATCTAAGGAATTATCTTTAAGATTTTCTATAGAATCGTAGTTTTTTGCTCTAAAATCTACGCCCGCAGAAATTTTTGATGTATAGTAATCCATATCTCTAAAATAATGCGTGTCGTTTCTAACGGTTACGTTATACCAAGCATCTCCACCAACAAAATTTGTTAACGACGCAACAGTGTCTCTAGCTGTGCTTGGACCTAAAACTGGAAGAACAATATAACAACCAGGCCCAATACCAAATGATGCTAGGCTCTGACCATAATCCTCTTTTTCATATTCTGTGAAACCAAGATAAGTTGCAACATCAATAAAACCAAGAATACCTACCGTGGTATTAATTAAAAATCTACCAGTATTGACACCTGCTTTAGAAAATTCTCCTTGAAGAATATTATTTGGAATCGTTACAACGTTAGATAAATTATTAAGTGAGTTACTGACCCCAGTTTTTATAGGAGAGGGTAATGTTTTATAAACGCTTGCTACAGGTTTGAAAATTACTTTATCTAATCCTTGATTGAGTGCAAATGATGCTCTATTTAAGCTTTCAAAACAATCTTTGATTTCAGATGGTTCATTTTTTTTTAATAGTAATTCTCCATCTGATGAAGCACTGACATTAAAAGTTAACGCAATGGTTGTAATTATAATTACTATTAATTTTTTAATCATTTTGGATTTATATTATAATTTAAATTAAAGTAAATTAACAATTAAGCAAAAATATTACCTAAATGTGGCCTAAAATAACAAAAAACTATTCTCCAAATTTTAATACCTTGAAAAGATCCAAGCAAAAAATTAAATTTATAATTATTCATTACACAGGAATGAAAAATGAGTCATCGGCACTTAAAAAATTATGTGATTTTAATTCAAATGTAAGTGCACATTATTTTATTAAAAAAAATGGTAAGATTTTAAATCTTGTTCCAGATCAATATATTGCATGGCATGCCGGAATATCTAGATGGAAAAAATACTCATCCTTAAATGAAAATTCGATTGGTATTGAAATTCATAATTCTGGTCATAATTTCAAATATCAAAAATTTACAATTAGTCAAATTAATGCATTGAAAAAACTATTAAAAAAATTGAAAGATGAATATAAAATAAATAAAAAAAACATTTTAGGACACTCAGATATTGCCCCAGAAAGAAAAATAGATCCAGGTGAAAAATTTCCTTGGAAAAAATTATCAAAATTGAACTTGGCTTTCTGGCATAGCCTTAATGAGAAAAAGATTAAAAAGTTACGTTTAAAAAAAATAGATTCTTTGGAGGAAAAAAGATTTTTTAATATTTTAGATAAAATTGGTTATAGAAGAGCAAAAAATATTAAATTTAAAAATAAGGATTTAGTAAAATCTTTTCAAAGAAGATTTAGGCAAAGTTTAATAAATGGTATCTTAGATAAAGAATGTTTAATCATCAGTAAAAACCTCATAAAATAGCATATATTAACTGTTGAAAAAAAAAGATTAAATTATAAATTGGTTCTGCCAGATAAATGACTTATCGCTTTAATTAAAACTAAAGAGGAAAGTCCGGGCTCCGCAAGGATACAGTGCCAGGTAATACCTGGCAGGGGAAACCCTAGGGATAGTGCCACAGAAAATAAACCGCCATAACATGGCAAGGGTGAAAAGGTGTGGTAAGAGCGCACCGGTTCTATTGGTAACAATGAACGCTGGAAAACCCCACTGGGAGCAAGACTAAGTAGAGGTGACATTGTTAAGAAACTAAAAGCCATCCTTGGCTAGTCATCAGGGTTAGTTGCTTGAGCTCAAAAGTGATTTTGAGCCTAGACAAATGATAGGTTTAAATGACAGAACCCGGCTTATATTTTA
This sequence comes from uncultured Pelagibacteraceae bacterium, assembly GCA_902629585.1. GTDB lineage: Bacteria > Pseudomonadota > Alphaproteobacteria > Pelagibacterales > Pelagibacteraceae > Pelagibacter. The sequence goes on along the minus strand of CACORI010000003.1, from coordinate 25,075 downwards.
TCTGGCAAATCTATTGCAAAATATTAATTCATAAACCTAATTTCTTACAAAATCGCTAAGTTAAACTGAGATCTCATCTTAATTGTATGTATTGACACTCTTAAAAAAAACCCATAGTATCCCATATATTCCCAAATAAGGGGATTTAGGATATTATGGTTTATGTTTTTATCAATCTACGAAAACAAATTGGACAAAAAAGGAAGGGTGTCAGTGCCTGCAAGTTTTAGATCATATCTGTCCAACCTTGGTTACAACGGTGTAGTTTGTTTTCCATCATTTAATAATCAATCTATTGAGGCATGGCCTCAGGATAGAATAGAAAAAATTTCAAACACAATAGACTCGCTAAATCCTTTTGAGGAAAAAAGGGATTTTTTTGCAACATCAATTTTATCTGAAAGTATAAATTTACAATTTGATGGCGAGGGGAGAATTTCAATAACCCAGAAATTATTAAAACATGCAAAAATAAAAAACAGTATGTTTTTTGTTGGACAAGGAAAAACATTCCAAATTTGGGAACCAACAATATTTGAAAAATTTAAGGTAAGTGCAAGAAAAAAAGCAAATATTAATCGTGCAAGTCTTAAATGGGAGCATCAACTAAACAAATAATGGGGGAAAAATAAAATGACTATTAACTTTAAAACACCAGAAATAAAAGAACTACAACCAAGATTATTAGTAGTTGGAGTTGGTGGCGCAGGTGGAAATGCAATAAATGAAATGATTGGAAATAATTTACAGGGAGTTGAGTTTATTGCCGTTAACACTGATGCTCAAGATTTAAAAGCAAGTAAAGCAAGAACCAAAATTCAATTAGGTCTTAATTTAACCAAAGGTCTTGGTGCTGGTGCAAAACATGATATTGGACAGGCAGCTGCAGATGAATCATTAAATGAAATCATCAATACCTTACAAGGCGCAAATATGATTTTTATTGCTGCTGGTATGGGTGGAGGAACAGGAACAGGAGCTGCTCATGTAATTGCTAGAGCTGCAAAAGAATTGAACATTCTTACAGTGGGTGTAGTTACGTTACCTTTTCTTTATGAAGGTCCATCTAGAATGAGAAGAGCCCAGCAAGGATTGGAGGAATTAAGAAAGCATGTGGATACAATTATTGTAATTCCGAATCAAAATTTATTTAAAATTGCAAATGAAACAACAACTTTTGAAGAGTCTTTTAATTTATCAAATAATGTTTTGATGCATGGTGTTCAAAGTATCACTGATTTAATGGTAAGACCTGGCTTAATAAATTTAGATTTTGCAGATGTCGAGACTGTCATGGCTTCGATGGGTAAAGCCATGATGGGAACTGGTGAGGCTGAAGGTGAAGGAAGAGCACTAAAAGCAGCAGAGATGGCAGTAAGCAATCCATTAATTGATGATTATACTTTAAAAGGCGCAAAAGGATTACTTGTAAATATTACTGGCGGCAAAGATTTAAAACTTTTCGAAGTAGATGAGGCAGTAAATAAAGTAAGAGCCGAAGTTGACCCAGAGGCAGAATTAATAATTGGTGCAATTACAGACTCAGAACTTGATGGAAAAATGAGAGTTTCAATTGTAGCTACCTCTTTGGATGGTCAACAACCAGAATCAAAATCAGTTATTAATATGGTTCATCGGATTCAAAACAGAAATCCTGGTTATTCTGATTTTTCAAATTTAGAGCCGACTGCATCTTTTAATTTTTCAAGTAATAATCCAAACCCACTCTCTCATGGTGCAAATGCATTAAAACTAGAAAATGAAGTCTCATCTCATACTATGACACAACAAAATGTTGAGGCAGATGTAAATCAGGTGAACAACCAGTATCATGAGGAATTAGTTAAAAATCAAGAAGCTGAGAGCATTGTTGAAGACACTTCTAAAGATAATGAGATGTCATTTGCTGAAGAAGCAACAACTAAAAACGAAAATTTAGAGGGAGATGAGTCTATTCAAAATGATCTAAGTGAGTTTGGTGTAGATTCTCAATCTCCAGATCTTTTTAATAATAATGAGAATGAAACCTCATCGTCTAATGAGTTGTTATCCTCAGAAAATGAAGATCAAGAGGATGATTTAGAAATACCTGCATTTTTAAGAAGACAAAAAAATTAATGGTCTTCGAAAAAATAAATGGAAGCCACCATGGCATCGGATATTGTGAAACATTATCCTGTGTTGCTAAAAGAGATTATTAGCATTATTTCCCCTCAACATGGTGGCACATTTATTGATTGTACTTTTGGACAGGGTGGTTATTCAAAAGAAATACTTAAATATAAAAATACAAAAGTTATAGGACTAGATAGGGATATAGATAGTCAGATAGTTGCAACAAAATTATCTGATAAATTTCCTGGAAGATTTTTATTCAAAAACACAAAATTTAGTAAAATAAATAATCTTAAATTAAAAAAAGAAAATATTAAGGGTGTAATTTTTGATTTAGGATATTCTTTGACTCAAATGAAGGATAAAAAAAAGGGCCTATCCTTTAATTGCACTGGAAAATTAAATATGCAATTAGGACAGAATAATTTTTCTGCTGACGAGGTTATAAATAATCTAGATGAAAAAGATTTAAGTAATATTTTTAAATTTTTTGGTGATGAGAAGGAATCGAAATTCATTGCAAAAAATATAGTAAAAGAGAGAAAACTCGGAAAAATTGATACAGAAAAATTAGTATGGTTGATTGAAAAAACAAAACACAGAAAAAATTTTAAAGTTCATTGCGCTACAAAAATTTTTCAAGCGTTAAGAATATTTGTTAATAAAGAAATTAGTGAATTAATTTTTGGTTTAATAAATTCAGCAAAGATTTTAAAAAAGGATGGGATATTAGCCGTCGTGTCTTTTCATTCATTAGAGGATAGAATTGTTAAATATTTCTTTAAAAATTTAACCAAAAGTAAAAGTTTTTCAAGGTATGTTCCGAAATTAGATAATAAAAAGTTTTCTTTTGAAATGCCTATTAAAAGACCAATAGTCCCAACAGAAAAAGAATTAATAGCTAATCCATCCTCTAGATCTGCTAAGTTGAGATTTATTATCAAAAAAGAGGATATCTATGAAATTGAAACTGACATTAAAAATCAATTTCAAGAACTTTTAAGAATTGAGGATTTAAGCCAAAAATTATGAAAAAATTTTTTGTATTCATTTTAATTTTTTCATTGATTGTAGTTACCTCATTAATAAAGAATTCAACAAAAAAAATTGAAGATGAGATTTATAATTTAACTGAAAATATTAGGTTTCTGGAGAATAGAATGGAAGATACCAAATTAGAGTATGATTATCTAAGTTCCTCTAAAAAATTATTAGAGTTTCAAAAGTTATATTTCGAAGATTCTTTACAAAAAAAATCGTTAGAGGAAATAAACACAATTAGAATTTTAAATAATAAATTAATTATCAATAAATTAAAGTTATCTGAAAAAAATGACCAATAATGATTTTCGATTTATCCTTGAAGAACGTGATAATGAATTTAAGTTTGAAAAAAAAATATCAACTGTAAATATTAGATTTAACAGAATAGCATTTATATTTTTTATTTTTTTTTCTATCTTTTTAATTTATTCAATTCATTTAATTCATCTAGGTTCAAGAAAAACTGATATTGATAATTTTAAAGAATTCGAGTCCTCAGAAACAATTAAGCGTGCTAATATTGTTGATAGAAATGGAACCTTTTTAGCAAAAACAGTAAGTTCAATTGATATTGGGATAAATCCTGGAGAAATAATAGATCAAAAAAAACTTATTCTCAATTTAAAATTAATTTTTCCAAAAAAAAATTACGATTTAATTAAAGAAAAAATTAAAAAAAAAAAGTTCTTTTGGTTTGAGAAAAAAATATCAGAGGAAAAATATGAGCAAATTATGAAACTTGGTGACAAATCAATTAAACCTAAAGAAAATATAATTAGACTTTATCCACAAAAAAATTTGTTTAGCCATATTATAGGACAAATAGATGATGATAATATTGGAATATCAGGTTTAGAAAAATCGAAGGATAAAAGATTGAAAAAAAATGATGCTGCTATCCAATTAAGTGTTGATAAAGATATTCAGTTTTTGATTAGAGAAGAACTTATAAGATATAATAAAATTTTTAAAACCCTTGGCAGTGCCGCTATATTAATGAATGTAAATAATGGCGAAATAATTTCGATTGTTTCTTTGCCAGACTTTGATCCCAACGAAAGAATTTCAATCACTGACAAAAAATATATTAACCGAGCAACAAAAGGGGTTTATGAACTTGGATCTGTGTTTAAAACTTTTACTCTTGCTGCTGCATTAAATACAAAAGATATTGAGCCTCAAACACTTTTTAAGAATCTTAAAAAAAGTATTAGATGTGGTAAAAATATTATCAGTGAATACGATGATAAAATACCATCTGATTTGACGGCTGAGGAAATTCTTATTAGATCTGGTAACATAGGATCTGTTAGAATTGGTCAAATTGTTGGAATTGAAAACTATAAAAAATTTTTAAATGACTTAAGATTAATTCAATCAATTAAATTTGATATTGATGAAATCGGAGTACCACTACAATTTAATTGGGGAAAATGTAAATTAGCAACAGTTTCATATGGCCATGGAATAACTACAACTATTCTTCAATTAGCCACAGCTTATTCTATACTGGCTAATGGAGGATACAGAATTAATCCAACTTTAATTGTGACAGATAAAAATCTTGAAAGAGAGCTAATTTTGAAAAAAAATGTCTCTAAAAAAATTATTCCAATATTAAGAAAAATTGTAACCTCTAAAGAGGGAACTGCCTCTTTGGCTAATGTGAAAGGCTTCGAGGTTGGAGGAAAAACTGGAACTGCTCAAAAAAGCTCTGTTGGCGGTTACTCTAGAGATAAGATTAATACTTTTGCCTCTATTTTTCCTATTTCAAATCCAAAATATTCTCTTGTGGTTATGCTAGATGAACCTAAGATAAATAATGAATATATCTATGATTACAGAGATGGGTCTGGAATTAAATATAAAGGCACTCCATTTAATACAGCTGGTTGGACATCTGTTGAAGTTGCGGGTCAAATAATTGAAAAAATTGGACCCATTTTAGCCACAAAATATAAAGAAGTTAATTAAAAATGTTGTTAGGCAATTACCTTAAAAATATAAATAAAAAATATAAAAAATTTTTTTTTTCAGGAATCTCTTTTGACAGTACTCAAGTAAAAAAAAATTATATTTTTTTTGCTATCGAAGGAAACACTTTAGATGGAAATAAATTTATAGCTACTGCAATTAACAAAGGATCAAAAATCATAATTAGTGAAAAGAGAAGCAATAAATTTCAAAATGGCATACTATTTATTCATACAAAAAATATTAGAAAACTTTTATCAGAAATATCCTATAAAATTTATAACAAAAGACCAAAGAATTTAATCGCCGTAACTGGTACAAATGGAAAATCATCAATTGCTGATTTTTATTATCAAATCTTAAAATTAAACAACAAAAAAGTAGCTTCAATTGGAACTTTAGGTCTCAAATCAGAAAAATTTAATTTAAACCTATCTAATACCACTACAAATCCAATACAATTAGGTCAAATATTACAAAAACTAAAGGATAATAAAATTCAAAATGTTATTTTAGAGGCATCAAGCCATGGACTTAAACAAAATAGACTAGACGGCTTAAAATTTAATTCAGGAATTTTTACAAATTTGTCTCAAGATCACCTAGATTACCATAAAAATTTAGATGACTATTTGAAATCGAAGCTTTATTTATTTAAAAAACTGATTAAGAAAAATGGTAATTTAATTACCGATGAAAAAATCCCTCAATTTAAAAAAATAAAAAAAATTGCATCAAAAAAAAAATTAAAACTTTTTACACTGAATGATAAAAAGAATTATTTTAATGTTATCTCTCATGAATTTAAAAACGATATCCAAATTATTAAAATAAAAATAAAAGATGTCATTCATGAAATCAATGTTAATTTAATAGGAAAAATACAGCTTAAAAATCTTATAATGGCAATTATTGCTGCCCAACAAAGTCAAATAACAATTAAGCGAATTTTAAAAACTATTTCTAAAATCAAACCTGTAGAGGGTAGATTCCAAAAAATTGGAAAATTAAAAAATAAATCAAAAATAATTCTTGATTATGCTCATACACCTGAAGCTCTAAAAACTTGTTTGTTAAATTTAAAAGAACAATTTCCTAATAAAAAAATTTCTTTACTATTTGGCTGTGGAGGTAATAGAGATCAAAATAAAAGATCAAAAATGGGAAAAATAGCTGATAATTTTTCTGACAAGATTTACCTTACAGATGATAATCCTAGATTAGAAAATCCAACTAAAATTCGAAAAGATATAAAAAAAGGGATTAAAAGACAAAAGATTATCGAGATACCGAATAGAGCTGAAGCGATTTCACACGCAGTAAAAGATATAAGAGTTGGTGAAATTCTACTAGTTGCTGGAAAGGGGCATGAAAAAACACAAGTTATTGGAAAAAAAAAATTTTATTTTTCTGATAAAAATTTGATATTAAAATCAATTAAAGAAAAAAATTTAAGTTTATCCATAAATTTAAAGTTAAACATAATTAAAGACTTGTCTTATAAAAGTGAATTAAGTCCCAAATTATCTATTGGGCAGGGAAGAATAAATTCAAAAGTCGTAGAAAAAAATGATATTTTTTTTGCCATAAAAGGAGATAAGAATGATGGAAATAGATTTGTAACTGAAGCATTTAGAAAAAAAGCTTCTTTAGCGATTGTTAACAAATTCCAAAAAAATTTTTATTTTAAAAATCAAATAAAAGTTAAAAATACATTAAGATTTTTGACAGAATGCGCAGAAATGTTCAGAGAAAATATAAATACTAATATTATTGCTATTACTGGTAGCTGTGGAAAGACATCTCTCAAAGAATTATTGGGAAATTGTCTTAAAAAAATCTCAAATGCGAGTATTTCTCCTAAATCTTATAATAATAAATTTGGAGTACCTCTTAGTCTTTTTAATTTAAATCAAAATGATGATTATGGGATTTTAGAGGTTGGTATGGATAAAAAGGGAGAGATAGACGATCTCTCAAAAATAATTAAACCAGATGTAAGTGTGATAACTAACATAAGCTTTGCGCATATTAAGAATTTTAAAAGTATCAATCATATAGCAATGGCTAAATCAGAAATCATTAATAATACTAAATCTAATGGATTTTTAATCTTGAATGCTGACGACAAATTTTTTAATTTTCATAAAAAAATTGCTTTTAAAAAAAAGATCCAGGTTATTTCATTTGGAATTAAAAGTAAAAATGCAGATATAAAAAAAATTAGTATTAAGAAAGAAAATAAAAAATTTAAAATAAAGATAAGAATAAATAATCTTTTTAAGTTTTTTATAATTCATAACAATTTTCAAAATAACATTTACAATATTTTAGCATCTTTAGCGGTAATGAGTATTTACACAAATATATCTAATTTAAATAAAAATATTTTTATGAATTTTAAAACACCTAAGGGCAGAGGAGATATTTCAAAAATTTCAATTCATAAAAAAAAAATTAACCTAATTGATGAAAGTTATAATTCTAATCCTTTATCTTTGAAATCGGCAATATTAAATTTTGACAAAATTGATGCGAAAGGATTTAAAAAGTATTTATTATTAGGAGACATGTTGGAGCTTGGAAAACACTCTAAAAAATTACATGAATTAATTGCACCAATTATTAATAAAACTGGGATTGATAAGGTTTTTGTAAAAGGATCCAGAGTGCCTATTGTTTTTAATAAACTGAAGAAATTTAAAAGGGGTAAAATTTTAACCAATCAATCCCAAATAATTGAATTGATTAAAAATGAATTAAATAATAATGATTATTTGATGATCAAGGCTTCAAATGCTACAGGCTTAAATAAGATGGTAGAAAAATTAAGGGGTCTAAATTAAATGCTTTATCAACTTTTACTAAATTATGTTGATAGTTTTGGATTTTTAAATGTTTTTAAATATATAACGTTTAGATCTGGGCTGTCTTTTTTTACTTCTTTAACTATAGTTCTAATAGTTGGTGGACCATTCATTAAATTTTTTTCAAAACAAAAAATTCTTAATCCTATTCGTGATGATGGACCTGAGGAACATATTATAAAAAAAATAGGTACACCTACTATGGGTGGATTAATTATTCTATTTGGTTTATTAATTTCTGTTTTATGTTGGGCGGATTTATCTAATATAAATGTTCTATTCTGTATTTATATAGCAATTACATTTGGTTTATTAGGTGCTTTTGATGACTACAAAAAAATTAGAAATAGTAATTCTTCAGGAATATCTTCTAAGTTTAAAATAATTTCACAAATTATACTTGCAATAATTGGTGTTAGTTTTTTCTACTTCTTTGTAGACTATAAAGAGATTACAAATCTATATTTTCCTTTTTTTAAGAATTTAATTTTAAATCTTGGATGGTTTTTTATTCCTTTTTCGGTCTTTGTTATAATAGGATCCTCAAACGCTGTAAATTTGACTGACGGTTTAGATGGCTTAGCAACAGTGCCGGTTATATTGGTCGCTGGTTGTTTTGCTTTTATTAGTTATGTCACTGGAAATATTGTTTTTTCCAGTTATCTTCAAATTCCTTACATTGAGGGCACTGGAGAAATTTCAATTTTCTGTAGTGCAATAATTGGTTCTTGTTTAGGTTTTCTTTGGTTTAACGCTCCACCTGCAAAAATTTTCATGGGTGACACCGGTTCTTTATCATTAGGAGGATCATTAGGTGCGATAGGGATAATAACAAAACATGAAATAGTTTTAGCTATAACTGGGGGTCTTTTTGTTTTAGAGGCGTTTTCTGTGATAGTTCAGGTAATTTCATTTAAATTAACTGGAAGAAGAATTTTTAAAATGGCGCCTATTCATCACCATTTTGAAAAAAAAGGATGGCCTGAGTCAACAGTCGTAATTAGATTTTGGATCATATCAATTATTTTAGCGATGATTGGTTTAGCTACACTCAAATTAAGATAATGCTCCACTCTAGAAATATTTTTGTAAATAAAAAAATTTTAATTTATGGATTAGGAAAAAGTGGAATTTCTTCATTTAATTTTTTAAAAAAATCAAACAAAATCTATTTGTTCGATGATAAAAAAAAATATTCATCAATAAGTAAAATAAGAAAGCTTAAATATGATTTAATAATTATAAGCCCGGGTATTGATAAAAATAAATGTAAATTAAAAAAATTTTTGAAAGAAAATTCAAAAAAAATTTTTACCGATCTTGACGTTTTTAAATCATTCTATGAAAATAAATGTATTACTATTACTGGCACTAATGGCAAATCTACAACATCTCAGCTTATTTATGAGATTTTAAAAAGGCAAGGTTATGATGTAAAGTTAGCTGGAAATATAGGTTATCCTATTTTATCAATAAAAAAAATTAAACCCAAATCTATTTTTGTAATAGAAGCATCATCATATCAACTAGACTATAGTAAAATTTTTAATTCAAAATATTCAGCAGTATTAAATATATCACCTGATCATTTAGAAAGACATAAAACTTTGAAAAAATATATCCATGCAAAATTTAATTTAATAAAAAATCAAAAATCAGACTCCGTAGCTTTTGTTAATAAAAATGATAATAATATTAAAAAATTTATTAAAAAAAAAAATTTTAAAGGAAAGATTATTAAAGTTAAAACAATTTCAAATAAAAATTTTTCATTAAAATTTGAAAATAATTACTTTTCATCAAAATCAAATAAGGAAAATCTGTTATTTGTTTTACAAATCATAAAAAAATTTAAAATTGATAAAAAAATTTTATTTAAAACAATTAAAAATTTTAAAGGTCTGAAATATAGACAACAAATTATTTATAATAAAAAAAATTTAAAAATCATAAATGACTCTAAATCAACAAGTTATGCTTCGACTTTAGAAATGCTTAAATCACATAAGAATATTTATTGGTTATTAGGAGGGATTCCAAAGAAGGGTGATAAATTTGAATTACCAAAGACGTACTACAAGAATATAAATGGTTATATTTTTGGTAACAATTCCAAAAAGTTTTTATTAGATTTAAAAAATAAAATACGATTGAAAAAATTTTCTGACCTCAAAAAAGCCATGGAATGTTTAAGTAAAGATATCTTAGATGGTAAGTTAAATGAAAAAATGATTTTATTTAGTCCTGCAGCTGCCTCCTTCGACACCTTTAAAAATTTTGAGGAAAGAGGATCCTTTTTTAACAAAATGATAAAAAGAATTAAATGGTAAATACATTTTTTAATTATTTTTCTTATTATCAATGGTGGAAAAATTTAGATAAATTTATCCTAAGTTTAATAATAACATTTTTATTGATAGGATTATTTTTTTCTCTAGTTTCAACATCTCTAATTGCATCGGATAAGCTAGATACAAATAATTACTTTTTTTTCTTTAAACATTTTGTTTTTGTTTTAGTTGGAATTTTTTTAATTTTTTTAATTTCTTATATAGATCAGAAAATGCTTTATAAATTTTCCATATATTTTTTTTTTATAACTTTAACATTGTTAATTCTGGTACCATTTATAGGAGTCGAAGTTAAAGGTTCAAAAAGATGGTTAGATATTTTTTTTTTACCGAGACTTCAACCTATTGAGCTTGTAAAACCTTTTTTCATAATAGCTTTAAGCTCAATCATAACTTTCGATAAGTTTAATAATTTTAGCTTAAAATTTATCATCACACTGATCTTAACAATTTCAATTGCTTTTTTATTAATTATTCAACCAGACCTAGGTCAAACATTATTAGTTGGATTTACCTGGATGGTATTAATTTTTATTTCAGGTGTTAATCTTATTTTTTTATTTGTAGTTTCATTAATTGGCTTGATTTTGTTATTATATTTTGCATTTTTTATTCCTAAATTTGCTTATATCAAAAATAGGATAATATCTTTTTTTGATACTGATAGAGGAACTTATAATTTTCAATCGGACAAAGCCATAGAGTCAATCAAAAGTGGTGGTTTTTTTGGAAAGGGTATTGGTGAAGGAACGCTAAAAAACAAAGTGCCCGAGGCTCATACAGATTATATAATTTCGGTTATTTCGGAAGAATTTGGGGTATTAGTTATTATTTTATTATTAATTCTTTTTTTAGTTTTTATTTTTTCAATATTTAGAAAAGTAAATATTGAAAAAAATCATAAAACAAAATTAGTTCTTGTTGGTTCTGCTAGTTTGATATTAATGCAAGTAATGATTCATATAGGTGTTAATATTAGATTATTTCCAACAACCGGTATGACATTACCTTTTTTAAGTTATGGTGGATCTTCAATAATAGGTATCTCAATATTATCAGGTATAATTTTAAATTTAACAAAAAGAAAAATTTAGACTAAATGAAAAAAATATTAATTTCTACTGGCGGTACTGGAGGTCATGTAATACCAGCACAAATTATTTCAGAACATTTAGGAATGAATTTTAAAATAATTTTTACATCTGATGTGAGAGGAAAAAAATATTTAAAGGATGAAAAAAAAAAGGTTCAGTTAATCAATGCACCCAAATTAAATATTGATTTATTCTTTCCAATAAAAATATTAAAATTGATATATCTAACTTTAAAATCTTTTTTATTTCTAAAAAAAGAGAATATTCACAAAGTAATATCAACTGGAGGATATATGTCTTTACCTATATGTATCGCTTCAAAATTTATAGGAATAAAAGTTTATTTATTTGAGCCAAACCTTACATTGGGTAGAGCTAATAAATTTTTTTTAAAATTTGCGGAAAAAATTATATGTTATTCAAGTTCTTTAAATAATTTTCCAAAAAAATTCACTCACAAGATTGAGGTCATAAAACCTCTAGTAAATAAGTCTTTTTATGAAATAAAACCAAATTATGACTTTGATAAAAAAAAATTTTGTATATTAATATTTGGAGGCAGCCAGGGAGCAAAAATTTTTAATACTCAAATAAGTAAAGTAATAGTTTCTATTAATAAAGAATATTCTATAAAGGTAATACAACAAACAGCCACTGAAAATATAGAAAATATGAAAAATTTTTATAATTTAAATAATATAGAAAATTTAATATTTGATTTTGAAAAAAATTTTATCAAACTAATTGACGAATCTGACTTGTGTATTTCTCGGGCAGGAGCGACATCATTAGCTGAAATTTCAATCATGAAAAAACCTTTTATCACTATTCCGTTACCAACGGCAAAAGATGATCATCAAATACATAATGCTAAATTTTATGAAAAAGCTGGCTGTTGCTGGATTTTGGAACAAAAAGATTTAAATTATGAAAAACTTCTAAGATTATTAATGGGAATATTAAAAGATAAATCTGAGTACAATGATAAAAAAAAAAATTTAGAAAAATTAAATTATCAAAATTCCTGGCATGATATAAATCTAAAACTAAATAATATTATAAATGAAAATTGAGCTTGCAAAAAAAGAAATAGTCCATTTTGTTGGAATAGGAGGAATAGGAATGAGTGGACTTTCACTAATAATGAAGAGACGTGGCTTTAAAGTTCAAGGTAGTGATATTTCAAATAATAAAAACATAGATAGATTAAGAAAAGAAAAAATTAAAATTTTTTTAAAACATTCGAAACAAAATTTAAAAAATGCTACAATATTGGTTGTCTCCTCAGCAATTAAGAAGAATAATCCAGAATTAATAGAAGCTAAGAAAAAAAAAATTCCAATTATTAGCCGGGGAAAAATGTTAGCAAGTATAGTTTCTTTGCTAAAAAATATAGTTGTTGTAGGCTCCCATGGTAAAACTACAACCACTTCTCTTATAACTTCAATTTTCCAAGAAACTAAGTTAGATCCAACAATTATTAATGGTGGAGTGATAAATTCAATTAAAAATACTGCCAGACTTGGAAAAAGTGATTGGTCAATTTTAGAGGCAGATGAGTCAGATGGAAGTTTTGTTCATATCTTGCCAACCTATTCTATAATAACAAACATTGATTATGAACATATGGATTTTTATAGGACAATTGAAGATTTGAAAAATTATTTTTTAGAGTTTATAAAAAAAACACCATCTTTTGGTAAATCTTTTATTTGTATAGACGACAAAATTAATAAAGAATTAATTAAGAAAATTAATAATAAAAATTTTTATACCTATGGTCAAAAAGTTGATTCAAATTTTGTCATTAAAAATGTTAAACAATCTAAGTTTTATTCTAAATTTGATATACAAGTAAATCTTCCTAATAAAAAGATTTTCAATATTAAAGATATTGAAATTCCTTTAATTGGAATTCATAATATAAGAAATTCTGTTGCGGCAATAGGCGTAGCTATGTCCGTTGGTATACCAATTCAAAAAATAAAAAAGGGACTAAAAAATTTTCAAGGTGTTCAAAGAAGATTTAATAAAATTTTTATTCATAATGGTATTGATTTTTACGATGATTATGCACACCATCCAACAGAGATAAAATTTGTGCTTGAAGGTATTAATAAAGTTTATTCGAAATATGATAAAGTTTGCATTTTTCAACCTCATAGAATTTCAAGATTAAAGTATCTAAAAAAAGAATTTACCTACGCCTTTGAAAAGGCGAATACTGTGGTTTTATGCCCAATTTTTACTGCTGGTGAAAAAATAAAGTTAGGTTTCGATTATAAAAATTTTGCTAAAGAGATTGTAAAAAATTCAAGGGTTAAATTATTTATGGTAGAAAACCATCATCAATTAGCGAAATTTTTAAAGTTAAATATGTATGGAAAAAAGATTGTTATTGGTATGGGCGCTGGTTCTATTTCAAGTTGGATGAGAAAATTACCAAATTTAATGTCATGAACATAGATAAATTAAGAGTTTTATTAAAAGATTTTGATACTAAGGTTATATTTAATCAAGAATTAAAGAAAAAAAATTGGTTTAATATCGGAGGAAAAGCAAAAATTTTTTTCAAGGCTGAAAATTTGAAGGAATTAATTAAATTTTTAAAAATTGTTGATAATAAAGAAAATATATTCGTCTTAGGAGCGGGTTCAAACACTTTAATAACAGATGATATTTATGATGGAGTTGTAATAAAATTAAGTAAAAACTTTAATAATTTGTCTCTTTTAGGAGAAGACATTATTATATCAGGTACTGCAGTGTTGGATAAAAATTTATCTGAATATGCTTTTGAAAACTGCTTAAGTGGTTTTGAATTTTTATCATGTATTCCTGGTTCTGTTGGTGGAGGAATAAAAATGAATGCAGGTTGTTTTGGAAGAGAAATTAAAAATATCTTAGTATCAATTCAAGCAATTGATAAGTTTGGAAATATATTAACTATTCCTGCTAATAAGGTGAACTTTGAATATAGAAGTAATGATTTACCTGAACATTTAATATTCTTAAGTGCATCATTTAGAGGAATAAAGAAAGATCCAAAACTTATAAAAGAAACAATGATAAACTTAAAAAATAAGAAAAATTCAAACCAACCATCCAAAATTAAAACAAGTGGTAGTACTTTTAAAAATCCTATTAAACAAACTGATAAAAAAGTTTGGGAGTTGATTAAGGACTCAGTTCCCGCAGATACAAGCTTTGGTGATGCTTGTATATCAGATAAACATGCAAATTTTTTTGTTAATAGAGGGAACGCATCTTTTAATGATATGAAAAAACTAATTGATTTTGTATCTGAAAGTGTTTTTAAAAAAACAGGCATTAGTATAGAAAAAGAAATTAAAATATTAGAAAATTGAAAAAAAAAATTTTAATAATTTCTGGTGGCTTATCAAAAGAAAGAGAAATTAGCATTCAAACAGGCAAAGAAGTTGCAAAAGAACTTAAAAAAAATGGATATATAGTTCAAATTTCTGAACCAAATAATAATCTTGAGAGTATAATTAAGATTTTTAAACCCAAAATAATATTTAATGCTTTACACGGTCAATTCGGTGAAGATGGTTATATACAATCAATTTTTGAAACTTTTAAAATACCTTACACTCATTCAGGGGTGATCTCTTCTGCCAAAGCAATGGATAAAGAAATTTCAAAAAAAATTTTTATAAAGAACAAAATTTTGACACCAAAATATATTAAATATAATTTTAATCTTTCAAAAGAAAAATTGAATTATTTAATTAAAAAAAAACTAAATTTTCCTGTTGTTATCAAACCAATAAATGAAGGATCTAGTGTTAACGTTTTTATTTGCAATAAAAAAGAACTTCATAAACAAATTCTTAAACTAAAAAGTTATGGAGAAATTTTAATTGAAGAATTTATTCCTGGAAGAGAAATACAGGCAGCTATCTTAGGTAAAAAGAAACTTGGAGCAATTGAGCTTAAACCAAAAAGAAAATTTTATGATTATGAGGCAAAATATAATGAAAAAGCTCAAACAGAACACCTTATACCCGTTAATTTAAGCAACAAAAAATATAATGAACTGATGAAAATTACACTACAGGTTCATAATTTGATTGGTTGCAGAGGGGTTAGTAGATCAGACTTTAAATTTTATAAAAATAAATTTTATTTGCTTGAGATAAATACTCAACCTGGAATGACAAAGCTTTCTTTGGTTCCAGAAATTTCTGCGTATAAAGGAATTAATTTTATTAATTTAATAAAAATTATTTTAAAAGATGCCTCAACAAATAAGTAAAAAGGTTATAATTTACTTATCATTTCTATTTTTACTTGTCACAACAAATAATATAAATCTTCTCAAATTTAATTTTTTAAAAATTATGAATTTAGACATAGTAGGATTAAATCATTTAGAAAAAATAGAGTTTAGAGAAAGTCTTAATTTTTTAAAAGATGAAAATCTTTTGTTTTTAGATAAAGATAAAATTACAAAAAAAATATTTTTAAATAATAATATTGAGGACTTATTTATATTCAAAAATTATCCCTCAGACTTAAAAATAATTATTAAGAAGACTCAGTTTCTAGCAGTAACCAAAAAAGGTACTCAAGATTATTTCATAGGTTCTAATGGCAAGTTGATTATGACCAATAACAAAAATGAGGACATACCCTTCATATTTGGTGATGTTAATATTGATGATTTTTTAAAATTGAAAAATTTAATAACAAATACAGAGTTTGACTATGATAAAATTAAAAACTTGTATTATTTTAAATCTACAAGATGGGATATTGAAACTAAAGATGGTTTAATAATAAAGTTACCATTGAAAGAAATTGAAAGTTCTTTGAAAAATTTATCTAAAATTTTAGTTTCAGAAAAATTTGTAAATATTAAAGTAATAGATCTAAGACAAAAAAATCAAATAATCTTAAATGAATAGAATAGAGAATTGTAATTTTTTTTTATTAATTGACTCGAAAAAAATAAAATTTGAGGCAATTGATAAGGATAATAAAATTTATTTCTCAAAAAAAAGTTTTATTAGCAATTATTTGAATGATGAAAATTCAAATTATTTAAAACAATTTCTAAAAAAATATTTTTTCGATATTGAAAAAAAATTAGATGAATATGTAAAAGAAATTAATCTAGTCACTGACTCAGATAATTTTATTTCCGTAAGTATTTCTATGAAGTATTCTTTAGATGAGGATGAATTTAATGAAGACAGATTGAATAGTTTATTAACTGAGCTAAAAAGTCAATTCAAAAATTCAATTGGAAATTATGAAATAATACACATGGTAATAAATAGATTTCTAGCAGACGGAAAAATATATCATCAGTTTGCTGATATAAATAATTTTGATAAAATTTATTTAGAAATAAAATTTATTTGCCTTAATAAAGATAACATAAGAGATTTAAAATCAATTTTGTCAAAATATGAAATTGTAGTCAGAAATATCGTTAGCCTCAAATATATAAATGAGTTTGAGGATTTTAATGATAACAATGATTTAATTATTGCTCGGAGAGTTCTTAATGGTCTTAACAATAATGAAATATTTTTTTCCAATAAAATTAGGAAAAATGTAAGTTTTTTTGAGAAATTTTTTGGTTTTTTCAATTAAAACTGTATTTTCTCGTAACATTTGTTGTTTTTAGTTTTAAGCCTCTTACTATTAAAAGGCCTTATGTCTTTACTTAATCAGAAAACAATTAAAAATAATGTTCAATTTAAGGGTGTGGGGCTGCATAGTGGAAAAACAGTTAACATTTGTTTAAAAAGATCAGAACCTAACACTGGAATAGTTTTTAAAAGAGTTGATATTAAGAATAATAATATCGTTTATCCAAACTTTATAAATGTTAGCAACACTTCACTAAACACAACAATTTCTAATGAGCATGGAGTGAAAGTTTCTACAATTGAACATTTAATGGGAGCATTATTTGGATTGGGTATAGATAACGTTTTGATTGAAATAGATAATGAGGAAGTTCCAATCTTAGACGGATCAGCGAAAGAATTTATAAAAAAAATATTAGCTTCCGGTTTTTTGTTAAGTAATCAACCGATAAAAATTGTTAAAATAAATAAAAAAATAAATTTTGAAGAAGGTAATAGATATATATCAATTGAACCATCGAAGTTGAGTTTAGATATCAACTTTGAGTTACAATACAAAAACCAAACTATTGGCAATCAAAAAAATCAGGTCAACGTCTATGAAGATAATCTAGATGATATTTTTAATTCAAGAACTTTTTGTCTTTTCGAAGATATTGAAGAAATTAAAAAGAAAGGTTTCGCTAAAGGAGGAAGTTTGGACAATGCTATTGTTGTGAAAGATGATAAAATTCTTAACAAAGATGGATTGCGAAATCCTAAGGAGTTCGTAAATCATAAGATATTAGATTGTATTGGAGATTTATACACTTGTGGCTATAGAATGATTGCAAGTATAAAATGTTCTCAAGGTGGTCATTATCTTACAAACCAATTAATGAGAAAAGTTTTTGAAAATAAGGAAAATTTCTCTGTAATTGAAATTCAAGAAAGAAATTTGCCCCACACACTTATTAATAGATCTTTATTAAGATCTATAGCATAATTTTTTTTTACCTTTATAATTGCTTCATTTAAAATTTATGAAAAAAATTATTATAATATTTTTTATATTTACGTTTTTCTTAATATCTTGTTCTAAAGAAGAAATAGAAATTTCTGCCATTAAGGAAACTAAGCAAGATTTAGAAATGATTTCTGCTTATAAAGAAGCTTACGAAGCTTTAGGTCAAAATGATCCATATTTCGCTGCTAAAAAATTTTTAGAAGCAGAGCTTTTGTTTCCTCAATCAGAATGGGCCCCTAAAGCAGCTTTAATGGCATCTTATTCATACTACCTTCAAAATTTTTACTCTGAAGCGTTATCTAATCTAAATAGATTTTTAAAAACCTATCCAACTGATAAGAATGTAGCATATGCGAATTATTTAATTGCCATGTGCTTTTATGAGACTATTGAGGATGAAAAAAGAGATTCCGGACCTTTACTAAAAGCAAAAGATCAATTTAATTATGTTGTAAAAAATTATCCTAATACAGAATTCGCATTTGATGCAAAGTTCAAACTAGGATTAATTGAAGATATTTTAGCTTCAAAAGAAATGTATTTAGGAAGACATTATATAAAAAAAGAAAAATGGATTGCAGCAATTAACAGGTTCAGAATTATAATTAAAGATTATGATCAAACTATTTTTGTCGAGGAAGCATTGCATAGATTAGTGGAAATTAATTATAGATTAGGTTTAATTGAAGAGTCTGAAAAATATGCAAATGTATTGGGCTATAATTATTTATCTAGTGAGTGGTATAAGAAATCTTATAAGGTTTTTAATCAAGATTATACATCTCAAATAAAAAAACCAACAAAAGATAAAACTGCTGTTTTTGAAAAATTTAAAAATCTTTTTGATTAAGCATGAAAAAAAATCTTATTAAAAAAGAATACGAGGAAAGAATTAATGCTTTATCCTATTATAATAAGAAATATTACGATAATAATTTTTCTGAAATTTCAGACGCAGAGTATGACAGTTTAAAAAAAAAAATTTTAGATTTAGAAAATAAGTACAAATTTCTTAATTCAAAGAATTCTCCTACCCAATCAATTGGGTATATGCCCTCAAAAAATTTCAAAAAAGCTCGTCATAGAGTTCCAATGTTATCTTTGTCAAACGCATTTAGTGAGAGTGATTTACTTAATTTTGAAAAAAAAATATCAAATTTTTTATCTCGTAATTTGAGTTCTGATATTTCTTATACCGCTGAACCAAAGATAGATGGCATTTCAGCATCTCTATATTATAAAAATGGAGAGTTAATAAGGGGTTTATCTAGAGGTGATGGTAAAGAGGGAGAGGATATAACTGCAAATCTTTTGACAATAAAAAATATTCCAAAAAATATAAAATTTAAAGATTTTCCGGAGGAAATTGATATTAGAGGTGAAGTATTTATTAAAAATTCTGATTTTAATAATCTGAAAGAAAAATTTGCAAACCCAAGAAATGCAGCTTCTGGGTCATTAAGACAAAAAAATCCTCAAGATACAAAAAAAATACCTTTAAGGTTTATTGCGTATACGTTTGGTTTTGAAAAAGGATTAAAAGTTAATAATCAATTTGAGTATCTTAAAAGGTTAAAAGTATGGGGCTTTGAAACTAATCCATTAAATAAATTAATTACTGGCGTAAAAAATTTAATTAAGAATTATGAAGAGGTAGAAAAATATAGAGCTGATATAGATTTTGATATTGATGGAATTGTTTACAAGATTAATGATTTTGCTTTACAAAAGAGATTGGGTTATGTTGGTAATGCTCCTAGATGGGCAATCGCACATAAATTTTCATCAGATAAAGCAATTTCAAAAATTTTAGATATTGATATTCAAATTGGAAGAACTGGTGCACTAACCCCAGTAGCAAAAATTAAACCAATAAATATTGGCGGAGTATTAGTTTCTAACGCAACTCTACATAATGAGGATGAAATAAATAGAAAAGACATAAGAATTGGGGACACAGTTACAGTTGAAAGAGCTGGTGATGTTATTCCGCATATTTTATCAGTAGATGTAAAAAAAAGACAAAAAGATAGTTCTAAATTTATTTTTCCAAATAAATGTCCATCATGTGGGTCAAAAACAATAAAAGAATATAATTTAATAACTAAAAAAAAAGATGCTGTAAGAAGATGTTCAAGTGAAGGATATTTTTGCGAAAAAATTTCTATTGAAAAATTAAAACATTTTGTATCAAAAGAAGCATTTAATATCGATGGATTTGGAAAAAAAATAGTAGAAAATTTTTGGAAATTAAATTTGATTAAATTTCCTCAAGATATATTTAAATTAGATTACAAAAAAATTGAAAAATTAGAAGGTTGGGGAAATTTATCTGTAAAAAATTTAAAATATTCTATAGATGAAAAAAAAAAAATCTCTCTAGAGAGATTCATATTTTCACTTGGTATAAGACACATCGGTCTAGAAAATGCTAAACTTTTATCAAAATATTTTGAATCTTTTTCACAGTTTAAAAATTTATCAAAAAATAAAGATTATAAAGAATTACTAAATATTGATGGTATAGGCGAAACTCAAGTAAATTCATTAAAAATTTTTTTTTCAAATAAAACGAATATTAGTGTTTTAAATGAATTAGGAAAAATAGTTTTAATTAAAAATGCAGCAATTGAAAAAACAGATGGTTTATTGAAAAAAAAAACCTTTTTAGTCACTGGAAAATTAAACGGGATCAGTAGAGCAGAAGTTAAATCTTTAATTGAGGAAAATTCAGGTGTTACTGTAAGCAGTGTTTCAAAAAAATTAAATTATCTTATAGTAGGTGATAAACCCACAAAGAGAAAAGTCGAAAACGCTAGAGAATTAGAAATTCAAATTATTGATCAAAATCAATTTTTAAAAATGTTAAATAAAAGAAGCTAACCATTTCTTTTCATCATTATTTAGATACTTCGAAATTTTTGTGTAAACATTCAAGTGATATTTAAATAAATATTCTTTTTCTGAAGAAGTTAATAGCTTTTGATCAATCAAATCTTTTTCGATTGGGACCATTGTCAAATTCTCAAAAAAATTTCCTTCCTTTTTTTTTTCAACATAAATTAAGTTTTCAATTCTAATACCAAATTTATTTTTTTTATAATATCCAGGCTCATTACTCAAAATCATGCCTTCTCTAATTTTAACATTATTAAGCTTAGAAATAGATTGAGGACCTTCATGAACATTAAGAAAAAAACCTACACCATGGCCAGTCCCGTGATTGTAATCTAAATTCTTTTGTTTTAGAAATTTTCGAGCTCTCGTATCAATTTTTTTTCCAATATTATTCTTTTTTAAATCAGTCTTCGCTACAGAAATATGACCCTTTAGAACTCTTGTAAAAATGTCTTTAACATGGTGATTTGCTTTCTTAAAACAAATTGTTCGAGTTACATCAGTCGTACCATAATTATATTGCCCACCAGAGTCACATAAAAAAATATCATTTTTTCTTAAAACTCTAGAATTTTTTTTGCTTGCTCGATAATGAATAATTGCCCCATTTTTTCCAGTTCCAGCGATAGTTTCAAAACTTGGGTACAAATATTCTTTATTCATTTTTCTAAATTTTTCTAACTTATTTTGTGCTTCAAACTCTGTGATTTTCTTATGATTAATATTTTTTATCCAAAAAATAAATTTTGTAAGTGCTGCTCCATCTAATAAATGCGCTTTCTTCATATTACTGATTTCAGTTTTATTTTTTATAGCTTTCAAAAGATAAGTTGGATCCTCTCTTTTAATAATTTTAAATCTTGAACTAATAATATCCTCAAAAAAAATCGAACATGTATCATCATCAATTACAAAGTTAGTTCCTTTAAGACTTAAAATTTTTTTAGGAAAGTCCTCTATATCTATTAATTCATTAAAAGTAATAATTTTTTCTTTTATCAATTTTTTACATTTAGTAATCTTGCTCACTAGACATACTTCTTTTGATTTACTTATTAATAATCTAGAATTAGGTATCGGTGCATTAGGTCCATCACCACCTCTAATATTTAACACCCATGCAACATTTTCTGGTGAACTAATAAATATATAGTCGGCGTTAATTTTCTTTAGATATTTTTTAATTTTATTTATTTTTGATTTACTACTCTCCCCAACAATTTCTTTTTTTAACGAAAAAAAAGGAAAATTATCATTAATCTTTTGTTTTTTGATTTCATCAATTAAATTATCATTTATAAACTTAATTTTGTTATTTTTTAAAAAAGTCTTTTTAATGGTCTTATAAGTAAATAATTTAGGATCGATTCCTAATGTTAAATTTTTAAAAAGTTTACAATTAATTAATTTTCTAAAATCATATATTTTAAAATATCTTCCCGACTCAATTTTACTTTGGATTGAATATCTGCCATCTGTAAATAAGTAATTTTTATTTTTTAAAATTACAGCAAGTCCTGCTGAGCCACTAAAATTTGATATAATTTTTAATCGATTTATTTTTGTGTATTCATTAAAATAATCATCATTTTTAGGAATGATATATCCATCGATATTATATTTTTTGAATTTTTTTCTTAGAATTTTAAATCTTTTTTTCACATTATTTTATTCGTTTTTGGTATCGTATCCATCCAGGACTTCTAGTTTCCTCTTCTATTTCAAAATCTTGATTGAAATCAAAATCTTCCTCACCATTTGCCTCTTCCTCAAAGAAAGAGTTTTTTTCTAAATATTTTTCAGGAAGTTCATCAATAAATCTTGATGCCATACTATCTAACCAATCTCCTTGATAAAACCTATTCATTGAAAAAGATATTATAGCTTTTTTTTTTGCCCTTGTAATACCAACGTATGCTAAACGTCTTTCTTCCTCTAAACCATTTTGTCCTTTTTCCTCTATAGATTTTTGATGGGGAAACAAACCCTCTTCCCAGCCAGGAAGAAAGACAACATCAAATTCTAATCCTTTTGCTGCATGCATTGTCATCATGTTAATTTTTTCCCCTTCCCATTCTTGATCAACGGAAGTTGCTAACGAAACATGTTCTAAAAAACTTTCTAGGTTATCAAATTCCTTCATTGCACTGAGAAGTTCTTTTATATTTTCTAGTCTATTTTCATTTTCTAGATCTTTTTTATTTTTTAACATTGCAGAATATCCAGACTCATCTAATACCTCTTGTAACAATTTAGTATGAGTGAATTTTTTAATTTTTAAATCATATCTCCATTTATTTAAACTATTTAAAAACAAGTTTAGACCAATTTTTGCTTTTGGTTTGATTAAATTTTTTTCAATCATTTTTATTGATGCTCTCTCTAAATTTAAATTATTTTTTTTTGAAAATTCATGAATATTCTTAATTGTACTTTCACCAATCGATCTTTTTGGATTGTTAACTATTCTTTCAAATGCTAAGTCATCTTTTTCTTGTTGAATTAATCTTAGGTAAGCGACACAATCTTTAATCTCAGCTCTCTCATAAAATTTAGTACCTCCTAAAATTCTATATGGCATCCCAATTTTAAGAAATCTTTCTTCAAATTCTCTTGTTTGAAAAATAGCCCTAACTAAAATTGCAATATTATTAAAAGAAAATTTTTTCTTTATTCTTTTTTCTATTTCATCTGAAACGCCGATGGCTTCATCTTTTCCATTTTTGAAACAGTTTAATTGCACCAAGTCTCCATGGTCCATTGTAGTTTTTAATGTTTTGCCAACTCTATTTTTATTATTTTTAATTAGATCTGATGCAACGTTTAAAATATTTTGAGTTGATCTATAATTTTGTTCTAGTCTAATTACTTTTGTATCTTCGTAAATTTTATCAAATTCTAAAAAATTTTTAATCTCGGCACCACGCCAACTATAAATAGACTGATCGTCGTCTCCAACACAACATATATTTTTATTTTTTTCAGCTAGCAAGTTAAGCCATTTACTTTGAATAAAATTTGTATCTTGATATTCGTCAACAAGAATGTATTTAAAATTTTTTGAGTAAATTTTTCTTATATCAGCATTAAATTCAAGAATTTTTACAGTATGTAATATTAGATCTCCAAAGTCACAAGAATTAAGATCTATCAATTTTTGTTGGTAAATTTTGTATAAGGGCAGAATTGTTTTTTCATAAACATCTTTTTTATTAATTATAACCTCTGAAGGATAATACCCCTTATTTTTCCACCTATCTATTATTGCTAGTACATATCTAGGAGACAACTGTTTAATATCGATATTTTCTGCTTTACATATATTTTTGATGAGTCTTATTTGATCGTCTGCATCTATAATCGTAAAGTTGGAGTTCAATTTAACAGCTGAAGCGTGTTTCCTCAAAAGTTTCGCACAAATTGAATGGAATGTTCCCAGCCATGTAAGGCCAACTGCTGTTGAGCCTAAGATATTACTAACTCTATTTTGCATTTCCCTGGCAGCTTTATTAGTAAAAGTTACTGCTAAAATTTGGGTGGGAAATGCTTTTTTTTCCTTAATAATGTTCGCTATTCTAGAGGTTAAAACTTTAGTTTTTCCTGATCCAGCTCCTGCTACTATTAAAAGTGGCCCCTCTAGATGCATCACAGCCTTTTTTTGAGCATCATTTAAATTTTTTAGATAATCAGAGTTTACCATTTAAATTATTAATCTATAAGTCTGCACAAATGTTAAATATAAATTTTACAAAAAAAAAATTTTATAAATTACTATTATCAATAAATAAATTAATAGAAAGTTTTTTTAGTAATATAGATGATTATTTAAAAGATTATAAAAAGAAAAACTCTAAATACAAAAAGCTTAATAGTAGGGTTTTTTTAGGGCTGGGCGCATTATTCATTTTGACACTGATTTATTTTTTGATGCCATCTTTTTACGATGAAAAATCACTCAAATTTAAGTTAGAAAATCAAATTATAAAGAAATACAATTTAAAAGTTAATTTTAATGGGGAAGTTTCATATGCTCTTTTCCCAAAACCTCATTTTTTTATAGATGATTTAAGTATTTCTCAAAATAATAAAGTTTTAATAAACT
>CACORI010000002.1 GCA_902629585.1 uncultured Pelagibacteraceae bacterium | reverse complement strand
GAGTGATAAAAATATAATTAACAAACCAGATGTAAAGAATACAATTAAAATTGCAGAAAAATTAATAAAAGGTTATGGAAGAATACTTGTGAGAAAGTCAGGAACAGAATCAAAAATCAGAGTAATGGGAGAAAGTGAAAATAAAAAATTACTTAATAAATGCGTAAATTTAATTGTAAAAAAAATAAAATAAGTTGAAACTAAGGTCAAAAATTTTAATTATTGCGGGATCAGACTCTTCAGGAGGTGCCGGAATTCAAGCAGATATAAAAACTGTCACTGCATTAGGCTCATATGCAATGACAGCAATAACTGCAGTTACAACTCAAAATACGACAGGTGTAAAATCGATTGTTTCTATTAATCCTAAAGAAATTTTAAATCAAATAAATTTTACCTCTAAAGATTTAAAACCAGATGCTATTAAAATCGGAATGTTAAATTCTTCAACCGTAATTCAATATATTTTAAAGGCTATTAATTTAACAAAAGTAAAGAAAATAGTTTTAGACCCTGTAATGGTTGCAAAGGGTGGAGCTAAATTAATAGATAATAAAGCTATCGTTCTAATGAAATCAAAGTTAATTAAAAAAGCATTAATTATAACACCTAACATACCAGAGGCAGAGATTTTAACTAAAACCAAAATCAGAAACAAAGAAGATATGGTATTTGCAGCAAATATCTTACTTAAACATGGTGCTAAAAACGTATTGATAAAAGGTGGGCATTTAAAAAATAAAAGCGTTTATGACATTTTTGTTAATAAAAATGATATTAAGTTTTTCAGAAGCCGAAGATATAATACAAAGAATACTCATGGAACTGGCTGCACATTATCTAGCGCTATTGCAACATTTTTATCATGTGGAAAAACAGTAAAGAAATCTTGTGAGCTTGGAATTAAGTATGTAAATTTATCTATAAAATCTAATCCAAATTATGGCAAAGGTCATGGTCCAATTAATCATCTTAACTCTATTACAGTAAATAAAAAATTTTTATAATGAAAAATATAGTTGTAGTCGGATCTCAATGGGGAGATGAAGGAAAAGGAAAAATTGTTGATTGGTTATCTGAGCAAGCCGATGTTGTAATAAGATTTCAAGGAGGACACAACGCAGGTCATACACTTGTTATTGATGGAGTTACATATAAACTTAGATTACTTCCCTCAGGAATAGTTAGAAAAAACAAAATTTCTATTATAGGAAATGGAGTTGTTGTAGATCCTTGGGCTTTATTAGAAGAAATAGATGAAATAAAATCCAAAGGTGTTGATGTTAATGTAGATAATTTTATAATTTCAGAATCTGCAAATTTAATTTTACCATTTCATAGAGAAATGGATGAAATAAGAGAAGACACAGCAGGAAAAGGAAAAATAGGAACAACCAGAAGAGGAATCGGACCAGCCTATGAGGATAAAGTAGGAAGAAGATCAATAAGAGTGATGGATTTGAGATCTGAAAATAATTTAGATCGAAGATTAGAGTCTGTTCTTATTCATCATAATGCGATCAGAAAAGGACTTGGAAAGAAAATTTTTGAAAAAGATAAATTAAAACATGATTTACTAAAAATAGCAGATAGAATACTGCAATTTTCACAACCTGTTTGGCTTAAGATTGATCAATATAAAAAACAAAAAAAAAAGATTTTGTTTGAAGGTGCCCAAGGCATTTTGCTTGATGTAGATCATGGAACTTATCCATATGTAACTTCATCCAATACAGTTGCCTCAAGTGCTGCAACAGGATCAGGATGTGGTCCTAATTCAATAAATTATGTTTTAGGAATAACTAAAGCTTACACTACTAGGGTTGGTGAGGGTCCTTTTCCCACAGAATTAACTAATGATATTGGTGAACTTTTAGGCACACGAGGAAAAGAATTTGGAACTGTTACAAGTAGAAAAAGAAGGTGTGGATGGTTTGATGGTGTATTGGTAAGACAAACAATAAAAGTTTCAGGGATTGATGGAATAGCTTTAACTAAACTTGATGTTCTTGACGAATTAGATGAAATTAAAATATGCACTGAGTACGAGCTTAATAACAAAAAAATTGATTATTTGCCAGCAGCTGTTGAAGATCAATTAAAAATAAAACCAATTTATGTTACATTTCCTGGTTGGAAATCTTCTACAAAAGGCATAAAGAATATTGATAGTTTACCTGAAAATGCAAAAAAATATATATTTGCCATTGAGGATTTCATTGGTGCAAAAATTTCAAGTATATCTACCAGTCCTGAGAGAGATGATACAATCCTAGTAGAAAATCCCTTTGAAATTTAATCTGCTGGTAAAAGATTTCTAGATTTTGCAAGTAGCAGCATGTGTTTTTGAAGTTTTTCAAATGCTTTATTCTCTATTTGTCTTACTCTTTCTCTACTAATTTTAAATTTTTTACTTAAATCTTCTAACGTAATGGGATTATCGTTCAATCTTCTTGAATACAAAATTTCTTTTTCTCTTTCATTTAGAACTTTAATTGAAATTTTTAATAAATCTTTTCGTTGCTCCATTTCCTCTTGATGAGCAAATTTAAGATCATGATCAAGCTCTTTATCGACTAACCAATCTTGCCATTCATCGCCATCTTCTCCTACTTGAGCGTTAAGTGAAAATTCTTTGCCTGAGAGCCTTCTATTCATAGAAATCACCTCATCTTTACTAACATCAAGCTTATTAGCTATTTCATTTACATGCTCATCTCTTAAATCACCCTCAGATCGAGGTGCTATTTGATTTTTTAACTTTTTTAAATTGAAAAATAACTTCTTTTGAGCTGTTGTAGTCCCTATTTTTACAAGACTCCAAGATCTTAAAATATATTCTTGGATTGAAGCTTTTATCCACCACATAGCATAAGTTGCTAATCTAAAACCCTTTTCAGGTTCAAATTTTTTAACTGCCTGCATAAGCCCGACATTACCTTCTGAAATCATTTCATTAACAGGCAAGCCATAGCCTTTATAACCCATAGCTATTTTAGCAACTAATCTTAAGTGACTGGTTACAAGCTTTTCAGCTGATTTTATATTTCCAGTGGAACGCCAATTTTTGGCTAGCATATATTCTTCCTCTGCGTCAAGCATTGGAAATTTTTTGATTTGATCTAGGTACGCAGAAAGCCCACCCTCGTTACTTAAAGCAGGAAGATTATTATTTATTGCTATACTCATCATTGGTTTATCTAATGAAATTTTTTAATTTTTCAATGAATTAATTGTTTGTATTTCTTAGCTTTTTTAAAATATTATTAAGTTCTTGAGGTAAAATTGAGGAAAAAGTCATTTCTTTTTTTTTTCTAGGGTGAAAAAACCCCAATGTGCTTGCATGCAGAAATTGTCTATTTAAATTAAGTAAAAGTCGTTCGAGGGTCTCATCAACATTTTTGATTTTTTTAAATTTTTTTTTGTATTTATCATCACCAACAATACTATTTCCTAAGTAATTCATATGGACTCTAATTTGATGAGTTCTTCCAGTTTCTAATTTACATTCCACCAAACTTAAAGTAGGTGACTTTTGATTTTCAAATACTTCTAATGTTTTATAGTTTGTAATAGCTTTTTTACCTTTAGTAGTACTGACTTCCATCATTTGTCTATTTTTGGAACTTCTAGTAATTAGAGTTATAACCTTTCCACTTGAAGGTCTAACTTTACCCCAAATTAATAATTGATAAACTCTAGTGATGGTATGTTTATTAAACTGGTTTGATAAATGTTCGTGCGTTTGATTATTTTTTGCAATTACAATCAAACCAGATGTATTTTTATCTATTCTATGTACGATACCTGGTCTAAGTTCATCACCAATATTCGATAAGCTATTTTTATTATAATTAATAAGTGCATTGACTATTGTATTGTCATAATTTCCAGCTCCTGGATGAATTACAATTCCCGCAGGTTTATCTAAAACTATTAGATCTTTATCTTCATAAATAATGTTTAATTTAAAATTATAAGGTTTGAGAGATGCCTTTTTGGGTTCTGGTATAGTTAATTCTATTACATCTCCAGAAGATATTTTCTTAGAAGGATCTAGTATAGTTAAGTTATTAATCTTTAATTTTTGATTAACAATCAAATTTTTGATTCGAGTTCTACTTACATTTTTTTCTATCTTACTAATAAAAACATCAATCCGGATATTTTTATCAATATCCTTCACTATCAAATTTATTTTTTTTTTCATAAAATGTTATATTATAATTATATGCGCTTGTAGCTCAATTGGATAGAGCGCCTGACTTCGGATCAGGAGGTTCTGGGTTCGACTCCTAGCAGGCGCGCCATTTATTCACCCATATTAATCAAAGTTCCTTTAGAACGCGCTGTTAAAAAAGAATAATAAAATAAAGAAATACCACATATTAGATAGACAATATTTAATAAATAAGCATATTTTAAATTTACGTAATTAATCGAGTCATTTAAAAGAATATTTCTTGTTTCATCAAATATGTAAACTAATGGTAGGCCTTTAGCTATGAGCTGGAAAAAACTTGGTAAAATTTCCAATGGATAATAGATACAACCTAATGGAGCCAATAAAAATAATGATGACCACGCAATATTTTCAAAAGATGGACCAAATCTAATCAATCCGGCACTAACAAACAAACCAAGTGTAATCCCAAAAATATATAAGCTTAAAAATAACAATAATAAAGGAAAACCTAATTTCAAAATCGAAACTCCAAATAATGGAGATGTTAAAATAATTGCGGGGACTAATCCTATTAAAGTTCTAATTAAAGCCGTAAAAATTAAAGATATAATAATTTCCCTCAATTTTAATGGGGCAATAAATAAATTTGTAAAATTTCGACTCCAGATTTCCTCTAAAAAAAGCATATTAAAACTTATGCTTGATCTGAAAAGAATGTCATAAAGAATTGCACACGTAAGAATTATTCCAAGTGTGTCATTGTAATAATCACTATAAATTGAAAAAAATTTTGATATAAAACCCCAAAGAATAATCTGTATTGTGGGCCAGTAAATTAGATCTAGGATTCTAGGTAGCGATCCTTTAATTAAATAAAAATGCCTTAAAAAAAGGCCATACATTTTATTAAAATTCATCTTTTTCTCTTGTAAGTTTTAAAAATACTTCTTCCATATTTTTTCGTCCGTGTTTATTAATCAATTCCTTAGGGACTCCTTTATCTATGATAATTCCTTTTTTCATCATTAAAACTGATGAGCATAGCCTTTCAACCTCAGACATGTTGTGTGAGGCAAGTAAAATAGAGGCCCTTTTCTCATTTTGATAACTCTCTAAAAAACTTCTAACAAAATCACCAGTCTCGGGATCAAGAGATGCTGTTGGCTCATCAAGAAGAAGCACTGCTGGATCGTTAATAATTGATTTTGCAAGACTTACTCTATTTTTTTGACCAGAGGAAAGTTCACCTGTAATTTTATTTATTATTTCATTAAGTCTAAGTTTTTCTGAAAGGTCTTCAATTTTTTGTTTAAGTTTTTTTACATTGTAAAGTCTTCCATAAACCTCTAGATTTTGTTTTACAGTTAATTTTTTTGGAAGCTCAATATAAGGAGAAATAAAATTTAATTGGTCTAATAGTTCGACCCTCTTTTTTTCAATATCGATTCCATTGATTAAAACTTTTCCACTTGAAGGTTTTAAGAGTCCTAATATCATACCTATCGTAGTTGTTTTCCCACAACCATTAGGACCAAGTATACCGATTATTTCATTTTTTTTTACTTTAAAAGAAATATTTTTTACTGCTTCTTTTTTATTATATATTTTTGATAATCCAATTACTTCTAGAGGTATTTGCATTAAAATTTTGAAGCTCGTTTTAGTCGATCATTAATGGTTTTACCTAGTCCTTTTTCTGGAATTTTAGAAACGGCAATTGAGTCATATTTACTATTTTTGATTTTTCTTAAAGTTGTATACAAATTTTTTGCAGCCTCTTTTAAATTTCCATTTTTAGATAGATAAAAATAGTTTGGTTTATTTTCTTTTTTTTTTCTTATTAACAAAAAAGCTTCTGAGGAATTTATTTTTTTTACATTAAGTCTTATTGGCATATCTGGCGAATAGTGTAGCTTAAATTGTCCAGGTGAAATAACTTTTAGAGGATTTTTTACAATAAAAATTTTTTGTCTAAATATTTTTTGAATTTGAGTAACTTCTAAACCTCCTAATCTCAAAATCTTAGGTGTGTATCTTAAATCAATTATTGTCGATTCGAGACCTATAGATGATTTTCCACCTTCAAGAATATATTTAATTTTTTTTCCAAATTCTTCTTTTACATCAGACGTGCAAACAGCACTAAGCTTGGATGATATGTTAGCACTCGGTGCAGCAAGAGGAAAAGTCAATTTTTTTAATAAAGTTCTGGTAATAGGATGTCTTGGAAATCGTACAGCTAAAGATTTTTTTTTATTTGTTACGAACTTCGAAATTTTAGATTTTTTTCTTAATCTTAGAATAAATGTAATAGGTCCAGGACAAAATTTTTTATATAATTTATAAAAATTATCATTAAGGTTACAATCTTTGGCTAATTTCTGATAGTTGTAATAATGAACTATTAGAGGGTTATTTTTTGGTCTTTTTTTTAATTTAAAAATTTTTTTACAGGCTTGATCCGAATAAGCATTACCTGCTAATCCATAAACAGTTTCAGTTGGTATTGCCACACACTCACTTTTATTTAAGAGTTTTTCAGCCTTTTTAATATTTGCAAGATTTATTCTCATGTATTAATTGAGAGTAATATATGAAAGATAAAAATTTACCAATTGATTATAATGCCTTATCTTTAGATGAATTAACTAAAGAGGCAAATAGATTGGTTGAAGAATTAGAAAATCAAAAAGATTTGGAAAATTCTATAGAAAAATATCAAATTCTTATAAAATTAAATAATATCATTGAAAAAAAATTTCAAAAAAATGTTAAAAATATCAGCGAGAATACCAAAGAAAATATATTGAAAATTATTTCTAAAAAATGAGAAAAAAACTAAATAGAATTGCTGTGGACACAAATAGATATTTAAAAAGATTTATTAAGAATCAAAAAAAAACAAAATTAATAATTCCAATGAAATATGGATTATTCTCAGGTGGAAAAAAAATAAGATCAAAAATATTAGTAGATGTTGGTTCAATATTTAATGTAAAATATCAAACATTAATAATGATTGGTTCTGCTGTTGAGTGCATTCACGCATATTCACTAATCCATGATGATTTGCCATGTATGGATAACGACACAATAAGAAGAGGCAAACCCTCTACACATATTAAGTTTGGAGAGTCAACTGCGGTTTTGGCTGGCAACTCTCTTTTAACTATGGCGTTTGAAATTTTGAGTCACAAAGATTTAAAAGTTTCTGATAAATCTAAAATTAATTTGATTAATAAAATTTCTGAAAGTTCGGGCCATTTAGGCATTGCAGGAGGGCAATATTCAGATTTAGATTATGAGCACAAAAAAGTTAGTAAAGATAAAGTTGTTGAAATGGAAATAAAAAAAACTGGAAAACTTTTTAGTTTTTGTTGTGTCGCACCTCTCATAATTAAAAAAAGAAGCAAAAGGGAAGTTGGTAAATTTGAAAATATAGGTTCTGACATTGGGTTGCTATTTCAACTGGCTGATGATTTAATTGATAATAAAGGTAGTTTATTAGTTGCAGGAAAAAAGACTGGTAAAGATATAAAGCAAGGAAAAGCAACTCTAATTAGTTTACTAGGATATAAAAATACTATTAAATATGCTGATAAGTTAATTTTAAAAATTAATAATAGATTGAAACAATATGGGGCAAAATCTAGAGATTTATCTAACACGTTAAATTATATTTTGAATAGAAATAAATAATGAAGAAATACGAGTATTTAAACAAAATTAATTTTCCTTTGGACTTGAAAAAAATACCAGAATCAAAGTTACAAAAAGTTGCTGATGAATTAAGAGAGGAAATTATTGATGCAGTATCAGTTACCGGTGGCCATCTAGGTGCCAGCTTAGGAGTTGTTGAGCTAACTGTAGCTCTCCATTATATTTTTAATACACCTAATGATAAATTAATTTGGGATGTTGGTCATCAGTGTTATCCACATAAAATTTTAACAGGAAGAAAAGAAAAAATTAGAACATTAAGACAAGGTGGTGGTCTTTCTGGTTTTACTAAAAGGCTTGAAAGCGAGTACGATCCTTTTGGAGCAGCTCATAGCTCAACTTCAATTTCTTCTGCATTAGGTATAGCCGAGGCAAATAAACTATCAAATAAATCGGACAACGTTGTAGCAGTAATAGGTGATGGGGCTATTAGTGCAGGTATGGCTTATGAAGCAATGAATAATGCTGGTGCTTCCAAAACTAAAATGATTGTAATTTTAAATGATAATGACATGTCAATAGCAAGACCAGTTGGTGCAATGGGTACTTATTTGGCGAAAATCTTTTCAGGAAAAATTTATTTTAGTTTAAGAGAAACAATTAAATTAATTACATCTGCTTTTTCTAAAAGATTTAGCGCAAAGGCTGGTAAGGCTGAGGATTTACTAAGGTCAGCAGTTTCAGGTGGAACTTTATTTAGCTCATTAGGTTTTTATTACATAGGTCCTATCGATGGTCATGATTTAAATTCTCTAATTCCAATTCTAAAAAATGCAAGAGATACAAAGCATGACGGACCAATATTAATACATATCAAAACTAAAAAAGGAAAAGGATATTCATTCGCAGAGGAAGCAAAGGATAATTACCATGGAGTTTCAAAATTTAATATAAAAACTGGGGAACAGGTTAAAAGTTCTAGTAAATTTCCCGCTTATAATAAAGTTTTTGCTAAAACTTTGATTCAGCATGCAAAAAAGGACAGTAAGATAGTAGCTATAACTGCAGCTATGCCCGATGGCACAGGACTTGATCTTTTTCGTAAAGAATTTCCAGAAAAAACTTTTGATGTTGGAATAGCTGAACAACATGCAGTTACTTTTGCTGCTGGTCTTGCAACTGAAAATTATAAACCTTATGCAGCAATTTATTCAACATTTTTACAGAGAGCATATGATCAAGTAGTTCATGATGTAGCCATACAAAGTTTACCTGTAAGATTTGCAATTGATAGAGCAGGTTTAGTCGGTGCTGATGGTCCTACTCATGCAGGTAGTTTTGATATAACATATCTATCAACACTACCAAATTTTGTTGTAATGGCTGCAAGTGATGAGGCGGAATTAGTGAGAATGATAAATACATCTACAGAAATAAATGATAGACCCTGTGCATTTAGATACCCAAGAGGCACTGGAACAGGAGCAGATTTGCCATCAATTAATGAAAAAATCGAAATTGGAAAATCAAAATTAATTCAGGAGGGAAAAAAATTAGCAATCTTAAATTTTGGAGCAAGATTGAAAGAAACTTTATTAGCAGCAGAAAATTTAAAAAAAAAGGGAGTAGATATTACAATTATTGATGCAAGATTTGCAAAACCACTTGATGAAAATTTGATATGGCAAATTGCAATTACACACGAGGCTATTTTAACCATTGAAGAGGGATCAATTGGTGGTTTTGGATCACATGTTGTTGATTTTCTATCAAGAAAGGGTTTGCTAGATAATAAATTAAAATTTAGATCAATGACACTTCCAGATATTTTTATTGATCAAGATACACCAAATAATATGTATAAGAATGCAAATCTTGATTCACGTTCAATTGAGGAAAAAGTTTTGGACGTTTTAAATTCAAATATTATTTTACAAAAACAAAAATAATTATTTATCCACACTGTGCTTTATTCATTAAATAGTGGTCTAATAAAACGCATGATAACATAGCCTCACCTACAGGTACCGCTCTGATACCTACGCATGGATCATGCCTGCCTTTGACTGAAATAGTTGTATTTTTTCCAAATCTATTTACTGTTTTTCTACTTTTTAAAATTGAAGATGTTGGTTTTACTGCAAACGATACAATTATTTCTTGACCTGATGAAATACCACCAAGAATTCCACCAGCATGATTAGATCTAAAACTTAATTTATTTTTATTTTGTGAGATTTCGTCCGAATTTTCTTCACCAGATAATTGTGCAGAATTCATTCCAGCTCCAATATTTACTCCTTTAACTGCATTAATACTCATCATTGCTGATGCTATATCAGAATCTAGTTTTGAGTAAATTGGTGCACCAAGCCCAGCAGGCACCCCATTAGCTCTTACTTGTATAATCGCACCACAGGAAGATCCTGCTTTTCTAATACTTAAAAGGTATTTTTCCCATACTTTGATCATTGATTTATCTGGACAAAAAAATGGATTTTTATAAATTATCCTTTCGTCCCATTTTTCAATATCACAGCCCAAAATACCTAATTGGATAACTGCTGCAGAAATTTTAAATTTTTTGCCTAGTTTTTTTTCTAGTATTTTTTTTGCGATCGCACCTGCAGCTACTCTAGCAGCTGTTTCTCTCGCTGAAGATCTACCTCCACCTCTGTAATCTCTGATTCCATATTTTTTGAAATAAGTAAAATCAGCATGACCTGGTCTAAATTTATCTTTAATATTTTCATAATCTTTAGATTTCATGTCTTCATTATAAATTATTAATGAAATTGGAGTCCCAGTTGTTTTACCTTCGAAAACTCCTGACAGTATCTGGACTTTATCACCTTCTTTTCTTTGAGTTGTAAATTTTGACTGCCCAGGTTTTCTTTTGTCTAATTCCCTCTGAATATCTTGCTCTTTTATTTGAATTAAAGGCGGGCAACCGTCAATTATGCAGCCTATTGCAGGCCCATGAGATTCTCCCCAGGTTGTGAAACGAAAAAACTTTCCAAATGTATTAAATGACATTATTTATATTATATAGATTATTTTGTTAGAATTATGAATCAAAAAAACTCATTAGGACTTAATAAGTGCTTTCTAGATCTTGAGGATCCATTCGAATTATTTGAAAAATGGTTTCTTGAGGCTAAAAAGAAAGAAATAAATGATCCTAATGCTTTAGCACTTGGAACTGCCAGTAAAGATGGTATTCCGGCAGTCAGAATGGTCCTTTTAAAAGGGTTTGATAAGAATGGATTTATTTTTTATACAAATTTAAATAGTCAAAAAGGAAATGAGATTAAAGAAAATCCTAAAGCAACGATGTGCTTTCATTGGAAAAGTTTATTAAGACAAATAAGAATTTCTGGAAGTTTAAAACAAGTTAGTAATGAGACGGCAGACAAATATTATAATAGTAGAGCTTATGATAGTAGAATTGGAGCCTGGGCCTCTAGACAAAGCAGTGTTTTAAATAGTAGAGACTCTCTTTTAAAAACATTAGATGAATTTAAGAAAAAATATAATAATAAGGAAAAAGTGCCGAGACCTGATCACTGGTCAGGTTTCAATCTTGAGCCATCAAGTATAGAATTTTGGTTGGATGGAGAAAACAGAATCCATGAGAGATTAAAATATTCTTTAGGTAAGAATAATATTTGGACTAGAAGTCTTTTAAGTCCTTAAAAATTTCTTTCTAGACTGAAAGAGGTTAAGTTTTCAAGAATACTTTTATCTTCAGAATTTTTGAAAACTGATAAAGAGCTTGATGATAAATTGATGTAATGTTGTGCTTTTTGATAGCACAATTCAATCACATTATAATTTTTAATCAAAGATAAAGTAAAATTCAAATCATCTTCATTTCTATCAATTTTTGAAAAAATATTTCTAAGTTTATATTTTTCCTCGTCACTTGCTTTTTGGAATAATAAGATTATTGGGAGGGTAATTTTACCTTCATAAAAATCTTGTCCAATTTTTTTTCCAAATAATTTTAGCTCTGAATTATAATCTAAAGTATCATCGGCAATTTGAAAAGTTAGTCCAAGATTTCTTCCATAAAATTCTAGAGCTTCTTTCTCTTTTGTTTTCATTTCTGATAATATGGCCCCTACTTTTGTAGATGCAGCAAACAATTCTGCAGTTTTTGCAGAAATTATTCTTAGATAAGTTTCTTCCAACATATCAACTTCACCTTTGTGTTGAAGTTGCAAAACCTCTCCCTGGGCAATTTTTGATGATGTAGATGATAATAATTTTAGGACTTCAATATTTCCATCCTCAACCATCATTTCAAAACATCTACTAAGCAAATAGTCACCAATTAATACTGATGAATGGTTTCCCCAAACTTTATTTAGTGTTTTTTTCCCTCGTCTGATAGAACCATTGTCTATGACGTCATCATGCATTAAAGTAGCCGCATGAATTAATTCAACACAGGCAGCTAGATTCACGTCCCTAGTACCCTTAGAATAACCACATAGTTTTGCTGAACCCAATGTTAATAATGCTCTAAGCCTTTTTCCACCTGTATTGAGATGGTAATCTGACATTTTTTGAACCAAATCAACATTACTCGTCAATTTTGATTTTATTTTTTCCTCTACAAGTAATAACTTATCCTCAACTGAGTTTTTTAGTTGAAAATAAGAATTATTAATTTGATTTTTTAATTGGACTACAGTTCCCATTTAGGTAAACAAACTAGTATATTAAGTTTATTTTTATTACATATCAATTGACGCACCTAAATCTTCAATTATAAGGTGTCTTTATATTAATTAAAAATTCTGTAAGGATTAAAAATGTTCTCTCTTTTTAAAAAGAAAAAAATCGTTTCTCATATTAAATTGAGTGGAGTAATAGGCAATGTTGGAAAATTTAAGCAAGGGATAGACTTTGCAGGACAAGAGGAAATAATATTAAAGGCATTTTCACTAAAAAAGGCACAATGTGTTGCTATTACAATAAATTCACCTGGAGGTTCTCCAGTACAATCTCATTTAATTTATAACTTAATAAGACAGCAGGCAAAAAAAAATAAAAAAAAAGTAATTGTTTTTGCTGAAGATGTTGCTGCCTCTGGGGGCTATTTAATAGCGTGTTCTGGTGATGAAATATATTCGAATTCCAGTTCGATAATTGGGTCTATAGGAGTAATTTATTCTTCTTTTGGTTTTACAGATCTAATAAAAAAAATTGGAGTTCAAAGAAGAATTTATACTGCAGGAAAAAACAAAAGCACTTTAGATCCTTTTCTTGATGAAAAAAAAGAAGATATTGAGAGACTTAAAAGTATACAATTGGACCTTCATAAAGATTTTATTGATGTCGTTGAGAAAAGCAGAGGACTTAAGCTTAAAAAAAATGATGTAGAACTATTTTCAGGAGAGTTTTGGTCAGGCAGCAAAGCTAAAGAACTCGGTTTAATTGATGAGATTGGAGATGCAAATCAAATACTTAAAGAAAAATTTGGAGAGGATGTTGTTATTAAAAAATTTGAAAAATCGAAGAGTTGGTTAAGTAAAAAACTGTCATCTTCAAACGATAATATAGATCAGCTTGTAAATTTATTAGACGAAAAATCTATCTGGCAAAGATATGGTCTCTAAAAAAATTAAAAAGAAAAAAAAATTTCAATCTCTTCAAGATACGATATTTAATTTACAAAAGTTCTGGAGTAAGCAAGGTTGTATTATTTTACAACCTTATGATATAGAAGTTGGAGCAGGAACATTTCATCCAGCAACAACACTGAGATCTTTGGGCCCAAAACCATGGAAGGCTGCATATGTTCAGCCATCAAGAAGACCAACAGATGGAAGATATGGAGACAATCCAAATAGATTACAGCATTATTATCAATTTCAAGTAATAATAAAACCCTCGCCATCTAATATCAAAAAACTATATTTGAAAAGTTTGTTAGTAATAGGTATCGACCCAAAAAATCATGATATTAGATTTGTTGAGGATGACTGGGAAAGCCCAACTCTAGGCGCTGCTGGTCTTGGATGGGAAGTTTGGTGCGATGGCATGGAAATTTCACAATTTACTTATTTTCAACAAATGGCTGGTTTTGAATGCAAACCTGTTTCTGTGGAAATAACTTATGGGTTGGAAAGAATATGTATGTTTACCCAACAAAAAAAAAATGTTTATGATTTGATCTGGAATGATGAAGGTTTCGAGTATCGAGAAGTTTTTCATCAGGCTGAGAAAGAATTTTCAGCATACAATTTTGAATATGCAAATACTGAAAATTTATTTAAAATTTTTGATATGTTGGAAAGTGAAGCAAAATCATTAATTGAAAAAAAAGTATCTTTACCAGCTTATGATCAATGTTTAAAAGCAAGTCATGTTTTTAATATATTAGATGCTCGTGGTGCTATAAGTGTTGCACAAAGAGCTGAATATATTGGAAGAATAAGAGATATAACAAAATCTGTAGCTTCGATCTGGATTGATACACAAATATAGAATGTCAGAATTTTTTTTAGAGTTATTCAGTGAGGAAATACCTGCAGGACTTCAAAAGAACTTAAGAGAAAAACTTTTGGAAGATTTCCAAAAATTTTTTGAAAAAAAATCAATTAGATCAAAAAAAAACTTTTCACTATCAACTCCAAATAGATTAGTAATAATTTTTGAAAATCTAGATAAGCAAATAAAAATTAAATCTGAGGAAATTAAAGGACCAAAAATTGAAGCTCCACGTCAAGCACTAGAGGGTTTTTTAAGATCTAATCAAATAAGCAAAAAAGATCTATACGAAAAAAAAACAGAAAAGGGTCAATTTTATTTCTATAAAACAAAATCTAAATTATTAAAAACTCATGATTTATTAGAGGAATATATACCAAAAATACTCGAGAGCTATAAATGGAAAAAATCA
This sequence comes from uncultured Pelagibacteraceae bacterium, assembly GCA_902629585.1. Taxonomy (GTDB): domain Bacteria; phylum Pseudomonadota; class Alphaproteobacteria; order Pelagibacterales; family Pelagibacteraceae; genus Pelagibacter. The sequence goes on along the minus strand of CACORI010000002.1, from coordinate 135,266 downwards.
ATGAAGTGGGGCAATTTTGACTTAAGCTGGGGCAGACCGTTAAAATCAATTTTGTCAATATTTGATAAAAAAATAATTAATTTTAATTTTCATCATCTAGCCTCTTCAAATTCGACTTTCTTAGATAAAGATTTTGAGGATAAAAAAAAAATTTTCACAGATTTTAAAACATATAAAAAATTTTTTGAAAAAAAGGGGGTATACATAGATCATAATCACAGGATAAAAATTATAAATAAACAATTTTCGAAATTTTTAAATAAGAGAAAATTAAAAATCGAGCATAATTCAAAGCTTCTTGATGAGGTAGTAAATTTAGTCGAAAGCCCTAATGTTTTATTATGCGAGTTTGATAAAAAATATTTAACTATTCCTAAAGAAATTTTAACTTTAACTATGCAATCTCATCAAAAATATTTTCCAACTTTTGATTATAAAAATGAAATCACTAACGAGTTTTTAATTGTTACTAATAAAAAAGATGCTAAAGGTCTTATCAAGCTTGGAAATGAGAGAGTTGTTGATGCAAGATTAAGTGATGCTGAATTTTTTTGGAATAAAGATAAAACTCAAAATTTAGTTAAAAAGGTTTCAGAATTAAAATCTATAAATTTTTTCAAAGGTCTTGGTACATATTTTGATAAAGTGCAAAGGATGAGAAAATTAGGTGGAATGATTTCCGATGAGCTATTGATCAGTAAAGAAAAAATTGAATTGTCAGTATCAATTTGCAAAACTGACTTAACATCAGACTTAGTAGGTGAGTTTCCAGAACTCCAGGGCATTATGGGGGGATATTTTTCGGCCCATCAAGGTTTTGATAGAGATATTTCACAAGCAATTACTGAACATTATCTACCTATTGGAGTTGACTCAAAAGTGCCAAAGAAACCATTTAGTTTGGCCTTATCGATTGCTGATAAAATTGACTCAATAGTTGGTTTTTTTGGTATTAATGAAAAACCAACCAGTTCAAAAGACCCACTGGCTCTTAGAAGAATTGCATTAGGTATCATTAGAACTTTAATAGAAAACAGAAAAAATTTAAAAATTAATGATTTATTAATCTATGCGTCAAGCTTGTATCAGGATCAGGGTTATACACTCTTTAACAAAGAATTACAAAAAGACTTATTCAATTTCTTGAAAGATAGATACAAATATTACCTAAAAGAAAAAGAAGTTCGTTATGATATAGTCGAAGCTTCAACTTCATCATTTTCATTAAATAAATTATTTTCTACTTTTGAGAAAGCTAAATGCTTAAATAAACTTATAAATAAACCAATAGGAATTGATATAATTTCAAGTTATAGGAGGGCTTCAAATATACTTGAAAGTGAAATTAAAAATAATGATATAATGATAGACAATATAGCTGATCCTGGCATTTTTAAAAATGAATATGAAAAAAATTTATTCAAAAAAATTAATGAAATTAAAAATTATTTCTTAAATGTTAATAATGATGAAAATTTTGAACAATCATTATTAATTTTAGCTGAAGCTAAAAAAGAAGTTTATGATTTTTTTGACAATGTAAAAGTAAATGAAAAGAATGACATTATCAGAAAAAATAGATTAGATCTAATAAATATGTTATGCAAGACATTTCAATATTTTATTAATTTCCAATTATTAAAAGCTAACAATGAATAAGCTAATTTTAAATTTTAAATCAAAAGAAATTAAAAAAATTAAAGATCCAAAAAATATTTTAGGTGGAAAGGGAGCAAATTTATCAGAAATGGGAAGAATGGGTTTGCCTGTACCACCTGGTTTTACTATTTCAACTAAAGTTTGTGAAGAGTTTTATAAAAATAAAAAATCATTAAATTTGAAATTAATAACTCAAATTAAAAAAGAACTTAAGGCTATTGAAAAAGAAGTATCTAAAAAATTTGGAGATTTAAAAAATCCACTTCTTTTATCTGTTCGATCAGGTGCAAGAGTTTCTATGCCTGGCATGATGGATACTATACTCAATCTTGGTTTAAATGATCAAACTGTAATTGCACTATCTAAAAAAACATCTAATGGCAGGTTTGCTAAAGACAGTTATAGAAGATTTATTCAAATGTATGGTAATGTAGTAATGGGTGTAGAGAATTATCATTTTGAAGAATTAATAGAAAATTATAAACTTACTAAAGGTGTGTTACTAGATACGGATTTGGATGAGGAAGATTGGAGTGGTTTGATAAAAGATTTTAAAAATACTGTCCGTGAAAAGACTAACAAAGAATTTCCTCAAGATGTATATCAACAACTATTTGGCGCTATAAGCTCAGTTTTTTTATCCTGGGAAAGTAAAAGAGCAAAAATTTACAGAAAACTAAACCAAATTCCCTCTGACTGGGGAACTGCAGTAAATGTCCAATCAATGGTTTTTGGAAATATGGGAAACGATTGTGCGACAGGGGTAGTTTTTACTAGAAACCCCTCCGATGGATCAAATAATATTTATGGAGAATATCTTATCAATGCACAAGGTGAGGATGTTGTTGCTGGAACAAGAACACCACGGCATATTACTAAAAAAGCTAGAAAAGATGCAAAAGTAAAAGATAGCTCACTAGAAGAGTCCATGCCTAAAATCTATTCTGAACTAAATAAAATTCTAAGAATCCTGGAAAAACATTACAAAGATATGCAAGATGTTGAATTCACCGTAGAGAATAATAAACTTTGGATACTTCAAACACGTGCAGGTAAAAGAACTTCAAAGTCAGCAATTAAGATTGCTGTTGATATGGTAAAAGAAAAATTAATATCAAAAGAAGAAGCTGTTTTGAGAATAGATCCAAATTTCTTAGATACATTACTACATCCAACTTTAGATGAAAAAAGCTCTATTGAAGTTATTGCAAAAGGATTACCTGCTTCACCTGGTGCAGCTAGTGGAAAAGTAGTTTTTACATCTGAAGAGGCCGAAAGATTAAACGATATGATGCAAGATATAATTTTAGTAAGAGTAGAAACTTCTCCCGAGGATATTCAGGGAATGCATGCAGCCAAAGGGATTTTGACAGCAAGAGGTGGAATGACAAGTCATGCCGCAGTTGTTGCTAGAGGAATGGGTAGACCCTGTGTATCTGGGTCTAGTGAAATTGATATAAATTATGATCTAAAATCTTTCAAAACATCATCTGTTGAAGTTAAGGAGGGAGACGTAATTACAATCGATGGTTCAACTGGAAGAATAATTTTAGGAAGTGTGCCTACAGTTAAACCAGAGATATCAGGAGATTTTTCGAAATTAATGAGTTGGGCTGATAATATTAGAAAGTTAAAGGTAAGGACAAACTCAGAAACACCATTGGATACAAAAATTGCACGAGATTTTGGAGCTGAGGGCATAGGTCTTTGTAGAACGGAACACATGTTTTTTGACGAAGAGAGAATCTTATCAGTTCGTGAGATGATACTATCAAAAACTCTAGAAGATAGATCAAAAGCCTTAAAAAAACTTTTACCGCATCAAAAGAACGATTTTATGAAAATTTTTAAGATAATGCACGGTCTTCCAGTCACAGTAAGATTGCTTGATCCACCTTTGCATGAATTTTTACCAAGATCGATAAATGAAATATCAGAGATTGCAAATGTAGTAGGAGCAGATGTAAATGATGTAAAAATAAGAATTAATGAGCTTCATGAACAGAACCCTATGCTAGGGCATAGAGGTTGTAGATTAGGCATTTCTTTTCCAGAAATTTATGAAATGCAATGTAGAGCAATATTTGAGGCATTATCAGAACTTAAAAAGAATAAACAAAAATTTGCTTTTCCAGAAATTATGATACCGCTTGTCTCTACAGAATCTGAAATTAAAATAATGAAAGATTTAGTAATAAGAATTGCTGGACAAGTAGAAAAGGAAAATAAAGTTAAAATAAAATATTTAGTCGGTTCTATGATTGAACTGCCACGAGCAGCAATTAAAGCAAAAGATATTGCAAAACACGCAGAATTTTTTAGTTTTGGAACAAATGATTTAACCCAAACTACTTTTGGAATTAGCCGAGATGATAGCGGAAAATTTTTGAATGATTATATTGAAAATAAAATATTTTCTATCGATCCATTTGTTTCAATAGATGAGGGTGTTGAGGATTTGATAGAAATTGCTGTTACAAAGGGAAAAAAACAAAATAGAAAAATAAAATTGGGGATTTGTGGTGAACATGGTGGTGATCCAAAAAGTATATCATTTTGCTCAAGAGCTGGATTAGACTATGTCTCTTGCTCACCTTACAGAGTTCCAATAGCAAGATTAGCAGCAGCACAAGCAGAACTAAAAAAAAAATCAAGATAAATAGAATATTAGGGAATATAAATTTTAATTTATAATCACAATATTTTATGGGGCGCTTTGTAAATAGACGCCCCTTAATTTATTAGCTTTTAAATAATTCTAAAGCTTTGTTTAGTAATTCTTCTGACTTAGCGTGATCCCCTGAACTGTGAGCCTTCATTCCTTCGTCGTGAAGTTGTTGAGCTTCTTTTATTTTTGCTTCAAGATTCTTAGCCATCATAACGCAAGATCCTGCAATAGCAGAATTCATAAACATTGTTAGTATAAACGTTAATAATATTTTTTTCATATAATATCCTTTCAATGTTAGAAATAATATGAAATTCAAATTGTGCAAATTATGATTGTCACATGAGACGTTATTGTTACTTTGACTTATGTTATTAATTTAATTTAGGGGCGTTCTGTTGCCAGGTGCCCCAGACCCCGTTTACTTAATTAACAAAGTTAATTAAGCAGCAAGTGCGTAACTTTCGTTAGCAATTATAAATAGTCCTTTACGGAGGTACAATTCCGAACGAAAGAAAAACCTTTAGACATCCGTCGAATCTAGTTCACCCCCGCAAGTTGTGTGGTGGAGGTGGTGGGTACTGCCCCCACGTCCGTAATGGTTATTACGAAATTCGTTTATCGTCATAGTTGGAAAACCAACTTTATTAATATAAAAGGAATTAAAATAGATTCAATATCATTCATGAAATTAACTAAAGAACAATTAGAAAATATCAAAAATCAACAAAGTCAAAAAAATCAGACTAAAAGAGTAACTTCACATGAATTAGAAAAAATACTATATGAGGCAATTCCAGCGTTAGATCATGGTTTTGTAAGAGTAATTGATTATATGGGTGATGACACATCAATAGTCCAGTCTGCCAGAGTCTCATATGGAAAGGGCACTAAACAAGTTTCTACTGATAAAGGTTTGATAAAATACTTAATGAGACATTGGCATAGCACCCCTTTCGAAATGTGTGAGATAAAGTATCATATTAAATTACCAATTTTTATTGCAAGACAATGGATAAGGCACAGAACAGCAAATGTAAATGAGTACTCAGCAAGATATTCAATTCTTGATAAGGAATTTTATTTACCAACAAAAGAAAATTTAGCAGCACAATCTTTGAGTAATAGACAAGGTAGAGGAGATGTACTAGAGGGCGATCAAGCAAACGAAGTATTGGATCTTTTAAAAAATGATGCGGAAAGAACATATAATAATTATGAAACCATGCTTAACGAAAGATACGATGGTTCAAAAATAGATGATAATAAAAAAGGATTGGCTAGAGAACTTGCAAGAATGAATTTAACCTTAAATACTTATACTCAGTGGTACTGGAAAACAGATTTATTAAATCTGATGAACTTTTTAAGACTTAGAGCTGATAGACATGCCCAATACGAGATAAGAATTTATGCAGATATAATGTTAGAAACATTAAAAAAATGGGTCCCAATAACTTATGAATCATTTATGGACTATAGAGTAGGAGGCACAGAAGTTTCTGCAAAAGGTAAAGTTATTCTTCAAAAACTTATTAAGGGAGAAAATATTTCGTTAGAAGATTCTGGACTTTCTAAAAGAGAGTGGAATGAATTGATGGAAGCTTTTGAAATTAAAGATAGGTTGATTTAATTATATTAGCAAATTTTTTATAAATTTTTGTTACTTCATGATTTGGTTTTGCCAATACAATTGGCATTCCATCATCTCCAGATTTTCCAATTTCTGGGTTTATTGGAATCTCGCCTAGAAACTCTTTTTTAAATTCTTGCGCTGTTCTTTTTACTCCTCCTTCACCAAAAATTTTGTATTTTTTTTTATCGTCTCCAATGAAATAACTCATATTATCAACTAAGCCTAAAATTTTTACGTTCAATTTGTCAAACATTTTAATTCCTCTCTTGACGTCTATAAGAGCCACTTCTTGTGGAGTTGAAATAATGATTGCACCGTCCATTTTAATTTCTTGAGAAAACGTAAGTTGAGTATCACCAGTTCCTGGAGGCATATCTACAATTATAAAATCTAAATTTTTCCAATTTACTTTTTGAGTAAAAGTTTTAATTGCACTAGTCACCATTGGTCCGCGCCAGATCATTGGAGTTTGTTGATCGGTCAGAAAGCCAATTGACATACATTGTAAATTATATTTTAAAATCGGATCTAATTTTTGACCGTCACTTTTTGGTTTTTCATTGATACCTAGCATTTTAGGAATTGATGGACCGTAAATATCTGCATCAAGTAAGCCAACACTACACCCAATGTTATCTAAGGCTAAAGCAAGATTTGTGGCAAATGTTGATTTACCTACACCCCCTTTTGCGCTTGAAATAGCAATTGTAAACTTAGTGCCAGGGATTGGATTTTTTGAGAATTTTTTAGGTTCTAGTTTTTTTTTCATTGCGTCACTTAGTTCCTGTGTTTTTTCAGTCATAATTTTCATCTTACCTTGTTTTTGTGATCAAAAACACTATATAGGTATGTATGTCTGATGATTTTCAACAGCGTGGTGGCAGCCCTTGGGGAACTCCGCCAGGAGGAAATGGTGGTAATGGATCTGGTAGAGGACCAAATCCACCTGATATAGATAAAATCATTCGAGAAATTCAAGAGAAAATAAAAAAATTTTTACCAGGAGGCTCAACATCTGGTGGCAAGCCAGTAATATTAGCAATTTTAATTTTAGGCTTCATTTGGCTCGCAAGTGGTCTTTATAGAGTTTTACCTGATGAACAAGGAGTCGTGCTAAGATTTGGTAAATTTGTTAAAACAACTCAACCTGGATTAAATTATCATATACCCTTTCCAGTAGAGACCGTGCAAACCCCAAAAGTCACAAAAGTTAATAGAATAGATATTGGTTTTAGATCCGAGCGAGATAGCGGGTTTTCAAGCGGTGGAGGTGTCGCTGATGTCCCTCAAGAGAGTTTAATGCTTACGGGAGATGAGAATATTGTCAATATTGATTTTTCTGTTTTTTGGGTAATAAAAGATGCGGGAAACTTTTTATTTAAAATTCAAGATCCAGAGGGAACTGTCAAAGCTGCTGCTGAGACAGCAATGAGAGAGGTAATCGCTAAAAGCGAAATTCAACCAATCCTTACCGAGGGAAGATCAAAAATCGAAGTTGAAACACAGGATATCATTCAAAATATATTAGATGACTATGAGAGCGGAATTCAGATTACACAGGTACAGACACAGAAAGCAGATCCACCAGATCAAGTTATTGATGCTTTTAGAGATGTGCAAGCTGCAAGAGCAGACATGGAGAGATCAAAAAATGAGGCGGAAGCTTATGCTAATGATGTAATACCTAGAGCCAGAGGGGAAGCTGCAAAAATATTACAAGCTGCTGAGGCTTATAAAAAAGAGGTAGTTGCAAAAGCTGAGGGTGAAGCAAGTAGATTTGTGTCAATCTATGATGAGTATAAAAATGCAAAGGCTGTCACACAAGAAAGAATGTATTTAGAAACGATGGAAAAAGTTTTGGCTGATATTGAGAAGGTAATTATAGAAAAAAATGCAGGTTCAGGTGTTGTACCATATCTGCCTCTACCTGAGTTAAAAAAAAAGGTAACTAATTAAGATGAAAACAGGAAAAATTTTATTAGGATTTTTAGCACTAGCTGGTTTGGTTGCTTTTTTATCAATAATAATTGTAAAAGAGGTAAATCAAGCAATTATTCTCCAATTTGGAGATCCTAAAAGAATTATTACAAAACCTGGTCTTAACTTTAAAATACCGTTTATACAAAACGTTGTTTATTTGGACAAAAGAATATTAAACTTAGACACTCCTCCTGAAGAGGTTATTGCTTCTGATCAAAAAAGACTAATAGTAGATGCATTTGCAAGGTTTCAAATCGTTGACCCTCTAAAATTTTATATTTCTGTCGGTAACGAGAGAGTTGCAAGATCGAGATTATCAACAATCATTAATTCTAGAATTAGGAACGTTCTAGGTCAAGAAGAATTGCAAACGCTTTTATCTCAAGATAGATCTAAGCAAATGTCTTTGATTAAAGAGGGAGTAAATAATGAAGCTCAAAATTTTGGAATAAATATTGTTGATGTAAGAATAAAAAGAGCGGATCTCCCTCAAGCAAACAGTGATGCAATTTACAGAAGAATGCAAACTGAAAGAGAGAGGGAAGCTAAAGAATTTAGAGCAAAAGGTGCAGAGATGGCAGTTACAATAACATCAACGGCTGACAAAGAAGTTACTGTAATTTTGGCAGATGCTCAGAAACAATCTGAAATAATGAAAGGTGAAGGTGATGGTTTGAGAAACAAAATTTTTGCTGATGCCTTTGGAAGAGACCCTGAATTTTTTGCATTTTATAGAGCGATGCAAGCCTACGAAAAAGCTTTGATTGGGGGAGAAACATCTTTAATTTTATCTCCTGATTCTGAATTTTTTAAATTTTTTGGAAATATAAAACCAGAATTACAACAATAATTCGATGAAAGAGCTATTTATAGCTTTCGGTCTATTTTTATTTATAGAAGGTATTCTTTACGCCTTATTTCCATCAAAAATGAAAAGTATGCTAAAGAAATTAGATTTATTGAAAAATACTCAATTAAGAACAGGTGGTATGATTTTTGCTATAATAGGTTTTATTATAATTTATTATGTAAAAAACTAGTTATGAGAAATGTAAAAATTTTATTTTCGAGCTTAATCCTATTTTTTGTTTTCACATTTAACGTCTACTCAAAAAATGTTCCAGAATCTTTTGCAGATTTAGCAGAGAAATTAATGCCATCAGTTGTGAATATTTCAACTACAACAACTGTAGTTGCTAATAACAACCCATTTCCTTTCCAATTCCCCCCCGGTTCACCTTTCGAAGATATGTTTAAAGAATTTGGAACACCTCAGGAAAGAAAATCTTCAGCATTAGGATCAGGATTTATTATAGATGAAAAAGGAATAATTGTTACTAACAATCACGTAATTCAAGATGCAGAAGATATTATTGTAAGAGTTAATGGTGATAAAGAATATAACGCGACGGTAATAGGAGCAGATCCATTGTCTGATATTGCTGTTTTACAACTTGATACTAACGAAAAATTCTCTCCTGTTGACTTTGGAGACTCTGATAAGGCAAGAATTGGAGATTGGGTTATCGCCATTGGAAATCCTTTTGGGCTAGGTGGAACTGTTACATCAGGAATTATTTCTGCTAGAAATCGGTCAATTGGTCTCTCACGATACGAAGATTATATTCAAACAGATGCATCAATTAATTCTGGTAATTCAGGAGGTCCTTTGTTTGATATGAATGGGAATGTAATTGGAATTAATACTGCGATATTAGGAAGAAATGGTTCCATTGGTATAGGTTTTTCAATACCGTCTAACAGTGCAAAAATTGTGATTGATCAATTAATTAAATTTGGTGAAACCAAAAGAGGATGGTTAGGTGTTAGAATTCAAGATGTGACAAAAGAAATAGCTGAAGTTGAAAAACTTGATGATGCTAGAGGAGCGCTAGTTGCTAGTGTAGCTGAAAATAGTCCATCTGATAATGCTGGTGTAAAGGCAGGAGATATAATTTTAGAATTTAATGGCCAAAAAATTAGAGAGATGAAAGAACTCCCAATTATAGTTGCTAAAACAGAGGTTGGAAAAAAAGTTGAAGTTAAAATATGGAGAAATAAAAAAGAAATAACTAAGGTAATCACACTAGGTAGATTAGAGACTTCTGAAGATTTCAAAATAAGCGAGAAATCTCAACCTGTGGAAACTAAAATTGAAAACTTAAATATTACAGTTCGAAAATTAACAAATGCCGATATAAGGGAAAGAAAACTCCCTAACCAAACAGATGGACTAGTTATAACTAAAATTGAAAATAATAGTCCACTAATTAATTCAATTGAAACCAATAGTGTAATTATCGAAGCCCAAAAAAAGAAAATTAGATCTGCTAATGATTTAGACCAAATTACTAAGCAAGTTTTAAATTCTAACCAAAAGACAATATTGCTTGTTATTTACAACAATCAAAATCAAAGAAGATATATAGGGATAAAATTAAAATAGTAAAATGGATTTAAAATCCAAAATTATTTTAATTTATGGTCCCACAGCCTCCGGTAAAACTGAGTTTGCAGTTGAATTAGCTAAAAAAATAAATGGCCAAATAATAAATGCAGATAGTATGCAAGTATACAAGGAATTAAAAATTTTGACTGCAAGGCCTTTAAAAAAAGAAACACAAGAAATTAAACATTATCTTTACGGCTTTAAAGAAGCAAAAAAAAATTTTTCTTTAGGAGATTGGCTAAATCTAACAATAAAAAAAATTGACATGATAAAGAAAAATAAAAAAATACCTATCTTAGTCGGTGGGACAGGGTTATATTTTAAGGCAATAACTGAAGGACTTGTGGAGATACCTGTTATACCAACTAAGGTAAGGAGACATATAAGAAATTTACATAGGAAGATTGGTCAAAAAAATTTTTATAAAAAACTTGTTAAGATAGACTCTTTAGCTAGTGAAAATATTAAATCTAGGGATATCCAAAGATCCTTGAGAGCATATGAGGTAATATTTTTTACAAAAAAATCTATATTTGAGTGGTATAAAAAAACAAAATCAAAATTCAAAAAAAAAGATTTTCTTAAAATTTATATTGATTTTCCAAGGTCAGAATTGATAGATCGAATTAATTCAAGAACAAAAAAAATGATAGAAAATGGGTCAATTCAGGAGGTTAAAAATTTTTTAAGACTTAAGGTGCCAAAAAATAAAAGCATATCTAAAGCCATAGGAATTTTTGAGATTGGGGATTTAATACGAAATAAGCTTACAAAAGACCAAGTAATTGAAAAAATATCAATAAAGACTAGGCAATATGCAAAAAGACAAGTCACTTGGGCAAGAGGAAATATGAAAGATTGGAAAAAAATAGAGCCAAAAAAATTAAAAAACTTCATAAAAAAAATTTAAATATTGCTCACTAAAACTTGACCAATTAGTACAACTTCAGCTAGATTGCGAAATGTCAAAATTATTCACAGGAGCAGAAATTGTATTCAAATGTTTAGAGGACCAAGGAGTAGATTTTATTTTTGGATATCCTGGTGGAGCAGTTTTGCCTATTTATGACGAATTGAAAAACCATTCCTCAATAAAACATATTTTAGTTAGGCATGAGCAGGGAGCCGGGCATGCAGCAGAGGGTTACGCAAGATCCTCTGGTAAACCGGGCGTTGTGCTGGTTACATCTGGTCCTGGTGCAACAAATGTTGTCACTGCTCTCACAGATGCTTACATGGATTCTGTTCCATTGGTTTGCATTTCTGGTCAAGTGCCAACACATCTTATTGGTACAGATGCCTTTCAAGAATGTGACACGACAGGAATCACAAGACCATGTACAAAACATAACTGGTTAGTAAAAGATATAAAAGACTTATCCAAAATAATTCATGAAGCATTCAAGGTTGCAACAACAGGAAGACCTGGACCTGTTTTAGTTGATATACCTAAGGATATTCAATTTGATAAATTTAGATATTCAAAATTAAAAAAACAAAAAAATAACAATGGAAAATTACACAGTAAGTTTTCTCAAAATGATATAGATGAATTAATTAATTTAATATCAAAATCAAAAAAACCCATTATTTATACAGGTGGTGGGGTTATTAATTCAGGACCAAAAGCAAGCGAAGCTTTGAGAGAATTTGTTAGATTAATTGGTTTTCCAATTACTTCAACCTTACAAGGCTTAGGTGCATACCCTGGTGATGACAATCAATTTATTGGAATGTTAGGAATGCATGGAACTTATGAGGCAAACAATGCTATGCACGATTGTGATCTATTAATTAATGTTGGTGCACGATTCGATGATAGAATTACAGGTAAGATAGATGAATTTTCACCAAATTCAAAAAAAGTTCATATAGATATAGATCCATCATCCATAAATAAAATAATTAAAGTAAATTTAGCAATTGTAGGGGATGTTAATGAAGTTTTAAAAAAAACTATAAAAACTATCAATAAAAAACAAAATGGTTTTAAATTTTCAAATAAACAAAATATATCTAAATGGTGGGAACAAATTCAAAAGTGGAGAACAAAAAATTCTTTAGGTTATGTAAATAGTGAAAAAACTATAAAGCCTCAGTATGCTGTTCAAAGATTATATGAATTAACAAAACATCAAGATACATTTATCACAACTGAAGTTGGTCAACATCAGATGTGGGCAGCACAACATTATAAGTTCAATAAACCTAACAGATGGATGACGTCAGGTGGACTTGGAACTATGGGTTATGGCCTACCAGCTGCTGTTGGTGTTCAGATTGCACATCCAGATAAACTCGTAATTGATATTGCGGGTGAAGCTTCAGTCTTGATGACCATGCAAGAAATGTCAACAGCTGTTCAGTATAATTTACCAATTAAGATTTTTGTTTTAAATAATCAATATATGGGAATGGTAAGACAATGGCAGGAGCTATTACATGAAAAGAATTATTCTGAGAGTTACTCTGAAGCTTTACCTGATTTTGTTAAATTGGCAGAAGCTTATGGCTGTAAAGGAATTAAAGCAAATAATCCTAGTGAACTAGATGATAAAATTAAAGAAATGTTGGAGCACAATGGTCCAGTAATCTTTGATTGTCAGGTTGATCCTAATGAAAATTGTTTTCCTATGATTCCTTCAGGAAAACCACATAATCAGATGATTTTAGGACCAAATGATCAAGATGGGAATAAAATTACTGGTAAAGGAAAATCATTAGTCTAATGGCAAAACCTAAATCAGCTTATAATATCCCGACTAAAAAAGGAAAATTTGATACACATATATTTGTTGTATGGGTTGATAATGAAGCTGGCGTATTAGCTAGAGTAGTGGGACTTTTCTCTGGTAGAGGATATAATATTGAGTCATTAGCGGTTGCTGAAGTTGATGCTAGTAAGAATATCTCAAGAATAACTATAGTTACAACTGGTACCCCACAAGTCATTGATCAAATAAAATTACAACTAAAGAAATTAGTACCAGTTCATAAAGTTGCAGATTTTAAAAGAGAAGATAAGAAAGTAATATTTAAGGAAATGGCTCTTTTAAAAATTGTTGGAAAAAAAAAAAAGATAGAAAAATCTCTTGAAGTCTGTAAGAAATTTAATCCTGTAATATTAGATAAAACAAATCAATCTGTTGTAATTCAGATAACTGCTTTAAGAAGAGAAATTGACAAAATGAGTAAAAAATTGAGAGCTTTTGGTCTTACAAGTACTTCAAGAACCGGAGCTATTGCAATGACAAGAGGTGCTGAAGTTTTTAAATAAATTTAGTAAGGAGATATATAATGAAGATGTTTTATGAAAAAGATGCAGATGTGAACTTAATAAAAGGAAAAAAAATAGCTATATTTGGCTATGGAAGTCAAGGACATGCTCATGCGTTAAATTTAAAAGATAGTGGGGTCAAAGAGATTGTTGTAGCCTTAAGAGAAGGCTCTGCCAGTGCTGCAAAAGCAGAGTCCAAGGGATTAAAAGTTATGAATTTATCTGATGCAGCAGCTTGGGCAGATATTTTAATGATATTAACTCCAGATGAATTACAAGCTCAAATATATAAAAATCATATTGAGCAAAGAGCGAAAGAAGGATCGAGTATCGCTTTTGCCCATGGATTAAATGTTCATTACGATTTAATTAAAGCAAGAAAAGATTTAGATGTATTTATGGTTGCTCCTAAAGGTCCAGGCCATTTAGTTAGAAGCGAATATGAAAAAGGTGGAGGAGTTCCATGTCTTTTTGCAGTTCATCAAAATGGCTCAGGAAAAGCGAGAGATCTAGCTTTATCGTATGCATCTGCTATTGGCGGAGGAAGATCAGGAATAATAGAAACAACATTTAAAGATGAGGTCGAAACAGATTTATTTGGTGAACAGACTGTTTTGTGTGGTGGTTTAGTTGAATTAATGAAAAATGGTTATGAAACATTAGTAGAAGCAGGTTATGAGCCGGAGATGGCATATTTTGAAACAGTGCATGAAGTAAAACTAATAGTTGACTTGATTTATGAGGGTGGGATAGCAAATATGAATTATTCTATTTCTAACACTGCTGAATTTGGTGAGTACCAGTCAGGCCCTAGAATTATTAATAAAGAAGAAACAAAGAAAAGGATGAAAGAAGTTCTTTCAGAAATACAATCAGGAAAGTTCACTAAAGAGTGGATGGATGAATGTAAAAATGGCCAAAAAAACTTTCTTGCCACAAGAGCAAAATTGGCCGAACATCCCGTTGAAAAAGTTGGATCTCAATTAAGAGCTATGATGCCCTGGATAGGTAAGAAAAAACTTGTCGATAGTGATAAAAGTTAATTCTAAAATTAAACCCAAAAAGGTCAGTAAAAAAAACCAAATTTGACATTTATTTTGCAATCTCACTTATAGATTGTATTATACTATTCAAAAATTTAGTTATGAGCACTAAAGACAAAGTATACATATTTGATACGACAATGAGAGATGGTGAGCAGTCACCAGGTGCCTCTATGAGCGTGGAAGAAAAAATTCAAATCTCGAGAGTTTTTGATGAGATGGGAATTGATATTATTGAAGCGGGATTCCCAATATCTTCTCCTGGAGATTTTGAAGCGGTCAGTGCGATAAGCAAAAGTGTGAAAAATTCAATTCCTTGTGGTTTAGCTAGAGCCACAAAAAAAGATATAGATGCATGCCATGAGTCATTAAAATTCGCAGACAGATTTAGAATACATACATTTATTTCAACAAGTCCTGTTCACATGAAACATAAACTGAATATGACTGATGAACAAGTATTAGGAGCTATTAAAGAAAGTGTGACTTACGCGAGAAAGTTCACTGATGATGTAGAATGGTCGTGTGAAGATGGTACAAGAACAAATTTAGATTTTATGTATAAAACAATTGAACTCGCAATAAATTGTGGAGCTAAAACAATAAATATTCCTGACACAGTTGGATATTCTATACCTGAAGAATTTGCTAAAACAATCACATCAATAAAAAATAATGTGCCAAATATTGATAAAGCGATTATTTCAGCACATTGTCATAACGATCTTGGCTTAGCAGTTGCGAATGCTTTATCCGGATTATCTGCTGGTGTTAGACAAATTGAATGTACTATAAATGGTATTGGTGAAAGGGCTGGAAATGCAGCACTTGAGGAAATAGTTATGGCAATAAAAACTCGAGATGATTTGTTACCTTATGAGACTGGTATAAAAACAGAGCTAATAAGTAAAGCCTCAAAAATTGTATCTAATGCAACAGGATTTCCAGTTCAGTTTAACAAAGCAATAGTTGGAAAAAATGCATTTGCTCATGAATCAGGCATTCATCAGGATGGAATGCTTAAGAATAGAGAAACATATGAAATAATGACTCCTGAAAGTGTAGGAGTTAAAAAAACTTCATTAGTCATGGGTAAACACTCAGGTAGACATGCATTTAAAGATAAATTAAATGATTTAGGTTATACAGATGTTACTGACGATGTAATTCAGGCTGCTTTCGGAAAATTTAAAATTTTAGCAGATAAAAAAAAACATATTTATGATGAAGATATTGTGGCTTTAGTAGATGATAGTTTGATCATTGATAACAAAATTAATGCAATTAATTTAAAATCATTAAAAGTATTTGCTGGAACAGGAGAACCTCAAAGAGCAGAAATGACTCTTGATGTATTTGGAGAAATTAAACAAACTTCACAAACCGGTGACGGCCCTGTAGATGCTATTTTTAAATGTATTAAAGAATTATATCCACATGATGTAAAACTTTCTTTGTATCAGGTACACGCGGTTACAGAGGGAACAGATGCTCAAGCTACTGTTAGTGTAAAAATTGAGGAAAACGATAGGACAACAGTAGGTCAATCAGCCGATACAGATACTCTAGTTGCTTCAGCTAATGCATATTTGAACGCTTTAAATAAAATGTTAATCAAAAGAGAAAAAAAATCTTTATCACAAAATATAGAACATCAAAAAGTAAAGGGAGGAGTTTAAATGGGATTATTTAATAAAGTTAAAAAAATTTGGAGCCAAGACATGGCTATAGATCTAGGAACAGCTAATACATTAGTGGTTGTTAAGGGGAAAGGCGTTGTCTTAAATGAACCATCGGTAGTTGCTATTGTTGATCAATCAGGGAAAAAACAAGTTTTAGCCGTTGGAGATGAGGCAAAAACGATGTTGGGAAGAACACCAGGAAATATACAAGCAATTAGACCGTTAAGAGATGGTGTTATAGCAGACTTTATTGTGACCGAGGAAATGATTAAACATTTTATCAAAAAAGTCCATAAGGGAAGAACATTTTCAAATCCTAGAATTCTAATTTGTGTACCGACTGGCTCAACACCAGTAGAAAGAAAAGCTATTCAGGACAGTGCATTAGCAGCAGGTGCTAGAAGAGTTCAATTAATTGAGGAACCAATTGCTGCCGCGATTGGAGCTAACCTTCCAATATCTGAAGCAACAGGATCAATGGTAGTTGATATAGGGGGTGGAACCAGTGAAATTGCAGTCATGTCCTTAGGAGGTTTAGTCTACTCAAAATCTTTAAGAGTAGCAGGCGACGCTATGGATGGTGCCTTAGTAAATTATATGCGAAAAGAATACAATTTGATGATTGGTGACAGTACTGCAGAAAAAATTAAAAAAGAAATCGGAACTGCTATTCCAACAAATGTAAACACATATCCAGTTAAAGGAAGAGATTTAAGGTCGGGAACTCCTAAAGAAGTTAATATTACAGAGGAAGATACCGCTGAAGCATTAAATGATATCCTAAAAGAAATGGTCAATGGAATTAAAGATGCTTTAGAGGCAACACCCCCAGAATTATCTGCCGACCTTGTTGATATGGGTTTAACCCTTACTGGTGGAGGTGCTTTACTTAAAAATATTGACAAAAGGTTTTCTAAAGAAACAGGGTTACCAGTTCATATTGCTGAAGATCCACTATCTTGTGTTGCAATCGGAACTGGAAAAGCTTTAGATCAAGAGCAAACTTTTTCTACTATGTTGACTGAATATTAAAGAGAATGGCCTCAAGCAGAGATGATTTTGTAATAGCTATTAGATCTGCATTTTTAAAAAAAAGCAATAAACAAAAATTTTCTTTATTAACACTATTATTATTATCTATAATAATAATAGTGTTATCTAGTTTTGAAAATAAGTATATTCGTCAAGTTAAAAATATTATTAACGAAATTGTCTACAGATCTTCTTATGTTATTTCTGTACCAGAAAATTTTATTCTCAATTCAATTAATGAAACAATAAAATATTCTTCATTTTATGCAGATTATAAAAAAAATATTGATGAGATTGAGAAATTAAAATCAGAAAAAATTTCAAATATCATAATTAGAAGTGAAAATGAGGAATTAAAGGCATTGATAGAGGATTATAGTTTATCAAGTGATAAAATATTAGCTAAAGTAATTGTTGACCATGACAGCCCTTTTTTAAAATCTTTAATCATTAATAAAGGAAGCAAGGATAATATAAAAATTGGCACAAATATTTATGATAAGAATTATTTAGCTGGTAAAGTAATTGAGGTAAATTACCAAACCTCAAGAGTTTTATTATTATCTGATTTTAATTCTAATGTTCCAGTTTCCTTGGCTCCTGGTAATTTTCAAGCAATTGTTTCAGGGGATGGAAAAAATTCAGGTGAAATCAAATATATTAAAGGTAATTATTCTGATGAAATAGATAATGGAAATATAGCCTATACTTCTGGAACAGGATCAATCTATAAAAGCGGAGTACCAGTTGGAAGAGTTCAGGTTTTGAAAAATCAAATTCCAAAAATCATTAAAATAAATTTTTATAGTAATTTTGATCAACTAAAATATGTATTTGCAGAAGTTTATAATGAAAAATCAGATACAATTAATGATAAAAAAGATGATAAAATTATAAATAGTAACGAATTTCAGGATTTAAAGAATACAGATAAATTAAAATTAGAATTACTTAATGAGCAGATAGAAATTTATAAAAATACAAATCTTAAATTTTCTGAAGAAAATAGTGAATTAGAGACAAAAATAAACGAATTAAATAAACAATTAATTCTTTTAGAAGAAAAGATTGACGAACAAGATCAAATTATAAATCAAAAAGAAATTGATAAAAACGAGCTAGAATTTTTAAAGTTAAACTTAATTTATAGTAAGAAATGCAAAAAATCTTTTTCAAATCAAAGAGGTTATAAATTTGGGACTGAGAAATATAGGAAATGCGTACTTAATAAAGGAAAACTTTGATGACCATATTTCATAAAAGAAAATTTTTATTTAGAATTTACAGTTGGCTTCCATTAATAATCCTTTATGTTTCTGTTTTAAATGAATTTGACTTCAATTATCTAGATATTGAATATTTTTCATTCAACTTTCCATTTATTATAATATTTTATTTTACTTTAAAGGACAGTCTGCATTTTGATTATTTATTAGTTTTTTTTGCAGGATTAATTAATGATGTAGTAATAGGTTTTCCACTTGGCATAAGCTCTCTTTCTTACGTATTAATCTGCTCATTTTCATCATATTTAAGGAGTATAACAATTAGACCAAATATTATAAAGGATTGGTTTTATTTCCTTTTCGTAATAAGTTTGATTAACTCATTAAATTATACAATTTTATTTTTAATTTTTTCTTACGAATTAAATTTAACATTTTATTTGGTGAATAATTTTTTTACTTTTTTACTTTATATCCTCTTTACCCAGATTTTTAATTATTATCTAAAAGGTTTAAATGAATAATTTTAGCGATAATATTACTAAATTAAACTCAATAAATAGAAGAATGTTTATTATTGCTGCAGCTAAAGTAATAATTTTTGGTGGAATTATTAGTAGAATGTTTTTTTTACAAGTGAAGCAAAACGATAAATATCTTACACTTTCTGATAAAAATAGAATTAGAGAGTGGAAACTTGCTCCAGTAAGAGGTGATTTTGTAGATTTTTTTGGAAATACGATAGCAGGAAATTTTGAGGCTTATGAGTTACATGTTATTCCTGAAGAAATTGAGGATTTTAGATACACCATTTATAGAATTAAGGATTTACTTAATCTTTCGGATGACTATTTCAAAAAAATAGTAAAAAAAAAGAATGAAATTAAACCATGGGAAACATTAGTAGTTTCAAACAACCTTAGTTGGGAAGAGTTCTCTAAAATTAATAATCATCTATATGATTTAAATGGCGTAAAGCCAGTAATATCAATTTCTAGAGAATATCCTTATAAGGAATTATTTACCCATGTTATTGGGTATGTGAGTAGAGCAAACGAAGATGATATTTCATCTAACAAAACGATAAAAGAAAAGTTTGTTCCAGAACTTAAAATTGGAAAAATTGGTTTAGAAAAAACATTTGAAGAAAAATTGATTGGAACTAACTCTATCGAAAGATATGAAGTTAATGCATATGGTAGAAGAATTAATCAGCTAGCATTTCAAAAAGGAGATAAGGGTGAAACAATCCAATTAACAATAGATACAAAAATTCAAGAATTTACAAATCAATTATTGTTTGAGAAAGCTGGTTCCATTTGTGTAATGGATATTTATACAGGTGCAATTATTGCAATGAATTCTTCTCCATCATTCGATCCAAACTTGTTTGTTTTTGGAATAAACAATGAGGACTGGCAATTAA
Source organism: uncultured Pelagibacteraceae bacterium (assembly GCA_902629585.1). GTDB lineage: Bacteria > Pseudomonadota > Alphaproteobacteria > Pelagibacterales > Pelagibacteraceae > Pelagibacter. The sequence goes on along the minus strand of CACORI010000002.1, from coordinate 115,188 downwards.
TAAGAAATAATCCAATGAAACCTTTAGTAAATAAAACTTTATCTGGAAATTATTCTCCAGGCTCAACAATTAAACCGATAGTAGCTTTATCAGCTTTAGAAAATGGAATTATAACTCCTGACTTTACAGTGCAATGTAAAGGTCACAAGAATCCTCTTGAATTATACGGGCAAACTTATCATTGTTGGAAAAAAGAGGGACACGGATTTGTAAATTTGAGAGAGGGAATGAAGCAGTCTTGTGATACATATTTTTATGAGGTAGCGAGAAGATTAGGTGTAGATAGATTAAGCGAAACCGCTAAAAAATTTGGCTTAGGAAAAAAAGTTTTTAAAGAACTGTTTAATAATGAAAAAAATGGATTAGTTCCTAATACAGAATGGAAAAAAAATGCTTTAGGACAAAGTTGGGTATTAGGAGAAACAATTATAACAGGTATAGGCCAAGGGTTCATTCAAACAACACCTATTCAGTTGTGCTTAATGACAGCGCAAATAGCTAACGGTGGTTATAAAATTTATCCTAAATTAGTTGCAAATGACAATACGCAATATGAGGATAAATTTATTCCTTTATATAAAAAATCTAAAAATATTAAAATTATTCAAGATTCTATGTTCAGTTCAACAAATGAAATTAGAGGAACTTCTTATCGATCCCGTATAGATGACCCTAAATATCAATTTGCAGGAAAAACTGGAACCGCTCAAGTAAAAAGAATTACTGCAGAGGAAAGAGAATTAGATTTAAAAACATCAGAGATTCCCTACGAGCAAAGAGATCATGCTTTATATGTTGCATTTGGACCTTATAAAAATCCTAGATATGCATTGAGTATAGTAATAGAGCATGGCGGTTCAGGAGGATCAGTTGCTGCTCCTCTTGCAAATAAATTATTTAAAATGATTGTTGATAGGCACGAAATAAGAAAAAGTTTTGAAACTAAAAAATATATGAATATTTAAATGTACATCCATAATAGATTTGAAAATAAGACCCAATTTATTCAAAAATTAAAAGAATTAGATTATGTTTTACTTTTTTGTATTTTAATCTTAGGAATTGTTAGTGTAGCAACAATGTACTCAACTGACGGCGGGGAAGTAAAATTTTATACTCAAAGCCACTTAATAAAATTTATTATTTTTAGCTCATTGATGTTAGTTATGGCTTTTTTCAACATAAGATTATGGTTCTCATTGAGTTATTTTGCTTATTTTGTTTTAGTATTAATGTTGATTTGGACAATTAATTTTGGGATAACTGTTTCCGGCTCCCAAAGGTGGATGAATTTATATTTCATAAATATTCAACCATCAGAGTTAATGAAAATAGCCATTATACTTTGTCTAGCCAAATACTTTCATAGAATGAGATTAGAGAACGTTAATTCTTTCTATTCTGTAATAATTTCATTAATAATTATTTTTATACCAATGAGTTTAGTAATAATTCAACCAGATCTTGGAACATCAATATTAATTTCTATTAGTGGAATAATTGTTTTATGGTTTGTTGGATTAAATCATAAATATTTTTTTTATTCATTCTTAATTTCAATAGTTTCATTTCCTTTTATAATTTCTTTTTTAAAGCCATATCAAAAGCTTAGAATTTTAACTTTTCTAGATCCTGACCGAGATCCTTTAGGAGCAGGATATCAGATTATTCAATCGAAAATTGCAGTTGGGTCGGGGGGAATTTTAGGGAAAGGCTTTTTAAAAGGAACACAAAGTTATCTGGAATTTTTACCTGAAAAACATACAGATTTTATTTTTACTTTATTTTCTGAAGAATTTGGCTTTGTAGGTTCATTATTTTTACTTTTGCTTTATGCAATTATAATTTATAGGATAATTTTGATTGGCTCTATTTCTAGAAGTTATTTTGCAAAAATATTTTGTTATAGCTTTGGTTCAGCTATTTTTGTGTATATTACAATAAATATGTTTATGGTATTAGGTATGTTACCAATTGTCGGTTCACCCTTGCCAATAATGTCTTATGGAGGGTCGTCGATGTTAGCAACAATGATTGGTTTTGGCATCGTATTAAGTGCAAAAATACATAATCAACAATCAATAGCTTAGTATATTTTGTCGCTTAAGTTTTTTTGAGAAAGAGAAGTATACTTTTCTTGATATTATAATTTATGAAAACTAAAATTGGTATTATTGGTGTAGGTATTCAAGGAGTATCTAATGCTTTATTTCTTCAAAAAAAAGGTTTTGATGTAACTATTTTTGACAGAGATCCACCAGGGAGCCCAGCTGCATCATATGGGAACGCTGGTCACTTTTCACCTTATGCATCACTATCATTAAATAGAACTGATGTATTAGCAGATGTGCCAGCTATGCTATTAAGTTCAACAGGTCCTTTAGCCTTAAAGTGGAACTATATGCCTAGAATGATACCCTGGTTTATTAAATTTATAATGAATACTACTAAAGTTAAGATGATGCACACAGCAAAGTATATGCATCAAATTTTAAACTTAGCTTTACCTGCATATGATGAGTTATTTGATGAAATAGATTTAGAGGGATTAGTAGAGAATAAAGGAATACTTTATATTTGGAATAATAAAGATTTAAAAAGTAGAGAATTAGAGATTAAAATAAGAGATGAATTAGGGGTTAAACAACAATTAGTTAATAAAAAAGAAATACATGATTTAGAGCCTAATATTAAACCATTTTATCACGCGGGTGTATACTATCCATATGCAAGACATGCAAGAAATCCTAAAAAAATTCTTTTAAAACTTTTTGATCTTTTTTTAAAAAAAGGTGGAAAATTTTACCAGCACAATATTCAAAATATTAAATTTGAAGATGATAAACCTGTGCTTTTATCTGAAAATAAAAATTTTAAATATGATAAAATAGTAATTGCATGCGGAGCTTTTTCAAAAAAGTTGACTGATAACTTAGACGAAAAAATTCCTTTAGATACTGAAAGAGGATATCATATCCATTTTAAAGATACTGACCATTTATTAAATAGACCGGTTATTTTTTCAAATAGAGGATTTGGTATAACACCAATGGAACAAGGACTAAGAGTAGTCGGAACAGTAGAATTTGGAGGATTGAATAATCCACTATCAAAATCAAGAATTAAAAATTTAATTAATAATGCAAATTATATGTTAGATAATTTGCCAGAACATCATGATGAATGGTTAGGTTTTAGACCAACACTACCAGATTTTTTACCAGTCATAGGCCCATCAAAAAATCATAAAAACATTTTTTATTGTTTTGGACATCATCATTTAGGATGGACATTAGGCCCAATATCTGGAAAGATTGTTTCTGGAATGATAGCTGAGGAAAATACAAACTTAGATTTAAAACCTTATAGCTCAACAAGATTTAGTTAATAAATGCAAAATACCAAAGCATACTTAATGTTAGTATGTGCGACATTATTTTGGGCAGGCAATTTTATGGTGGGAAAGTTTGCTTTTTTTTCAAATATACCTCCAATGTCATTAGTTTTTTTTAGATGGTTATTAGTTTGGCTTATATTGTTACCTTTTACTTTTAGAGAAATAATAAAACATAAAAAAATAATCCTTGATAATTTACCACTTTTATTTTTCCTTTCACTTACAAGCGTTGGTTTGTTTAACTCTTTCACCTATTTATCATTAGTTCACACTCAGGTTATTAATGCATCTCTATTTAATACTGCTATTCCTGCTATTATTATTTTATTGTGTTTCATTTTTAAAATTGAAAGAACTAATAAATTTCAAATTATAGGCCTAATAATTTCAGTATTAGGAATATTATCAATTATCACAAAACTAAATTTAGAATTAATTCTTTCTTTAGATTTTAATAAAGGTGACTTAATTATGATCGGTGGGGTAATTTCGTGGGGGCTGTATTCATCTTTTCTTAAAAAAAAAAAATTTGTCTTACCACTATTAACTTTAGTTCATGTATTGTGTTCATTTGGATTAATTTTTATTTTTCCACAATTTATTTTTGAATTCTCGCAAGGAGAATTAATTAATTTCGATATTAATATAATTGGTATTTTAATTTTTTTAGCATTATTCCCAAGTATTGGATCTTATTATTGTTGGGCTGGAGCTGTTTCTATCATTGGAGCTAATAGAGCAGGCATTTTTTTATCATTGATTCCATTATTTAGTACGATTATGGCAATTTTTTTTTATGATGAAAAGTTTCAATTTTTTCATTTAACTGGAGCAATTTTAATTATAATAGGATTATTTTTATCAAATAAAGAAAAATATGATTAAAGTAGCAATTTTAGATGATTATCAAAACGTTTTTCAACAGTTTGTAGATTTAAAAAAACTTTCTGGAAAATATGAAATTAAAATATTCAGTGAATCGTTTCAAGATGAGGCTGATGCAATAAACAGATTAAAGAATTTTAATGCATTACTAATAATGAGAGAAAGAACTCCAATTACAAAAAATTTAATAGATAATCTATCTAATCTTAAATTTATAATTACAAGCGGTTTAAGGAATAAATCGATTGATTTAGATGCAGCAAAAAAAAGAAAAATTATTGTAAGTGGCACTGAAAGTAATTTAAATCCTACACCCGAACTAACGTGGGCTTTGATACTTGGGTTAGCAAGAAATTTAAAAGAGGAAATTGATAATATGTACCAAGGATATTGGCAAACTTCTATTGGTGTAGAATTAAAAGATAAGATTCTTGGTTTAGTTGGCCTAGGTAAAGTGGGATCTCAAGTTGCAAAAATTGGCAAAGCTTTCGGTATGCAGGTGATGGCATGGAGTGAAAATCTTGATTTAAATAATTGTAAGGAGCTAGGTGTATTACCATGCAGTAAGGAAGATTTAGTTATCAACTCAGATTTTTTATCTATTCATGTTCAAGGAGGCGAAAGATACAAAAACTGTATTACAATTAAAGAGATGGATAAAATGAAAAAAACAGCTTTCTTAATTAATACATCAAGAGGTCATATTATAAATGAGGACGATTTGATAATTGCATTATCAACTAATGTAATTGCAGGCGCTGGACTAGATGTTTATGAAAATGAACCTCTCTCAGAAAATAACAAGTTAAGATTTTTACCTAACGCATTATTAACTCCTCATATTGGTTATGTGACTGCTGAAAACTATAATATTTATTATAGTCAAATGATTGAGTCTTTAGAGGCTTGTGTAAATAAAAAACCTATTCGTCTTATTGAGTAAGTATGGAATTACCTGTTGTTAACCATGAAGATTACTTTGCAAAAATAGGAGATGATCATAAATTTCCAATTAAAAAATTCGATGAGCTTGCAGATTATCTAATCAAACATAAAATCGTTAAAAAATTTCATAAGCCATACCCATGTTCTGATATTACTCTTAAAGGAGCACACACTGAAGAATATATAAATCATATTAAAAATAAATCTCTTGATAAAAATAGAATAAAAAAAATTGGATTTCCTTTGGTAGATAGTGTCGTTAGAAGATCTTTAATCGCAACAGGAGGTACAGTATTGGCATCAAAATTAGCGATTTATAATGGTATTGCTTGCAATACAGCTGGAGGCAGTCATCATGCAAGTCAAAATGAAGGAGCAGGATATTGTGTTTTTAATGATGTAGCAGTTGCATCAAATTATTTACTTGATAGGGGATTAGCAGGTAAAATTTTAATTTTAGATTTAGATGTTCATCAAGGAAATGGAAATGCAGAAATATTTAAAGAAAATCGAAATGTATTTACTTTTAGTATGCACTCAAAATCTAATTACCCTCTAAAAAAATCAAATAGCGACTTAGATGTAGAACTAAATGACAATTTAGAAGATAAAGAATATTTAAGAGCACTTAAAATCTACTTAAACCAATTAAATCAAGAGAATTTTGATTTTGTTTTTTATATTGCTGGTGTCGATATTCATTTTAATGATCGGTTAGGAAAACTTAAAATTTCAGATGAGGGAATTAAAGAGAGAGATGAGTTAGTTACAGAAAATTTTTTCTCTAAGGGAATACCACTTTGTGGCGTTTTAGGCGGTGGTTACAATAAAGATTTTAAAAAACTTGTAGAATTACACTCATTTTTACATCAATCATGTGTTAAGTTATTATGATTAATGAGTAAAAAAAACCCAAATCTAACTCCAGAGCAAAAATTGATAATGTTTGAAGATGGAACTGAACGTCCTGGTACAAGTGAATTAAATGATGAAAAACGTGAAGGAACTTATCATTGTGCTAATTGTGGAGTTAAATTATTTGAGTCTAGTACAAAATATGAAAGTGGATCAGGTTGGCCATCCTTTTACAAGTCATTACCTGAAGTTTTTGAGACTAAAACAGATCATTTATTAGGATATGAAAGAACAGAGTATCATTGTAGGAATTGTAACGCACATCATGGTCATATATTTGATGATGGTCCTCAACCAACAGGAAAAAGATATTGTAATAATGGAATTTGTTTAACTTTTAAAAAAAAATAAAATTATTTAAGTAAATCTTGAAGTTTATTTTCTTTTTCTAATACTCTCACTTCATCATAGCCACCAATATGTTGATCATCAAAGAATATTTGTGGTATCGTTCTCTTTCCATTAGCTTTTTTAATCATTTCATCCATTGCACCACTTATTTCCGCTATATTAATTTCTTTAAAGGGTGCATTGTTTCTAGCTAGTAATCGTTTTGCTGCATCACAATAATTACAAAGGGGCCCTGTATATATTGTAATGTTTTTCATGTTTTATAAATAATCACTTTTTTTTAATTTACTAGTAATCTGTTTTCTAGAATATTCAAATTTTTTTCTATGTTTTATACTTTTTTCATGAACTCTTTTTCTCCATAATCTAAATGATGATGGTTTAAGAGATTTTCGCATAATTTTAATTACGTCGGTTTCTCGATATCCAGTTTTTTTTTGAATTTCCTCAAAAGTGATCCTGTCTGCCCAGGCAGCCCAGATGACCCAATCTGGATCTTCAATTTTAGGTTCTGGATTTTTGACCCTCGTCAAAGGCCTGTGACCTTTTTTTTTCATAAATCCTTTATATTTTAAAAAAATCGATAATGCATTTCTTTTTGGATCTGCTATAATGATTTCGATAGTCCTTCTTAGCCATCTTTAGCTCCCGGTTTTTAAGGACTATCTTTTTTTTTATATGCTCCCCTTAGATTTTATTCTTTTTCTACAGATAATTATATTTTTATTTATTACTCCAGGTACCCCAAGGGTAGTGATCGTTTCTTACTCAATGAATTATGGAGTGAAAAAATGTTTTTGGACTGCATTAGGTGATGTTACCGCAAATCTTACACAAGCTACACTCGTTATATTTTTTTTAGGATCTTTTTTTTCAGACAATCCCAATTTCTTAAGCTTCATTAAATGGATAGGAGTATTTTATTTGTTTTATTTGGCTTACGATGTTTATAAATCAAAACCAAAAGACATTGACTCAAAAATATTATCCTCAAAAAGTTTCTTTTCTTTCTTTAAGGATGGTTTTCTAGTAGCAGGCACTAGTCCTAAGGCTTGGTTATTTTTTCCTTTAATATTCCCACAATTTATTGATTTTAATACAAATTACATAATTCAATTTTTGATTTTAATAACTACATACATAGTTTTAGATTTTGTCTCATTAATCGGTTATGCTTTGCTAGCACAAAAACTTATTGTTTGGATCAAAGCTAATCCAAAAACAATTAATACAATCTCAGCGAGTGTTTTGATTGTTATTGCATTTATTATTATTGTTACGTAACAGTATTAAAACAAATTTAAAGTACCTTTTGACACTTGCAAATTAAATATTTTCTTATTTAATTAAACTTTAATTAATTAACAAACAAAAGGAAATAAAATGAAAATAAACAAAATAATCTTGAGTTTTATTTCTGCAGTAGCAATTTTACTTTCAACTTCAGTTGTATCTTTTGCAAAAGTAGTTGGTGATAAAATCGTTTTAGGTGCTGCTATTTCATTAACTGGAAAATATTCATCTAATGGTGTTCATACACAAAATGGTTACAACATGGCTGTTGACAGAATTAATAGCATGGGTGGTGTTAAAGTTGGTGGAAAAACTTATAAGTTTGAAATCATTTATTATGATGATGAGTCAAACCCAAAAAGAGCAGCTCAATTAGCAGAAAGATTAATTTCACAAGATGGTGTTGAGTTTATGCTTGGACCATATAGTTCAGGCTTAACAAAAGCAATCGCTCCAGTAACAGAAAAATATGGAGTACCAATGGTTGAGGCAAATGGTGCATCTAGATCTTTATTCACCAAAGGTTACAAATATTTATTTGCAGTTTTAGCTCCAGCTAACTTATATCTTGATGTAGCTATAAGAACTGCAGTTGAGTTAAATGGTGGAAAAGGCGTAAGAATTGCACAAGCGTTTGAACAAGATGCATTTTCACAAGACGTAAGATTAGGGATTTTAGATGCAGCAAAAGAAACTGGTTCTGAAATTATAATCGACGATAAGCTTCCAAAAGAGCTGAACGATATGGCTGCAACATTAGTTAAAGTTAAACAAATGAAGCCAGATGTTCTTGTTGTTTCAGGTCATACAAAAGGTGCATTAACAGCAATCAGACAAATTGCTGAAATGAAAGTTGATGTTCCAATGCTAGCAATGACTCATTGTGATGCTGCGAAATTATCAAAACAACATGGTAAAAATTCTCAGTATGCTCTCTGTGCTTCTCAATGGCATAAATCATTAACTTACAAAGATGAATTCTTTGGGTCAGGCATGAAGTATGCGGCAGATTTTGAAAAAGAGTTCAAATATGATCCACCATATCAGTCAGCTGAGTCATCTGCAGCTTTATTAGTTTTTAAAGATGCTTTTGAAAGAGCTAATTCTTTTGATAAAAAGAAAGTAAGAGATGCTCTTGCAGCAACTAACATGCAGACGTTCTATGGAAATATCAAATTCGCAGAAGGCGGTCAAAATGTTGATAAGCCAATGGTACTTTTCCAAGTAATGTGTGACGGCGCTGGGAAATGTGAAAACAAAGTTGTAGCTCCTCTTAAGTGGGCTTCAGCTAAACTGATTCACCCAATTCCTAAGTGGTCTGATAGATAATAACAAATCTACAAATACCCCCTAAAGTCTAGGGGGTATTTTTTTTTAGAGACTGTTTATGGATTTCATGGTTTTCCAATATCCGATGATTACTGTTCAAGCTTGCTTGGACGGAATTTTATTGGGTGTATTGTTTGCTTTAATTGCCTACGGTATGGCTTTGCAATGGGGAGTGATGAATATCATAAATATTGCTCAAGGTGATTTAGTTATTCTTGGAGGTTACATTGCTTACTTTATGTATCTTTATGGAATACATCCTGCTTGGGGAGTCATCGTATCACCAATAATAATGTATTTTGTAGGTGTAGGGATTTATAAATTAGTTATTAATAAAGTAGTTGATAGAGACTTATTTATCTCAATTCTTGCGACTTTTGGGATAAGTATTCTTTTTATGCAATTAATGAACTTTGCATTTGGTGCAGATGTTGTCTTAGCCAACTCTGGTTATGGAACCACCTTTTTATTTGATAGCAACGTAGTTTTACCAAATTCCAAAATATTTTCTGCAGTGGTAAGTATCGTTTTTGCAATTTGTTTAGTTATTTATATGAAAAAATCAAAACTTGGTCGTGCAATAAGAGCAACCGCTCAAAATGCGAGAGCCGCCAAGATTTTAGGTGTTGATACCGAAAAAGTTTATGCTGCAACATTTGGTATTAATGCTGCTTTATGTGGTGTTGCGGGAGCTTTAATATCAATAACATTTACGATTCATCCTTATATGGGATTACCTTATACAATTAGATCGTTTATGATTGTAATCGTAGCAGGTCTTGGAAATTTACCTGGTGTTGCTATGTCAGGAATGGGATTAGGAGTTTTTGAAGAATTTGCTGATTATATCTTAGGAACAGAGTTTAGAATTGGATCAGTATTCTTATTATTAGTTTTAATTTTAGTTTATAGAAGATTTAAACTTTCTAGAAAGAGAGAGTACCTAAAGTGAATAAAAACCTTGTCCTATATGCGTCAATATTAGTTTTTGGACTTGCTGCACCATTTATATTTCCTGCTTTTAAAGTTCAATTATCCATTCTTTGTGTATTAATTATTCTTGCTGTTACTTGGAATATTCAAGGCGGTGAAATGGGTTACAATTCATTTGGGAATATTCTTTTTTATGGGCTTGGGATGTATCTATGCGCCTCAGTACAAGTTGGAATGTTTTTCCCATTAGCTGAATGGACTGAAAGTGGAGGAGAAAAGACATTCGTGCACACTCCCACACAATTTTTTCAAGGTATGGCTGTAGGACTTGTGGTTGCAGCTGTTGTTCCAACAATAGTTGCTGGTTTAATTGGATATTCAATTTTAGGATTAAGAGGGCATTATTTTGCAATATGTACTTTAGGCTTAGGAGTTGCTGCTGGAGAAATTTCTGGAGGTATTGAAATAATTGGAGCAGGCCAAGGATTTACAACACCACCTTTTCCAAATGTAGGTGGTTTAGAAGCAAGAGGAGAATTTTTTTACTTTTGCAGTTTTTTTGCATTAGTTTTTGCATTTATTACTGTAAGGGGAATTTATTCAACTCGTTTTAAATTAATTCTAAATGCTATTAGGGATAACGAGGATAAAGCTGAAGCTATGGGCATTGAAACCATGAAGTATAAAATAATTGGTTGGATGGTTTCGGCATTTTTCTGTGGTTTGGCTGGGGGAATTATGGGAGGATTAGTTGGATACATTGACTCAACTGACGTTGCCTTTGATGGAAGAGAGATGGGAGTATTTATGGTGCTGATGGCAATCTTGGGTGGAAAAGGAACTTTATGGGGGCCTGTGATTGGTGCAACTGTTTTTCATATCTTTAAAGAGGGTTTTTGGACATTTTTTTTAGGTTGGCAGTATGTGGCTCTTGGGGTTCTTATTGTTATCATAGTAATTTACTTCCCAGAGGGAATTATGGGTTGGCTTAGAGAAAAATTTCCTGAACGATTTGGTGAAGTTGTTGATGAAGCAGATAGAAAAGCGCAGGTAGAATTAAAATGAGCATTCTAGAAGTAAAAAATGTAAGTAAATCGTTTGGTGGTGTTAAAGCCAATGTTGATATTTCCATGTCTGTTGAAAAAGGAAAAATAGTTGGCTTAATTGGTCCAAATGGTTCTGGCAAAACTACTTTGTTTAATTCAATTGTAGGAACTTATCCTATAGATAATGGATCGATCAAATTTAATGGAAAAGAAGTATCAGAACTTCCAGTACCAATCATAGCAAAATTAGGTTTGTTAAGAACTTTTCAGCAGACAAGAATCTATGGAAAACTTAATTGTGTAGAAAATATGCTAATTAGCCATAAAGGAAGTGACTCTAGTTTATTAAAGATTTTTTCGAAAATCCCCAAAGAACTTACAGAAAAAGCTGAAAACTTGTTAAGCTTTGTTGGCTTGTATCAAAAAAGAAAATTGAGAGCTGGTGATTTATCTTTTGGCCAGCAAAAATTACTAGAGCTTGCAATGGCATTAATGAATGAACCTGAAATGCTCTTATTAGATGAGCCAACGGCAGGAATAAATCCCACACTCATCAATGGAATTATAGACAGATTAATAAAAGTTAATCAAGATTTTGGCATTACTTTATTAGTAATTGAGCACAATATGAGAGTAATTATGCAATTAGCCGAAAATATTTTCTGTTTAGCACATGGTAAAATGTTGGCTAATGGTTCACCAGATGAAATTAAAAATGATAAGCGTGTAATTGATGCTTATTTGGGAGCACAATAATGTCTAATCAATACGAAGTTTTAGGTAAAGCACCAGTTGCTGAAGATTTAAAAAAATTATCATCATCAAATGTCCATCTTACAATTAAAAACATGAATGCAGGTTATGGAAAAATGGAAATTTTACATAATTTTGATCTTTTTGTAAGTAAAGCACAGTCATTATGTTTGATAGGTCCAAATGGGGCGGGTAAATCAACAATTCTTCATTCAATTTATGGTTTTACAAATATTTTTTCTGGGCAAATAGAAATTGATGGAAAAGAGATTACAAATTTGAGTCCAGCTGAAAAATTAAAATCAGTTGGTATTGCGTATATACTTCAAGATAATTCTGTTTTTCCAGATATGACAGTAGAAGAAAATTTATTAATGGGAGGTTTTATAAAAGAAAAAACTGAGGAATCCTTTGAAGAAGCTGAGCGAATTTTTGAAAAATATGAGCGTTTAAGAAATAGACGAAACCAACCAGCAAAAGTCCTTTCTGGAGGAGAAAGAAGATTGTTAGAAATTTCTAGAGCATTGGTAATGAAACCCTCAGTATTACTAGTAGATGAACCATCAATTGGTCTCGAGCCAAGATACATTGATATGGTTTTTGAAATATTAAGAGATCTTCAAGAGAATGAAAAAAAAACAATAATACTTGTTGAGCAAAATGCAAAAAAAGGTTTAGAGTTTGCTGATATAGGGTATGTTCTCGTTTCTGGCCAAACCGCAATTGCAGGTAAAGGAGATGATCTTTTAAATAATCCTGATGTAGGTCGTTTATTTTTAGGCGGCTAATGATAAAAAGAAAATTATTTCTTAAGGGTTATAAATCAATTTTAAAACCAGATAGTCCAGCTATAGCATTAGCCTGTTGCTTTGTCGCTATAGGTGCTCTTCTTAAAAATGTTGGTTTTAATATTCAAGAAAGTGTTTTTTCAACTATGTTGATATATGCCTTGCCGGGCTCATTAGTTATGGCCGAGTCAATTCTTATTGGAGCATCATTATTAAGTATTTTTATTGCAGTTTGGTTTGTAAACGCGAGACTTTATCCAATGGCGGTATCTCTATTTCCTTTGATGATGGATGAAAATCAACCAAAGTGGAAATACTATTTATCTTGTCATTTTATTGCAGTCTCAGCATGGCTTATCATGAAAAGTAATTATGAGGCAATAGAGAAAAAAGATAGAGTAGATTTTTGGATAGGAATTGGCACAGCGACTTGGAGTGTATCAATTCTTGCTACAGCTCTTGGTTTTTATTTAGCAGATTACTTAAACAAAGATATGTTAATGGGGTTAGCAATTTTAAACCCAATCTATTTTACTTGTATGATGGTTGGTGCAATGAAAACATTACAAATTACTTTATCAGTAACTTTAGGTGCTATACTAGGTCCAGTTTTTTATTTTTTTTCACCTGAATGGTCTATTTTATTGGGCGGACTTATTGCAGGATCAATAGCATACTTTATAGGTGAAAAAAATGTCAGTTAGTGTTTTGTTATCAATAATTGTTACTTCATTAGCTACTTATCTATCAAGATTTTTAGGAGTTATTTCATCTATAAAGATAAAAGAAACTTCTAAAATTTTTAGATGGTTTAATTGTTTGGCTTACGCAACTCTTGCTGCTCTAATCGCTCGCACAATTATTTTTCCAGTTGGTGCTCTTTCAGATGCGAGCTATTTGAGTAGATCGATAGTTGTTTTATTAAGTTTAGGAATTTTTTTCCTTACAAAGAAAAATTTCGTTTATCCTACGATTTTTTCAGCCATCTCAATGAGTATAATTAACAACTATTTTTAGTACTTTAAAATTGAAAATATTAATATAAATTATGTTATATGAATAATATACCTGGATGCGAAGTATCACCAAATAAAATATCCTCAAGAATTATTGATATAAGAATAAAAGACGAAACAATTGAGAAACTAATATTTCCTTTCAATAAATTTGATCTTACATCACTTGAGCTTAAACCTTTTACCAGATTCACCATTGCAAAAAGTTTGGATGATTTAACTGATAATAAATTAAGTAATTTAATGTCCTCAATCATAAAGGACAGAAGAACAGGTTGTTTTACAATTGGTCCAAAAAGTATTTCACTAAAAACAAACGATAAATTTTTAGTAAAATTATCTACTGCTGTCGCTCATTTAATCGGAGTTCCAAATCATGACTCAATGGCTGGTAAATATTATGCAAGATTTCATGTAAAGCATGAGGATTCGAGTGACTCATATTTGAGGAAAGCATACAGAAATATGGATCTTCATACTGATGGGACATATGTAAATGAAATCACAGATTGGCTGATAATGACTAAATTAGAGGAAAAAAATGCTGAAGGTGGAGAAACAGCTATGCTGCATTTAGATGAGTGGGAATATTGTGATGAAATGTATAATGATCCTATAGGAAAACAAGATTTTGTGTGGGGCTCTCCCAAAAGTAAAAATGTAAATTACAAGATAAAACACCCAGTTTTTTCAGCAGATATAAATGGCAAACCTGAAATTTCGTACATTGATCAATTCCCTGAACCAAAAAATATGCAACAAGGCAATTTCTTGCAGAAGTTATCTGATTGTTTAGAAAAAAGTGAGAATAAAATCATCACTAAATTACCTGTGGGACAGGCAATCGTAGCAAATAACTATTTTTGGCTTCATGGCAGAAAACCATTTGTTAAAAACGAGTTACTGAGTCGAGAATTATTAAGGATAAGAGGACAATTTTTTGAGAGATGATATTTAAGTATACAACTGCAAATAGATCACAAAAAACCCATATAATTCAATGTTTTTTTAGTTGTATAAATACAACACCTGCAATTTAATTAACGAATTATAAATAATTAGTTATTTTTTATTGAAATTATGAATAAATTTGTGAAATTATAAATAATTAATTTAATTAAATTAAAAGGAAGAAAAATGAAGAAATATTTAATAGCAATTCTTTTTGGTTTATTTACTGTTAGCCAAGCTTCTGCAGAACTTGGTGTAAACGTAGGTTTATCAGGAAGTGCCGGATTATTTGCAGCATCTGGTAAAGAAGAAGCTGGAGAAACTCATAAAGGAAATGAGCACGGAGCAGCTGGATGGTATTCAGTTTTTGTTGAAAAATCATTTGGTGATAGATTCGCTATTGGTGTGGATTATGTACCTGATGCACTAGAGTCAGAAACAACTGAGTCAATAAGATACGACAAAACTTCGTCTGCTACTCCTTCTGGTGTAGAAAACAAAATCCAGATAGATTTTGAAGACCTAACAACTTTTTATGCAACAGTAAATCTTACTGAAAACGTATACGGTAGAGTTGGATATATGAAAGTTGATGTGATTACTAATGAGTCATTAGGAACTGGTTCATCTTACGGTGATACAGATCTTGATGGTCAAGTGATTGGTTTTGGAACTAACATGAGCATGGATAATGGAGTTTTTGTTAGAGCTGAAGCAAACTACATGAGTTTTGATTCAAGCGAAGGTTTAACATCAGGTGATAACACAATCACTCTAACTAATTTAGATGGTGTTTCTGCTAGCTTAAAGATCGGAAAATCATTTTAATTATTTAGATCTATTCTAGGTAAACTAAATTTTAGAGCCCTTAATAATCTATTAAGGGCTCTTTTTTTTTGTCTAATTAATAAGTATAGTTATTTAACTGGAAATTATTAAGATGAAATTAGGTTTTATTGGTTGTGGAAAAATATCTTTATCAGTAATTACCGGAATATTTAGCTCAAATTTAAAAGTTAGTAAAATTTTTATATCTAAAAGAAATTCTAAAATATCAAGTTATTTAAATAAAAAGTATAAAAAAATAAAAGTATTTAAAAACAATCAAGAAATAATAGATAAAAGTAATTGGATTTTTTTAGCAATTACTCCTTCGGTTGGTGAAAAAATTATTAAAGATCTAAAATTTAAACCTAATCAAAAAATTATTAGTTTTATTTCAACAATAACAATTCCAAAGCTTAAAAAAATGATTAATATTAAAGCTGATATTGTAAGAGCAATACCCTTACCTCCTATTTCATTAAAACAAGGACCTATTCCAATTTGTCCTCCTAATAAAAAAGTTAAACAGTTTTTTAATCAGTTAGGATCTGTGATTGAAATAAAGAATGAAAAATTATCAATCAATTTTTGGTCTACCTCTGGAATGATGGCTTCATATTATGATTTATTAAGAACAATGAGTAATTGGTTAACCAAAAAAGGTGTTAAAAAAACAGACGCACAAAAATATATTACCTCATTATTTTTAGCTTTATCAAAAGACGCAGTTGTGAATTCAAAAAAAGATTTGAAATATTTGGTAAAAGATTCTCAAACTCCAAGAGGGTTAAATCAGCAGGGATTGAAAGATATGTCTAAAAAAAAAGTTTACAAATCTGCTGTAGAAACACTAAATAATATTTATAAAAGACTAAACAAATAATTGATGTCTGAAAATATTTTAGAAATTAATAATCTATCAAAATATTTTGGAGGTCTTGCGGCAGTATCGCGGTGTTCCCTTAAAGTTAAAAAAGGAACTATTACGGGTATTATTGGACCTAATGGCTCTGGTAAAACCACTTTATTTAATTTAATTGCTGGAAATTTAAAGTCTTCTGCTGGTAGTGTTATGTTTAATAATGAAAATATTACTGATGTTCCATCGTATGAGTTATTTTCAAAAGGATTACTAAGAACTTTTCAAATAGCACATGAGTTTACAAATTTATCTGTCTTAGAAAACTTAATGATGGTTCCTGGAAATCAATCAGGAGAAAAATTAATGACTGCTTTATTAAAACCTTCATTAGTTGCAAAGGAGGAAAGCCAGATAAAAGAAAAGGCGATGGAAGTTGTTGATTTTCTTAATCTTGGCCATTTAAAAAATGAACTAGCTGGAAATTTATCAGGTGGTCAAAAAAAATTATTAGAATTAGGTAGAACAATGATGGTTGACGCAAAATTAGTTTTGTTAGATGAAGTAGGCGCTGGTGTTAATAGAACTCTATTAAAAGATCTTGGAACAGCTATAGAGAAATTAAATAAAGAAAAAGGTTATACGTTTTGTATGATCGAACATGATATGGATTTTATTGGAAGATTATGTGATCCAGTAATAGTTATGGCAGAGGGTTCAGTTTTATTTGAAGGTTCAGTTGAGGATGCAAAAAAAGATGAAAAAGTCATTGAAAGTTATTTGGGCAGAGGTTCAAAGCTGAAGGATAATTAAGTATGGCATTTTTTGAAGGAAACAAAATGACTGGTGGCTATGGAAATGGGCCTGATATAATTAATTCATGTTCTGTTAATGTTGAAAGAGGAGAAATTGTGTCAATTCTTGGACCTAATGGAGCAGGAAAATCCACTGCAATGAAGGCAATGTTAGGTTTGCTAAATTTGAAATCTGGTTCTGTAATAATTGATGGAAAAGATATTTCTAAATTATCTCCACAAGATAGAGTTAAAGAAGGTATTTCATTTGTTCCTCAAACTAAGAATGTTTTTGCAGGTATGACTGTTGAGGAGAATTTAGAAATGGGTGCTTTCCTGCTAAATACTGATTTTAAAACGGTTATAGATGAAATTTATGATTTATTCCCAATACTTAAGGAAAAAAGATATCAATTTGTTGGAGAATTATCTGGAGGACAAAGACAACAAGTTGCGCTTGGAAGAGCACTAATGATCAAACCTTCAGTTTTGATGTTAGATGAACCAACAGCAGGAGTTTCACCAATTGTTATGGATGAATTATTTGATCATATTATTAAAGTTAAAAGAACAAATGTAGCAATTTTGATGGTTGAACAAAATGCTAAACAAGCATTAAACATTTCAGATAGAGG
Source organism: uncultured Pelagibacteraceae bacterium (assembly GCA_902629585.1). Classification (GTDB taxonomy): domain Bacteria; phylum Pseudomonadota; class Alphaproteobacteria; order Pelagibacterales; family Pelagibacteraceae; genus Pelagibacter. Next base: position 97,473 of record CACORI010000002.1, on the reverse strand, counting down.
ATATGTCTTAGTGACAGGTGAAAACCGATATTCTGGCACTGGAAAAGAATTATTAGATGATCCAAGAGTTAGAAGCTCTTTTTTAGGTGGTTAATATGGATTTTGTAAATGCAATAATACTTTTATTAAATTATATTTTTGTTCCTGCCTTAGCTTATGGTTCTCAATTAGCTCTCGGTGCAATTTTTGTAACGTTGATTTATGGAATTTTACGATTTGCTAACTTTGCTACAGGAGACATGATGTCCTTTGGAACTATGTTCACTATTTTATTTACTTGGTACTTTCAGTCCGTCGGAATTGGTCTTGGTTTTTTGCCAACAGCTCTTTTAGCAATTCCTTTTGCAATAATATTTATGATTGGTTATATGCTTTTAATAGATAAATTTGTTTTTAAATATTACAGAGTAAGCAAGAGCCCTCCAGTTCAATTAGCAATGGTAAGCATTGGAGTTATGTTTGTCACGCAAGCAGTAGTCCGTATTATTATTGGTCCCTCTGATAGAAGATTTTTTGATGGAGAAAAATTTTTAATTAAGGCAGGTGAATTTAAAGAAATGACAGGATTAAATGAAGGTCTAGCAATTAAGTCCACTCAAGTTATTACAATTTTTGTGACATTAATCTTAGTTTCAACTCTTTTTTGGTTTCTAAATAAAACAAAGACTGGAAAAAGTATGAAAGCATATTCTGATAATGAAGACTTAGCGTTATTATCAGGCATTGATCCAAAAAAAATAGTTATGATAACCTGGATAATAGCTGGCATTTTAGCAACGATTGGTGGAGCTTTATATGGTTTAGATAAAAGTTTTAAACCATTTACATATTTTAACAATATGCTTCCAATATTTGCAGCTGCAATAGTAGGTGGAATAGGAAATCCATTTGGAGCATTTTTAGGAGGATATGTAATTGCATTTTCTGAAATATTATTAACTTATGCTTATAGAAAATTTTTTATGTACATTTTACCTGAAAGCATGGAACCAGGTGGTTTAGTTCAGCTACTCTCAACTGATTATAAGTTCGCAGTATCTTTTTCAATATTAGTTATTGTATTGCTTTACCGACCTTCTGGAATATTTAAAGGAAAGGTTCTGTGAGAAAAAATTTAAATGTAATCGCTGCTTACAGTATAATGATGGGATTAATTGTTCTTGTAGGCATATTTCAATCTTGGAATATTGCATTATCAATATTTAATCTTTGTTTAATTTCAGCTGTTATGACTATGGGAGCAAATATTCAATGGGGTTACGCTGGCCTTATTAATTTTGGAATAATGGGTTATACGGCTTTAGGTGGTTTAGCGGCAGTTTTAATTTCAGTTAATCCTGTCCAAGAAGCTTGGAGTGCAGGTGGTTCAAATATTTTATTTAGCCTGTTTCTCATTGTAGGAATGGTATTAGCTGTTAGATACGTATTAAAAAAATATGAAAAAACACAAAAAAGAACTTATATTATTTCTACAATTATCATCTTAGGAATTATTATAATAAGATTTGTTTCTGAACCTGGTATTGAGGCAATTGAAGAAGTAGATCCAGCAAAAACAGGTTTTTTAGGTGGACTTGGTCTTCCAATTATTTTTTCTTGGATAGTTGGGGCTTTGTTTGCTGGCGGATTGGCATTTGTTATAGGTAAAGTTGCCTTAGGTTTAAGAGCAGACTACTTAGCAATTGCAACCTTATTAATATCTGAAATTGTAATTGCAATTATTAAACACGAAGATTGGCTGACTAGGGGAGTTAAAAATGTAATTGGATTAAAACGTCCTGCACCTTATGAGGTAAATTTACAACAAACTGAATGGTTCATTAATTTAGTTGAAAAATTTAATTTAAGTAAATTAAATTTAATTTCAGATTTTGCTGAAAGACAAGCTGCTCTTAATCAATTTGTAATTGAAGGATCATCAGTTTTTGTAAAACTTTGTTACTCTGGACTATTTTTAATAGTTGTTATTATTCTTTTAATTTTAACTCAAAAAGCACTTTATTCTCCATGGGGTAGAATGATGAGAGCCATAAGAGATAATGAGGAAGCAGCTAACGCTATGGGTAAAAATGTGGTTAAGCAGCACCTATTAATTTTTGTTTTAGGTTCAGCAATAGTCGGAATAGCAGGAGCTATGTTGGTAACACAAGATGGTTTATTTACTCCAGGAAGTTATAGACCAATGAGATATACTTTTTTGATTTGGGTAATGGTTATTGTTGGAGGAAGTGGAAATAACTTTGGAGCAATTCTTGGTGGTTTTGTTGTTTGGTTCTTATGGATTGAGTCAGCACCAATTGGATTATATTTGGTAAATTTAACAACCGCTGGTTTAGATGATGCTCATTTTTTAAAAGTTCATTTAATTGAAAGTGTACCGTATTTTAGATTTTTAATGATGGGTGCAGGTCTATTATTAATTATGAGATATAGACCAAAAGGTATACTTCCTGAAAAAATAGAAATAAAATAATCTTATGAAATATATTATTACAGGTGCCGCTATTGCATGGGCTTTGTATATGGCAGATAAATATTTGTTTTTTTAAAAAAAACCCCCAACAAATTAATGTCAGGGGTTTAATTTTTTAGATAAAATTATCTTTGTTTTTTAGTTTTGAATTTTCCGCCTTTAACCTCTTGTTCTAAGAAAGAACCTTCAGCTTCACCGACACTAGTAAAAGTAACTCCAGTTGCACCTTCATAGTCAACTTTTTTACCTTTAGCTAATAAATCTAAACCTTTTTTAAGTTCACCTGGATAAATTTTAGTTCCAGGACCGTTAGCAACATCCATTACATTTTTTGCAATAGAAGCTCTATCAGCTGAGTTACCTGCTTGCATTGCTAAAACAATTAATGCAGCCGCATCATAAGACTCACCTGTGTAAGGACCTGAGCTATCGATACCAGCAGCTTTTGCTACATTACCAAATACTCCAGCACCTTTACCAGTTGAACCTGGCATTGAACCAAAAGATTTTTTCAAGTCTTTTCCAAATGCATCAACTAAAGACTGACCGATCATACCATCTGATAAAATAAATTTATCAAATGCACCAGAGTCTAATGATGCTTGGATAATTCCTTTACCACCCTGATCAAGGTAACCTATTACTGCTACTGCATCACCACCTGCCGAAGCAAGAGTTGCTACTTCAGAGGAGTAATCTGCTTTACCATCTTCATGAGCAGTTACAGTTGTTACTTTAATACCATGAGCTTTTACTGCAGCTTCATAGACATCTGCTAAACCTTTTCCATAGTCATTGTTAGTGTAAGTGATTGCAACACTTTTAACCTTTCTGTCTTTAGTAATATCAGCTAAAATTTGACCACCTCTAGCATCAGATGGAGCAGTTCTGAAGAAATACCCTTTGTCATCTAAAGTAGTTAATCCTGGTGATGTAGCTGATGGTGAAATCATTACCACACCATTTGGTACAGCAACGTTTGAAGCTATTGCTCCAGTTACACCTGAACAGTCAGCACCCATAATAGCTGCTACACCTTGTGAAATAACACCTTCAGCTGCTGCTGTCGCTGCCGCTGAGTCTACACAAGTAGAGTCTGCTCGTACTACTGAAATAGTTTTTCCACCTAACAGCGAACCTGAATCAGAAGCTTCTTTAAAAGCAAGCTCTGCAGATGCAGCCATAGCTGGTGTCAGAGATTCAATAGGACCAGTAAACCCTAAAATAATCCCCATTTTAATATCTGCTATTACGTTTGAACTAAAAATAGAAATAAACATAAATGCAGCAATAAATAGTTTTTTCATTATCTTCCTCTATATTGTTAACAATTTATAAAAGACAAATTAAAGCCTATTTAAATTATTTTTCAATAAGCAAATTATTTTATTTTATGAAGAAAAAAAACAGATGTTATTACAATAATACCCCCTATCAAGAACAGTATTGTAGGAACCTCTCTAAAAACAACATATGATAGAATAATACCAAAAATTGGAAACAAAGAATAAAAAGGAAAAATTTTACCTACTGTATAAAATTTATATAAATAGAACATTAATAAATGAGCACCTAGAGATACAACAATCGCTTGGTATCCTATAAGTAACCATGAATTAAAATTTATGGAAACAATACTAAGGAGGGTTTGTCCTTCTATAAAGTATGAAATGATTAATAGTATCAAAAAACCTACCAAGCCTACTATTGCATTAAGTAAACTAGTATCTAAGTGTCTTAGTTCTCTTGAATAAACTTGAGCCAAACCAAATGACAATGCCATTAAGCTTGCAAAGAACAATCCTAAAAAATTGTTTGCTAATTGTGGATCAAAAAAAATAATTAATATTCCGATAAAAGCACTAAAAATTAAAATCCACTTTTTAAAACTAATATTTTCTCCAAGCATAACTGCGCTAGCAAGTATTCCAAAAGGTATAGCAAGTTGAGAGCCTAAAATGATTGGAGATATGATTGAAGAGTGAAAAAGTGACAAGTTCATAAAAACATAAACTAAGACTCCCATTGAGAATGCGAATTTAATTAAGGATTTAAAATATTTTTTTTCTGGAATTTTAAATTTCCAAAATGGAATTAGAATAATTAGCACTAAACCCATTCTTAAAGAAGCCATTAATATAGGAGGAACAGAATTATTAAGAGCTAATTTTGCAACAGGAAATGCACTACCATGAGCGACCATTATAAAAATTAGAATTAATAAATGTTTAATGGGCAATATATCTAAGATTAAAAATATTTTCTAAAAGTTTCATTGATTGATAAAACACCATAATCATTAAGACCTCCAATAATTAATTGTAATGCTACTAATAAAATAAATCCTAAACCAACGTAAACTATCCATAAATGTTTTTGAACATAGTTTGCAAGATATGTAGCTAACGCTCCAGTCAAAATTACAGATAAAACTAAACCAAATATCATAAATCCAAAATTTCCCTTTGAAGCTCCAACAACACCAATTACGTTATCAAAACTAATTGTTATGTCTGCAAAAAGAACTTTATAAATACTTTGAACAAAAGATGGTTCTTTTGATTTCAACGTTGGAGATTTTATCTTTTTAATTTCAAATAAATCTTTTCTTAAGTCGTTTACGATCCATATTAACAGAAGGCCACCTATGATTTTAATCCAATAAAATTGGAAAAGATATGTTGCAAATACTGCAAATACAATTTTAAAAATTAAAGCTCCCACAACTCCCCAAAGAATTATTCTTTTTCTATTTTTTGGAACAAAATTAGCAGCAATTAAACCTATTATAATTGCATTATCTGCAGCTAAAACTATATCAATAAATATAATCTGTAATAATATTAGAAGCTCTTCAACCAAAATATAATCATTTTAATAAATTTTATTTATTATTCAATCAAATGATCAGAAAATATAAATTAATATTTAATATTTTGAAACTTTTTCTCCAGCTATAACTGCTTTAAGTTGATTATATTCCTCACAGTTACAACCTTTTAGTACTTCTAATCTCTCAATAGCTAAATTATGTCTATTTGTTGCTACATAAAGTTCACCTAGGTATTCATTAATACCTATGTGATTAGGTTCTATTGCTAAACCTTGAAGATAATACTTTTCACCATTTTCAAAATCACCAAGTTTTCTTGTAGTGAAACCTAAATAATTTAAAGTGTTCGCTTTATTTGGAAACTTTTTATTAGATTTAAGCAACAACTTTTGTGCTTTCTCATATTTTTTTTTTGCCTTTTTTAATTTATTTTTTTTTTCAAATTTTTTCGCATCATTGATGTAAGACACAGCCATATCATATTGTGTTCTAGTTTTAGAAGATCCGCTATCACTTGAACCTGCTGAAAAAGAGTTAAAAGTTATCAATATTGTAAAAAATAAAGAAGTAATTAAAGTTTTAATCATTTATAAATTTTTTCATTTCGTTTAATTTTTTTAATTTAAGACCATTTTCAAGCAAATTGCTTTTAATAGCTTTTGCTGTATTTAATGAACTTATATTATCTCCATGTATACATATAGAATCGATTTCACAAGGTATACGCTTTCCACTGTGACAATTAAGTGCCTGATTTTTTACCATTGTTAATACGTGTTTTTTTGCTAGTTCTGGGTCAGTAATTAATGCATTATGTTTCTTTCTAGAAACTAAATTCCCATCATCTTCATAATTTCTATCAGCAAAGATTTCACAAGCTATCCTCATGTTTAACTTTTTTGCTGCTTGTTCCATCTTTGAACCGGTTGGAACAAGATAAATTAAATCTTTACTTATTTCATTGATTGTCTTGGCAATTAAAGTTGCAAGCTCAATATCTTCACAAGCCATATTGTTTAATGCACCATGAGGTTTAATATGGCTTACTGATTCGTCGTATTCGACTGCAATTTTTTGAAGAATTTCGTATTGATCAATTATTAGCTTTTTTATTTCTGTATTTGACAGATTTATTCTTTCTCGTCCAAAATTTTCTGGATCATTAAATGATGGATGAGCTCCAATACTTACTCCATTTTTTTTTGATATTTGAATTGTTTTGTGCATTGTTTCTTCATCACCAGCATGAAAGCCACAAGCAATATTTGCTGAATTTACTATTTCTAACAAATCTGGATCATATTTATTTGAATGATGTTTGGATTTTTCTCCTAAATCACAATTTATATTAATTTCCATAGTCATATTTGGTAAGTATAACATGACATGATCAAAAATATATTAAATCTTGGTGACGCAGCACTTTACTGTGATTTTGGCAGCGAGGTAAATAAGCATATAAATTCATCAGTAATAAAGTATTTTCGATCTTTGAAAAAAAAAAAAATTCATGGCATAAATAATCTTACCCCATCTTATAACAAATTAATTATCTCTTATGATCTTAAAATAACAAATTTTAATGAAATAAAAAAAGTTATAGAAAATATTTCATTTGATAAAAATGACGAATTAGTAACTAAAAAAATTGAGATACCAATTTGTTGTGATGAAAAATATTCCCTAGATTTAGAAAGACTTAAAGAAAAAATTAAATTAGAAAAAGACGAAATTCTAAAAATTTTTTTTAGTAATGAATATTTTTGTTATATGACAGGTTTTATAGCTGGTATGCCTTTTTTAGGAGATCTTAATAATAAGTTAAAAATTAAAAGATTAGAAACACCAAGAATAAAAGTACCCAAAGGTTCAGTTGGAATTACAGAACAATTTGCTAATATATATACATTTGAAAGTCCAGGTGGATGGAATATTATTGGTAATACTCCAATTAAAATATTTGATAAAACCAAAGAGAGTAAACCTAACCTAATAAATCCAGGAGATACAATTGTTTTCAAGCAAATAGATACTGAAAAATATTTAAATTATGGAGAATAAAAATTTTTTTAGAGTAATTAGAGCTGGTATAAACACTACATTTCAGGATGAGGGGAGAACTAATTTATATCATATTGGAATTCCTTTTAGTGGAGCAATGGATAATAGAAATTATCAATTATCAAATAGATTAGTTAATAATGATATCAATCGTCCAGTTTTAGAATTTGCTTATCAGGGACCTTTGTTAAAATATTTTGGAGACAAAATTACTTTTGCAATAACTGGAGATGTTAACTTTAATATTATTCAAGCAAAAAATGTAATTAAGGGAAATTGTTATGAAAGTTATCAAATAGATGATGGTGATGAAATTGACATCTTATCTACCAATAAATCTGTGTATGGTTATTTTTCAATAAGTGCGAAGTTTGATCTAAAGGTTCAATGGGGCAGTTGTTCCACAAATACAAAAGCAAATATTGGAGCTAATGATGGTAGAATTTTAAATAATAATCAAAAAATAATTATTAATAAGATTAATAAGAATCAAATTAAAAAAAAACTAAATTATATGAATACAAAAATAGAAAAAATTCGGGTGATTAAAGGAACAAATTTTAATTATTTTTCTGATGAAGGAAAAAAAATATTTTTTGAGAAAGAATTTATTGTTTCAAAATTATCGGACAGGATGGGTATGAGGTTGAATGGGCCAAAGATAAAAAATATTGTTGATACCAATATAAGATCTGAGGGTTTAATTAAGGGCGTTATTCAAGTTCCTGCAGATGGAAATCCAATTATTATGTGCTCAGATCATGGAACAATAGGGGGTTATCCAAAAATTGGTGTGGTAATAAGTGCAGACTATGACAAACTTGTTCAATTACCCCCAGGTTCCAAAATAAAGTTTCAACCTATAGAATTATCTGATGCAGAAACATTATATAAATTATATGATATGGAAACACATAATCTAATTTCTCAAATATAATGACGATAATAAAAAATCTACCAGGACCAGTTCTAATTTTTTTGGGAGCATTATGTTTAAGTTTCGGAGGTTTAATTGTAAAATCTTTTGAGGGCGCCAACTTGTGGCAAATTTTATTTTGGAGATCTTTTTTTTTTACGATTACAGTTTTAGCATTTCTTACTTTTACTTATAAAAAAAAGTTATTTAAATCATTCTATCTATCTGGTTTCCCTGGTCTAATTGCAGGTGTGATACTTTCACTGGGATTTTGTGGTTATGTTATTGCAATGTATAAAACAACGGTTGCTAATACTAATTTTATTATATCATTGCAAATTTTATTTTTAGCAATTTTTGGATTTTTCTTTTTAAAAGAAAAAATTTCATCAATAACACTATTTTCAATAATCTTGGCACTGGTGGGTGTATTGGTTATGGTTGGAAATTCATTGTCTCCAGGAGAATTAACTGGAAATTTAGCAGCATTTTCAATGCCTATAACATTTGCTGTTTTAATAATTGTTGTAAGAAAATTTCCAACAATAGATATGGTGCCAGCACAATTTGTTGCAGGAATTTGTTGTTGTTTAATTGGATATATAATTTCAAATAAAATTATGATTTCTTCCTATGATATTTTTTTAGGTTTTTTAGCTGGCTTTTTTCAAATTGGATTTGGATTTATTTTTATAACCATAGGTGCAAGAACAACCCCATCAGCCACTGTTGGAATAATTATGTTGTCCGAATCTGTATTGGGCCCTTTGTGGGCATTTCTATTTGTAAGTGAAAGACCATCAGTTTTTAGTTTAATCGGTGGGGCAATTATAATTTTTGCTGTTTTAATTCAGTTTTACACACTTATAAGAAATAATAAAAAAATTATTTCTCATTGACATCTGATGGTAGTTGTTAGAATATACTTATACGGGAGAGACTACATAATAAAGTAGCGCCGAAGGAGCAACCACCCAGGAATCTCTCAGGCAAAAAGGACCGTAGCATATTAACTCTGGAAAGAGATTAAATTCTCGCCGAAGGAGCAAAACTCTCAGGCAAATATACAGATGGGTAATAAGAGTTAATATGGAAATAAAAAAAACATCTCTATATCAATTGCACTATGACAGTGGCGCAAAGTTTGTTGAATTTGCAGGTTATCATATGCCAATTCAGTATTCAGATGGAATCGTTGATGAACATAAATTTACAAGAAGTAATGCCGGTATTTTTGATGTTTCCCATATGGGTCAATTATTCATTTATGGCAATGACGATTTAGCTGAAGATTTAGAAAGAGTTTTTCCTTTAGATTTAAAAAACTTAGAAATAAATCATTCAAAATATAGTTTTTTAATGAATGATGAAGCAGGAATTTATGACGATTTAATACTAACAAAAATTGAAAATGGTTTCATGATTATTCTAAACGCTGCATGTAAAGATAACGACTTTAAAATTTTGAGTAAATTATTAAATGATAAATACAAAATGGAGCTGGATAAAAATCGTTCTTTAATCGCCATACAAGGTCCTAAATCAGCTGTGATATTAAATCCAATTATCAATGGTGTTAATGAATTAAATTTTATGTCTGGAAGCTGGTTTAAATTTGAAGAACAAAAAGTTTTTGTTACACGCTCAGGTTACACTGGAGAAGATGGTTTTGAAGTATCTATTATCAATACATTAGCTGAAAAGTTTACAAAAAAGCTTATTGCAAATGGAGCTAAATTGATTGGCTTAGGAGCGAGAGATACCTTAAGGTTAGAAGCAGGCTTATGTTTATATGGTCATGAATTAGATAAAAATAAAACACCTGTTGAGGCAAATTTAAAATGGGCAATTTCTAAAGAAAGAATATCTCAGGGAAATTTTATTGGATCTAGAATAATTACAAAACAATTAAGCGATGGTGTTAATAAGATCAGAGTTGGTATTAAGCCAGAGGGAAGAATTATTGCAAGAGAAAAAACTAAGATATTCAACCAATCAGATATATATATTGGTGAAATTACAAGTGGAACATTTGGACCAAGTGTCAATGGGCCTGTTGCTATGGGTTACGTAGAAAATGATTTTTCAAAAAAAAACACTAAAGTTTTTTTAGAAGTAAGAGGTAAAAAACATCCAGCAAATATTTGTGGATTACCATTTTATAAAAAAAGTTATGTGAAAGGAGCCAATAAATGAGTGACACAAAATATTCAAAAGAACATGAATGGATTACTTTTGAGGGCGACATAGCCACAATAGGTATAACAAAGCATGCAACAGAAATGCTTGGAGATATTGTATTTGCAGAACTTCCTGAAAAAGGAATTAGTGTTGAAAAAGATGGTACAGCAGGAGTTGTTGAGTCTACCAAAGCTGCTAGCGACGTATACACGCCTATAAGTGGTGAAGTAGTGGATACAAATCAATCAATTGTAGATGATCCCTCTAAAATAAATGAAGATCCAGAGGGATCAGCTTGGTTTTTTAAACTTAAAATGAAAGACAAAGCTGAATTGGACAGTCTTATGAATAAAGATGAATACGATAAATTTGCAAAGGAGAGTGCTAATTAATGTTACATAATTCCCAAAAAGATTTTTTAAAAAGACACATTGGACCCTCTGATGAAGATCAAAATAAAATGCTTAAGGAACTTAATTATAAATCTTTAGATGATTTAATTAAAAATACAGTTCCAGAAAAAATACAATTGAAAGATGGACTAAATATTGGGGAGTCCAATTCAGAATATGAGGCATTAAGAAAATTAAAAGCAATTTCAAAAAAAAATCAAATTTATTCAAACTTTATAGGAATGGGTTATTATGGTACTTATACACCATACGTAATTCTAAGAAATATTTTAGAAAATCCAGGTTGGTACACTTCTTACACACCTTATCAACCTGAAGTCGCCCAAGGAAGATTAGAAATGCTCCTTAACTTTCAACAAATGATTGTTGATTTCACAGGAATGGATATCGCAAACGCATCTTTGTTAGATGAAGGTACAGCAGCTGCTGAAGCTATGGGATTAAGTCATAGATTAAACAAAAAAGATAGTAATTTAGTTTTTGTCTCTGAAAATTGTCATCCACAAACAATTGATGTAATTAAAACAAGAGCAGAACCAATCGGATTAAAAGTACTTGTTGGTGATGAAGATGAAGTCTTAGATCAATTAAAAGAAGATTTGATTTGTGGTATATTGCAATATCCAGGAACATTAGGAGATATAAAAGATCCTAGCGAGCCAATAAGCAAAATACATAAAAAAAATGGTAAAGCAATATTAGCTTGTGATTTATTAGCACTAGCTAAGTTGAAAACCCCTAGGGAGCTTGGAGCAGATATAGCCATAGGAAGTTCTCAAAGATTTGGAATTCCAATGGGTTATGGTGGGCCTCATGCGGCTTTCTTTGCAACTAAAGATGAATTTAAGAGATCAATGCCAGGAAGAATTGTTGGTGTTTCTGTTGATAGACATAGAAATAAGGCATATAGATTGTCATTACAAACAAGGGAACAGCATATTAGAAGAGACAAAGCCACAAGTAATATTTGCACCGCCCAAGCTTTATTAGCTATTGTTTCTGCTGCATATGCTATTTACCATGGTCCTGAGGGTATTCGAACTATTGCGGAGAGAGTTTCTCAATTAGCTAAAAACTTTGCAGATAAATTAAAGCAATCAGGATATGAAATTTATTCAGATCATTTCTTTGATACAGTAACAATCGTAACTAAAGAAAAAACTGATCAAATTTATAATAATGCATTGGATCAAAAAGTAAATATCAGAAAAGTAAATTCAGATATGCTTGCAGTTTCTTTTGATGAAAAGAAAAACGTTTATAGGGTAAATCAATTACTAAAAATTTTTAATGCAGCAGAATCAATTAAAAAAGAAGATCCTACAGTGAGTTTGCCTAATTTACCAAAAAGTTTATTAAGAACATCAAAATATTTAGACCACCCTGTTTTTAATTTATATCATTCAGAAACTGAGATGCTGAGATATTTAAAAAAATTAGAAGACAAAGATATAGCTCTTAATAGAACTATGATTGCACTTGGCTCATGTACTATGAAATTAAATGCTACTGCTGAAATGATACCCATTTCATGGAGAGAATTAGCAGAGCCCCATCCATTTGTGCCTATTGAGCAGATGGAAGGGTATAGAGATTTATTCACTGATCTTAAAAATTGGCTAAGATCAATTACTGGTTTTTCTGGGGTTTCACTTCAACCAAATGCAGGTGCTCAAGGAGAATATGCAGGGTTAATGGTGATTAGAAAGTATCATTTAGGAAGAGGTGAAGAAAACAGGAATATATGTTTAATACCAAGCTCAGCTCATGGAACCAATCCTGCTAGTGCACAAATGGTTGGAATGAAAGTTGTCGTTGTCAATTGTGACAAAGAAGGAAATGTTGATTTTGAGGATTTAAAGAAAAAAGCAGAAATGCATTCTGAAAATCTTGGAGCATTAATGGTCACTTATCCTTCTACACATGGTGTATTTGAGGAAAAAATTACAGATATATGTGAGTTAATCCATAAACATGGTGGTCAAGTTTATATGGATGGTGCAAATTTAAATGCACTTGTTGGTATAGCAAGACCTGGAAATTTTGGTCCAGATGTTTGTCATATAAACTTACACAAAACATTTTGTATTCCACATGGTGGTGGAGGACCTGGAATGGGACCAATTGCATGCAAAAGACATTTACAAGTTTATCTACCAAATCATCCAGTTGTTAAAGATTGTGGACCTGCAACAGGAATAGGAGCAGTTTCGGCAGCTCCATGGGGCAGCTCAAGTATTTTATCAATTTCTTGGATGTATATTAAAATGATGGGTTCGCAAGGCTTAAAACTTGCAACGCAAATTGCAATATTAAATGCGAATTACATTGCAAATAAACTTAAAGACCATTATCCAATTCTTTATAAGGGTTCAAATGGAAATGTAGCTCATGAATGTATAATAGATATTAGATCAATTAAAAATGATACAGGAATTACTGAAGAAGATATTGCTAAAAGACTTATTGATTATGGTTTTCATGCTCCAACAATGTCATGGCCTGTAGCAGGCACAATGATGATTGAACCAACTGAAAGTGAGAGTTTATCTGAACTAGATAGATTTTGTGATACTTTAATTAGTATTAAATCAGAAATAAATATGATCAAGTCAGGTAAATTTGACAAAACTGATAATCCAATAAAAAATGCACCACATACCGATATGGAACTTGCTTCAGATAAATGGGAACATAAATATTCAAGAGAGCAAGCTGCATATCCAGCAAATTTCTTAAAAGTGAATAAATTTTGGCCTCCAGTTGCTAGAGTAGATAATGTATATGGAGATAAAAAATATTTTTTGTACTTGTCCTAGTATGGATGAATTTAAAGAAGATGCTGCATAATTTTAAATGAAAATTGCTGTTATTGGATCAGGTATATCTGGTTTAAGTTCTGCCTATTATTTATCAAAAAAGCACCGTGTAGATCTCTTTGAAAAAGAAGATCGTTTTGGAGGACATTCTTATACTTTTGATATTATCATAGATGGTAAAAAGAATCCTGTTGATATTGGTTTTATCGTTTTTAATTATCAAACATATCCCAATTTAATAAATTTTTTTAATGAGATAGATGTTAAAATTGAAAAAAGTGATATGTCGTTCTCTGTTTCAGTAGAAAATACAAATTATGAATACTGTGGAAAAGGTTTATCTGGTATATTTGCTAATAAATCTAATCTGTTAAATTATCAATTTATTCGAATGTTTTTTGATATTTTAAAATTTTACAAATTATGTGATAAGGTTTCTCAATTTGATCAAAAAATCACTTTAAATGATTTTTTAAAAAAAAATAGATGGTCTAAAAGTTTCATTAATTATCACATTATACCTATGGTTTCTGCAATTTGGTCAATGCCTCCTTATGAGTCAGGAGAAATGCCAATGAGTTTCTTCTTAAAATTTTTTCAAAATCACGGTTTATTTAAACTTAAAAATAGACCTCAATGGTATACAGTTTCTCAGAGAAGCAAAACTTATGTAAACAAAGTTTTGACAAAATTAAGTGGTGAATATTACAAAAATTATAAAATAAATTCTATCAAAAGAACTTCATCAGGCGCTCAAATCTATTACGGAGGTGAAAATGAGTTTTTTGATTACGATAAAGTTGTTTTAGCAACTCACGCAGATGAAGCTTTAGCTTTGATAAAAAATCCAACTAATCAAGAAAAAGAGATATTATCAAATTTTAGTTATAGAGAAAATTATGCAATTTTACATTCTGATGAAAACATGATGCCAAAAAATAAAAAAACATGGTCAGCATGGAATTCATTTGTAGACCCAAATAATTTAAATAAAAGCTCTCTTTCTTATTGGTTAAATCTTTTACAAAATCTAAAATGTGAAAAAAATATTTTTTTAACTTTAAATCCCTATAAAAATATTCCAGATGAAAAAATTTTTGGAAAAATAAAATTTACACATCCATATTATGATCAAAAAGCTTTAGATAATCAAAAAAATTTAAAAAACATCCAAAATAAAGATAATTTATTGTTTTGTGGGAGTTATTTTGGTTACGGATTTCATGAGGATGGAATAAAATCTTCTATTGAAATGCTCAAATACTTAAATGACTAGCTCAATATACAACGGAACTGTTATACATAAAAGATTTAAACCAAAAACTCACTTTTTTGAATATAGTGTATTTTCATTATTAATAGATTTATCCGAATTAGATAAGCTTGATAGACAAATAAAATTTTTTTCATTTAATAAATTTAATTTAGTAAGTTTTTTTGAAAAAGATCATGGCAGTAGAGATGGAAAACCTTTAAATGAATGGGTTAAAAAAAACTTAGATGATTATAATATCTATTCTAAAGATATCAAAATAAAGCTTTTATGCTATCCAAGAATTTTTGGGTATGTATTTAATCCCTTAAGTGTTTTTTTTATTTATGACTCAGAAGAAAGATTAATATCTATTTTATATGAGGTAAAAAACACTTTTGGCGAGCAACATACTTATATTTTCAAGGTTGAAGATGATGTTAAACATTTTCAACATAATTGTTCAAAAAAGTTTCACGTTTCACCATTTATAGAAATGGATTGTAACTATTTTTTTAAAATTTTAAAACCAGGAGAAAAGATATCGGTTATAATTAATCAATATCAAGAAAATGAAAAAATATTATATGCATCCCAGGATGGAAAAAGAGTTGATTTCAACAGCAAAGAACTCTTTAAATCCTATTTGAAACACCCTCTTATGACTTTCAAAATAATATCTGCGATACATTTTGAAGCGTTTAAATTATGGACAAAAGGAATTAAGTTTATCAAAAAAAAATTAAAGATAAAAAATAATATTACTTTTGAAAGCTAATGACCTTAAACACTTTATCAGACAAAATTGTTTTTAAATTTTTAAAGAATATTCAATTTGGTTATTTAGAAATTATTAATCACGATGGTAAGTATTATAAATTTGGAAACTCAAAAGAAAAACTTAAAGCTAATATAAAAATCAAAAACCCAAACTTTATGTTTAATCTCATTAAAGGGGGAAGTGTAGGATTTGCAGAATCTTATATGAAGAAAGATTTTGAAACAGACAATTTATCGAACTTAATCGAAGTTACAGCAAGAAATATTAAGCAAGTACATAAATTTTCGGGACTATTAGATTTTTCATTTATCAATTATGTAAAAAATATTTTTATAAAAAATACAAAAAGTAGAAGCAAGGATAATATTTCAAAACATTATGATTTAGGAAATGAATTTTTTTCACTTTGGCTCGATAAAACCTTAACTTACTCAAGTGCAATCTTTGACGAAAAAAGTAAAGATTTATCAGATGCCCAAAATAATAAATATCAAAAAATGATTGATTTAATCAAACCTAGTGTTGGTGATAAAGTTTTAGAAATTGGCTGTGGTTGGGGTGGTTTTGCTGAATATCTCGGAAAAAAATATGATGTGAAATTAGATTGTATAACAATTTCAAAAAAACAATTTGAGTTTGCCAAAGAAAGAATTCAGAGATGTGGATTAAATGAAAAAGTAAATATTGAAATTAAAGATTATAGAGATTTAAAAGATAAGTATAATTCTATAGCATCTATTGAAATGATAGAAGCAGTCGGTCAAGATTATTTAGAAAGTTACTTTAAAGCAATAAAGAATAATTTATCTAATAATGGCAGTGCTGCTATTCAAGCGATTACAATTGATGATAATCTTTTTGATAGATATAAAAATAAGCAAGACTTTATCCAAAAATATATTTTCCCTGGCGGGTTTCTTCCTAACAAAGGCAGTATAAATAGATATGTTTCAAACAATGGTTTAACAATTAAATCTTATGAGTCTTATGCAGATCATTATTCAAATACCTTGGCTATATGGAAAAATGAATTTAATAAAAAATGGGAATTAATAAAAAAACAAGGGTTTGATTCAACATTTAAAAGAATGTGGGAGTTTTACTTATCTTATTGTGAGGCAGGATTTAGGTCAAAAAATATAGATCTAATTCAATTTTCAATACAAAATAAATAGAAAAAAAATGTGTGATAAACAATTTATGAAATCTATTTTATTGATAATTTCCATAATCTTAATTACAAGTTGTTCAAAAAATAATGTAATGAAGCCAGAAGATTTTAAAAATAAAGAACCTAGATTAATAATTGAAGAGTATTTATCAGGCAATGTTAAAGCTTGGGGTGTTCTACAAAATAGATCTGGCAAAGTTATAAGACAATTTTCTGCTGACCTAAATGGTAAGTGGAATGGTAAAGAATTGATACTAGATGAAAAATTTAATTGGGATGATGGAGAAATTCAAACAAGACAGTGGCAAATAATTAAAATTGATGAAAATAATTATGAAGGTTCAGCAGGTGATGTAGTAGGAAAAGCGAAAGGATTTTCGTATGGACCTGCTTTTAAATTCGAATATGTTTTGTTAGTACCTGTAAAAGGAAAAGAAATGAAAATTACTTTTGATGATTGGATTTTTAAACAAGATGATCGTGTAGCGATTAACAGAGCAACAATGACAAAATTTGGTTTTAAGGTAGCCGAACTAACTGTCGTTTTTGTAAAAGATTAGTTTTTTTTCTGATATTTTGTCATTTTTCCAACTAAACTAAAATATATTTTACTAGGTAAAAAACTTAAAATTTTAAGTGTTAAAGTTAAAGATTTTGGAAAGTGAATTTCAAATACTTTTTTATTTATCAATCCATCATAAATTTTTTCAGCTGCATACTCCGTTGTTTTTAAAAATGGCATTTTAAAATCATTTTTGTCAGTCATAGGGGTTTTTATAAAACCAGGTGAAACTAAACAAACCCTCACATTTGATCTTTTAAAATCAAAATATAAACTTTCAGCTAGATTATTAAGTGCAGATTTTGAAGGTCCATATCCTGTAGAATTAGGCAGGCCTCTATACCCAGCTATTGATGAAACGATAGTAATAGTTCCCTTTTTTTTAATTTTAAAATATTGCTCTACAGCCTTAATACTATTTAGAGTTCCAAAAAAATTTACTTTAAAAACATTTTCAATTTGATCTACATCAATATCTTTTTCTTTTTTTGGATTCCACGTTCCTGTGGAAAAAAAACATATATCAATATCTTGAAATTTATTTTTTATTTCCTCAAATACTTCTTTACATTTTATTTTATCAGTTACATCCAGTGGAAATGCCTGTATATTTTCATAATTATTTGAGATTTCATTTAAAAGACTTTCCCTCCTGGCAGAAATAGCAACATTCCACCCCTCATTCGCAAATTTGATTGCCAAAGCCTTTCCAATCCCAGTGCTACCACCTGTTATCCAAATTGTTTTTTTATTCATTTTATAGTGATGTATAATACCATTATGTTTAAAAATAAATTTGTATCATTTATTCTCTTTTTTTTAATTACTTATTCTGCCTCATTTATAGGAGGTTTTGTGACAATTAGTTTTAAAGAGCCCTGGTATTCACAATTAGTTAAATCAAATTTTAATCCCCCAGATTGGATATTTGCTCCAGTATGGACAACTTTGTACCTACTAATGACAATAGCTATATGGTTATTTTGGCATAGTAAGACACGAGATATTAAAACTGTTTATATTTATTTTATTCATATAATATTTAACACAACTTGGAGTGTTATTTTTTTTGGTTTTCACCAAATATTTTTGGCATTGATAACATTAATAATACTAATAATTTTAATTATCATCCTTGTGAAAAGGTTTAAGCGTGTCAATTTAGCGAGCTGTTATCTAATGATTCCCTATTTACTTTGGTGCTGCTTTGCACTATTTCTCAATTTAAACATACTCATATTAAATTAAAATGGATGATGTTGTAATAGTTGGTGGCGGAATAATTGGTACAGCAACTGCTTACTTTTTATCAAAAGAGGGCAGAAGGGTTAAAGTTATTGAAAGAGACCCAACTTATAAAAATGCCTCATTTCCACTATCATTAGGTGGCTTTAGAAGACAATTTTTTCAAACCGAAAACATTCTCTTAGGAAAATTTGCTAGAGAATTTATTTTTCAAATTCCACAATTATTAAAAACTGAAAAAAATCCAAATCCTACAGCTAGCATGGTTACTAACGGATATCTTTTAATGTTTGGACCTGAACATGCCGAAGAACAATATAAAGCCTTAGAAAATCATAAAATATGTGAGGCTGGTACAAAAAATATTAAAGGATCTGAGTTAACAAAGTATTTTCCATACATAAACAGTGATGGAATTGAGACAGCAACATTCACTGATAATCAAAGTGAAGGATGGATAGATCCATTTATGTTTCACGGTGCATTAAAAAGTAAAGCCATTGAACTTGGAGCAGAATTTATTAAAGGTGAAGTTAAATCCCTGACTGAAATAAATGCAAAAACAATCATATCAGCCGCAGGTTGTTGGACTAAAGAACTTTTAGAGGATATACCTGTTGAGCCACAAAAACATACTGTCTTCAGAGTTAAGTGTCCATCACATATCCCTGAAATGCCCTTAACAGGAGATTTAACAACAGGTGTTTATTGGAGACCTGAAGGAAAAGAATATTTAGCAGGCTCTCCAAAATCTATTTTTGATGCAGATGACTTAGAACCCGCATGGAATGATTTTGAGGAACTTGTATGGCCAGCATTAGCAAAAAGAATTCCTGCAATGGAGGAACTAAAGTTAACGGGTGGATGGGCTGGTTATTATGATTGTAATAGACTTGATAATAATGCTGTTGTAGGAAAACATCCTAAATTTGAAAATGTGTATTTAGCAACTGGATTTACTGGCAGAGGTTTAATGCAGGCACCAGGAATTGGAAGAGCTTTAACAGAATTAATTACGACTGGGGCTTATCAGTCAATAGATATTTCAAATATGGCTGTTGAAAGAGTATTAGGAAAAAAAGCTAGACCAGAACCTTATGTTCTTTAATTAGGTTCCACAAAAAGTTCTATATTTTTCTTTAGTCATTGACGGAGTCTGATAATTTATAATATCTTTGTGTTTTGAATATGGTTTATCTAATATTTCTAGTATTTTGTTAATTGGTCTTAAATCATTTTGTTCTGCGGCTTCTAAAACCTCTTCAACTTTATGATTTCTTGGAATTACCAGTGGATTATTATCCCTCATCAATTTTAGGCTATTTTCAAAAGAATTATTATTTTTAAGTAATCTTTTTTTCCATCGAGTTTTCCAATTTAAAAAATTTTTGTCTTTAAAAATTTTATCTTTTTCCGGTTCTAGTTTCATTAAATGACAAAAAGTATTTGTATAATCACCTTTTTTTTCATGCATCCATGTTAGTAAATCTAAAATTAAAAATTTATCTTGATTTTCAAAGCCAAATAAACCTAATTTTTCTTTCATCATACTAATCCATTTTTCCTCATATTTTTTTTCAAAAGAATCAATTTTTTCTGTTGCTATTTGAATGGCTTTATTTTGATCATTATCAATAAGGGGAATTAAACATTCTGCAAATCTAGCTAAATTCCATTTAGTAATAATTGGTTGATTACAGTATGCGTAACGTCCCATTTGATCGATTGAACTAAAGACAGTTTTTGGATCGTATGTATCCATGAAGGCACATGGACCGTAATCAATTGTTTCTCCAGATATAGTCATATTGTCGGTATTCATAACTCCATGAATAAAACCAACACGCATCCAATTTATAACTAAGTCACATTGTTTCTCTATTAAACTATTTAATAATTCTATAGCTGGATTTTTTGAATCTTTGATCTTAGGAAAATGCCTGTCAACTGTATAGTCAAATAATGTTTTAAGCTCATTAATATTTTTTCTCGCTGAAATATATTGGAATGTTCCAACCCTAATATGACTCGATGCAACTCTAGTTAATACAGCTCCTTGTAAGATATTTTCTCTGATAACGTCTTCACCTGTTTTTACAACAGCTAAACTTCGTGTTGTGGGAATTTTTAAAGAGTTCATTGCTTCACTAATAATATATTCCCTTAACATTGGGCCTAAAGCAGCACGACCATCACCATTCCTAGAAAAAGCTGTTTTGCCTGAACCTTTGAATTGAATATCATATCTTTTGTTAGACTTTGAAACATGTTCTCCAATTAAGACAGCTCTACCATCTCCAAGCATTGTAAAATGTCCAAACTGATGGCCCGCATAAGCTTGAGCAATTGAATTACTTCCCTCAGGTAAAAGATTTCCTGAAAAAATATTTGATAATTCTTTATTACTTATTTTTGAAAAATCTAAATTTAGAGAAGATGCTAATTTACTATTAAATAAAACAAGTTCTGGTTTTTTTACTGGAACAGGTTTAATATTCTCCCTGAAAGACTCTGATAAGTTAAAATAGGTGTTGCTAAAATTCCAGTTAATTTTATTCATAAAAAAAAGCGATTTATATTAATATAAACCGCTTTTTTTTGAATTTTAAATTTATTTTTTCTTATATTTAGCAGCTTCTTCAGAACCGCTTGTGGCTGATCCTTTACTGTAAGAGTGAGCACCCATACCAGCTAATTGTCCATTTTGAACAATTAAATATTGATTTCTTATTTCTTTACCTTCAAAGAAACATTCTAGTATTTCTCTCACACCATCAGCATATCTCGCTTGTGCAGACAGAGAAGTTCCAGATGTGTGTGGTGTCATACCATGGTGAGGCATACTTCTCCATATATGATCATTTGGTGCAGGTTGCGGAAACCATACATCTCCAGCATAACCACTTAATTGACCGCTTTTTAGAGCTTTTGCAATAGCTTCACGATTACAAATCTTTCCTCTAGCAGTATTTACTATATATGCACCTTTTTTCATTTTACTTATCATTGCATCATCAAATAAATTTTCAGTTTCTGGATGAAGAGGGCAATTAATAGTAACTACATCACAAACCTTGACCATAGACTCAACAGAATCATGAAACGTAAGATTAAGCTCTTTCTCGACAGCATCAGGTAATTTATGTCTATCAAAGTAATGCAAATGAACATCAAATGGCTTCATTTTTCTAAGTGCGTCTAGACCAATACGTCCTGCAGCTACCGTACCAATATGCATACCTTCAACATCATATGATCTTTGCACTGCATCAGCAATATTCCATCCACCTTCATTTACGATTCTATGTTGATTATGATAATCTCTTACCATAGATACAATCATCATTACAATATGCTCGGCTACCGATCGTGAATTACAAAATGTTACTTCTACAACATCAATTTTATTATCCATGGCAGCTTGTAAATCAACATGATCAGATCCAATACCAGCTGTGATAGCCATTTTTAAGTTTTTAGCTTTAGCTATTCGTTCCTTAGTTAGATAATATGGAAAGAAAGGTTGTGAAATTACTATGTCAGCATCAACAATATGTTTATCAGCCTCACATCCGTCGCCATCTTTACTATTAGTAACAATGAACTCGTGACCATTACTTTCTAAAAATTTTCTTAATCCTAATTCTCCAGATACACAGCCCAATAACTCTCCTGGGGTAAAATCTCTACCTTTAGGTGAAGGAAGTGTCATTCCATCAGGGTATTTTTCTAACTTAGGAAGATCTCCTAGGGGATATGATTTTGGCATCCCACCTTTAGGATCATCATACAATACACATAATATTTTCATTAAAACTCCTGTAATATTTTAAATTTATTTTTCATGGCATCTAACATTATTTTTAAGTACCAAGCAAATGAATTATTATTGAATTGGGTAAGATTTCCTTAAAATTAGTCGATTGATTATAATTGCAAAAATAATTATTATAGTCGAACCTGTTATAACTGGGCTGAATAAATAGTCAAAAGATACACTTCCAATAATGACTATAATGGGATTTCCTCCTGCTGGAGGGTGTGTAACATTTAACAAAATCATTAAACCAACTCCAAATCCTACAGCTAAAGGTATATTAACATAAATAGGCAAAGGAATAAAATTTAAAAAAAAAAGACCAACAACAGAAGTTGTCAAATGGCCAAAAAAAACATTTTTAGGTTGTGCAAATGGACTCGCAGGATACCCATAAAGCAAAACCATTGATGACCCAAAAGATGCTAACAGGAATATTCCGTAATCAGTTTTATAAGTTAACAGTGTTAATACACCTATTGTAACAATTGAAAAAAGACCAGCAAGAATTGATTGTTTAATATTAACCATTTTTTAACTTGATACTATTTTTTTTAAAGTTTTAAAAGGTAATAATATACATTCTTTTCTTGAGACATTTTTCTTATCGAATAATTCTTTAAAATCTTTCCAATGATTTTCTAATGAGGTCTTTGTACTTTCAAATATATTTTCGGAAAGTAATATGAATTTTTTAATTTTATCAATTTTTTGATTTTTAATTTTTCTTGATAATAAACTTACTGATGCTTGACAATAAACACAAGATTTACATTGATAGGCTATATCTTTAACAATATCATTTTTAATTATAACTCTTATTTCTATTTCGTCGCCACAAATTGGATTCTTGTTTTTTAAACTATGAGAAGGGTTCTCTAATACTCGGTTATCATTTGTGTAAGAAGCAATTTTTAGTATTTTTAGATTCATTGATTTATTGATTATTTTTATATAAGTAAAATATCATAATAATTTTTTTGACTGAATTATTATCATTAAAAATTATAAATAATCATTAAGAAGCTCAAAAATACACATATTACTTATAAAATTTAAGTGTTATTAAATCAAAAAAATAATCCTTTCATTAATATAAGTACAGAATATTATCTTTAGCTTTAAACAAGCTCAAAAATGATAAGTTATCAAAAAGCCAGAAATATTCTTAAAAAATCGAAAATAAAAATTTTAAATGAAGAAATTTTAGTTAAGAATTCGTTAAATAGAGTTATCGCAAAAAATATTGTATCACCATCTTACCACCCATTAGCAGATAATGCTGCATTTGATGGATTTGTAATTAATTCAAATGATACAAAGAATGCAAGTAAAAAAAACTCAATTTTTTTTAAAATCATAGGTTCAATAGCTGCCGGTTCAAAACCATTCAAAAAAAAAACAAAAAAATATGAAGCTGTAGAAATTATGACTGGAGGATTATTACCTAAATCTTTAGACACAATTATTCCAATTGAGAAAACTACTTTTTATCCAAATAACAAATATCCAAAATTTATAAAGATCAGTCAAAGAGTAAAAAAAAATAATCATATTAGATTTAAAGGGTCAGATTACAAAAAGGGTCAAATTATAATAAGAAAGGGAACAATAATTCAACCAAATCATATAATGGCTTTAGAAACTTTAGGAATTAAAAAGATAAAAGTTAAAAAAATGATAAATATTTTATTTTTTTCAACTGGTAACGAAATTTCAAATTCAGATAAGGTTAATGATTGGGAAGTAAGAAATTCTAATATGCATTATATTAAATCAGTAAAAAAAAATTTTTTGTTTAATTTTAGAGATGGTGGGATATTAAGAGATAATCATAAAAATGTATTTGAAAAAAAAATAAAAAAAATTATGAAATCTAGAATAAATATTATATTAACAACTGGAGCAGTTTCAGCAGGAAAGTTTGACTTTATCCCAAGCATTGTAAAGAAATTCACATCCTCTTATTATTTTAAAAGTGTTAGAATTAGACCAGGAAAACCAGTTTTGTTTGCAAAATTAGGAAAAAAAGTAATTTTTGGTTTACCTGGTAATCCTCTATCAACAGCTGCATGCTTTAGATTTTTAGTATACCCTTTTATAGAAAATATTTTAGAAGTTAGACCGGAAAGACCGTTCAAAGCAATTTTAAAAAATTCATTTACAAAAAAAATAGAATTTACGCGATTTATAAAAAGTAAATTTAACACAACTAAAAATGGCAAGATTCTAATAAAGTTATTACCAGGTCAGGAGTCCTATAGAATAAATCCTTTTGCTGAGTCTAATGTTTGGGCAGTGCTTCCAAGTGGCATAAGCAGATTTAAAAAAGGTCAAATTATTGATTGTTTTTTACCGAATCAGTCTAATAAAACTTTAGTTTAAATATATCTCATTTTTGTTGTAGTTATAAATTTTTAGAATTAATCTTCACAAATGTTATTATTAAAAAATCCAAAAATAGCTGTGCCAATTGTTTTATTTGCTGGGATAATTTGGTCTTTTGGTCCGTTAGTTGTTCGTTACATGGATGAACCACATTTAGTTCCATGGCAATATATTTTTGGAAGAGGATTAACAATATTTATACTTTTAAATTTATACTTATATTTTGAGGAAGGAAAAAATTTTTGGAAAAACTACTTAAAAGTCGGAAAATCAGGAATAATTGGCGGCTGTGGGCTTGGAATAGCAATGATTTCATTTATATACTCAATTACTAATACGTCTGCCGCTATTACATTACTTTGTTTGGCTGCAATGCCATTTTTTACTGCATTACTAGCTTTTTTATTTTTAAAAGAAAGTATCTCCATAAATGTTTGGATTTCAATTTTCATTGCAACTGTCGGGATAATTATTATGGCACTAGGAAACAATGAGACGAATTCTTTAGTAGGTTTTATTTTTGGAATGACTTCATCAATTGGTTTTTCTGCTTTTTCAGTTTCTTTAAGATGGAGAAAAGAAACACCAAAATTTACTACTGTTGCTGTTGCAGGTTTATTTTGTTTTATTTTTGCTGCAATCATGATTTTAATAGGCAATAAACCTTTTTTTTCTACAAGTTATAACGGAGCACTATTTTCTCTTCATGGGACTTTGGTTTGTTTAGGTTTAATACTCTATTCAATAGGCTCAAAGGCAATCCCAGCTGCTGAATTAACCTTGTTATCTTTAACAGAGGTCATTGGAGGAATTTTTTGGGTTTGGTTACCATTATTTGGTATCAATGAAGTTCCTGACACTAACACTATAATCGGTGGTTTCTTCTTATTTATCTCATTGTTTTATTACAGTATGGTTATGAGATGGAACAAAAGATATATTGGTTTAAATTAATTCTTTAGGAGAAATAAGGATGGAAAGACCAGATTTTTTTACTTTAAACAATGGAAATAAAGTTAAACTTCCTTTTACAGATAAAGAATATGATAACAGAATAATTAAATTAAGGGAATTAATGGACAAAAATAATCTTGATATGATTATTTTGACTTCAATGCATAATATTGCGTATTATACTGGTTTTATTTATTGTTCGTTTGGAAGACCATATTCTTGTGTAGTTACAAAAAATAGAATTGTTACAATTTCAGCAAATATTGATGCAAGCCAACCTTGGCGAAGGTCTCATTGTGAAAATTTAATTTATACAGACTGGAAAAGGGATAATTTTTTAAAAGCCATAACTTCAATATGTAAAAAAAATGAAAAACATAAAAATTTAGGCTTAGAATATGATCATATTACATTAGAAATTCGCCAAAAGATTGGAACTGCTTTTCCTTTTTCTAAATTTTTTGATATTGCAAAAGATATAATGAAGCTTCGCATGATTAAATCAAATGAAGAGATAGAAATTATTAAAAATGGAGCAAGAATTGCTGATTTAGGAGGCGAAGAGATTGTTAAAAATATTAAAGACGGAAATACCGAATTAGAAATTTCAATTCCTGCACGTGACAAGATGGAACGCGAAATTGCAAAAACTTATCCAGAGTCAGAATTTATGGATACTTGGGTTTGGTTTCAATCTGGAATTAACACTGATGGTGCACATAATCCAAAAACAAATAGAAAAATTATGAAGGGAGATATTTTGTCTTTAAATGTCTTTCCTATGATATCGGGATATTATACGGCTCTTGAAAGAACTTTGTTCTTTGATCATATAGATGATGACTCATTAAAAACTTGGGAAGCAAACATCAAAGTTCACAAAAAAGGTTTAGAATTAATTAAACCTGGGGTAAAGTGCTCTGATATTTGTCGTGAGTTAAACGGATTATTTGAAGAACTTGGGTATCTTCAATATCGAACTTTTGGATATGGACACTCATTTGGAATATTATCCCATTTCTATGGAAGAGAAGCGGGATTAGAACTAAGAGAAGATATCGATACAGTCTTAGAGGAAAATATGGTTATTTCAATGGAACCTATGATAATGATTCCTGAGGGAAACCGGGGTGCAGGAGGGTATAGAGAACACGATATTTTAGTTATTGGAAAAGATGTAGTTGAGAATATAACGAAATTTCCTCTTGGTCCTGAATATAATATTATTAAGTAATAAGTTTTATATGAATGAAGTAAAAAAAATAGTTAATAGCTGGAATGAGTGGGATCCTCTTAAACACGTAATTGTTGGAAAAGCTGATGGCACTTGTATTCCAGCACCTGAACCTGCATTAGATGCAAAAGTTCCTGAGGACAGTGATATGAGAGGTAAATTTGGTCCAAGAACAAAGGATACTATTGATAAAGCAAATCAATTATTAGATGATTTCTCTAATTTGTTAGAAAAAAAAGGAATAAAAGTCGATCGACCAATTCCGATAAATTTTAATCAAAAAACATCTACCCCAGATTGGAAAGCTGAAACCATGTTCGGCTGTATGCCCCCAAGAGATGTTTTATTAACAGTTGGTAATGAAATTTTGGAGGCAACAATGAGCTATCGTTGTAGGTGGTTTGAATATTTATGTTATAGACCCTTGCTTCAAAAATATTATAACTTAGATCAAAATATGAGGCACGAATCTGCACCAAAACCACGATTGACAGATAAAGATTATAGAAGAGATTATTTATCAGATAAAATTGGAGTTACAAAAAGGTTAGAGTGGACTGAAAAAAAATTCTTTGTAACAACAGAGGAAGAGCCATTATTTGATGCAGCAGATGTTTTACGATTTGGAAAAGATTTAGTTGTTCAACATGGATTTACAACAAATTTAAAAGGTATAGATTGGCTTCAAAGACATTTTAAAGACCATAGGGTTCATACTGTTAATTTTCCAGGAGATCCTTATCCTATCCATATTGATGCAACTTTTACACCTATAAAAGAGGGATTAATTATTAATAATCCACAAAGAAAACTTCCAAATGAACAACGAAAATTATTTGAAAGAAATGGCTGGAAAATAATTGATAGCGCTCAACCCGCTCACAACGAACCTCCTGCTTTATGTTATTCATCAGTTTGGTTATCTATGAATGTATTAGTTCTTGATCCAAAGACAGTTTGTGTTGAAAAAAGTGAGATTTATCAAGCCGATCAATTAGACAAACTTGGAATGGAAGTAATTCCTGTTGACTTAAGAGACGCCTATGCATTTGGGGGAGGGCTACATTGTTGTACTGCTGATGTTTATAGAGAAGGAACTTTAAAGGATTACTTTCCTAAACAATAATTAATATTCACTTCTTTTTTCTGAACCTGAGTAAAAAATTTTTTGAAGAGCAAGATTTTCTTTTTTTCTTAAAATTAAATCATTTTTATCCATTAATGATTTAGGTCGACTAATTAATTCATGATTATGATATTTATCTACACCTCTTGCCAATTGAACTCCATTTTTTCCTAAAGTTTGTTTTACATTAGTTCCTATGTAGCTTTGAATGACAAAACCAATTCTCCGATCGTTACTCTTATTAATTCCTGACCCATGAACTATTCTTGGATGATGTAAGGATGCTTGTCCAGCCTTCAATTCAACGTTTTTTACTAAATTTTCAGGAACATCTCTTACTGTCTGTCCTCTTGTTAATAAGTTTCCTTTATTAAACATTTGATCATGTGCTTTAATATCAATATGTGAACCAGGCCACATTTTCATACACCCATTTTCTTCAAAAGAATCTGTGATTGCAACCCATGCACTAACCCAATTATGTGGCTCAAGACCAATATATTTTGCATCTTGGTGATAGCTTACAAAACCAAATTGTTTTGGATTTTTAATAAAAAGAGTGGTGCTGCATACTAAAATATTTCTACCAATAATTTTTTCAACAGCATCTAAAATTTTAGAATTATGAACTATCTTATCCAACTTTGGTGAAATTAGATGAACATTATATCTGCCTGATTTTTCTATTTCTTTAGGTATCTCTTTTTCAATTGTTTCAATTTCTTTCCTTACAGATAACGCTTGCTCTTCATTAAGAATATCAATAGGTGCAATATAACCATCTTGAAAGTATTGCTTAACTTGTTGTTCTGTTAAAATATTCATAAATTAATTTTAACTCGGATTTTGTTTTAAATATTTGATGTAACGTATAACTTCATTGTACTGTTCATCTGGTATATCTTTATAGCTTGCATTGAATTTACTTTTTACACAAATTGCAACATGTGCATAAGGATTTCTACCCTTGGGGTGGTAAGGATGGTCTGGCAATTGTCCAACTAGATAATCGCCAGCTTCCTGTATCATTTTCCAGAGTTTACTTGCGTTTTCTTTATTCATAAATATTCATGACAAATAATTTTTTATATATCAAGTTTGATTATATTAATATATATCACACAAAAATTGAATTTATAAAAAGCCAAAAAAAAGGTTAAAAAAATGACAATGCAGTCCTCTAACGTAACAATGAAATATGAGAAATATAAAAAAAATAATTTTTTAGAGTCAAAAAAAAGATGTATCGAAAGATTTAAAAAAAACAAAATTAAATTAAAATTTAATAAAAAAGATAAGATTTTAATTTTTGGAACTGTAAATTATTTTGAGGCTGCTAAATCATTTGCAAAAATGACTCAAATTGAAGCTACCGATATTTGTGCAAGACCAAAATTTTTACCAAAAAGCATCAAATATAAAAGAATTAAGAGAAATACCTTACCATTTAAAAAAAATTCGTTTAAATTCGTTTTTTCAAATGGAATTTTAAGTCATTTAAA
This sequence comes from uncultured Pelagibacteraceae bacterium, assembly GCA_902629585.1. Classification (GTDB taxonomy): domain Bacteria; phylum Pseudomonadota; class Alphaproteobacteria; order Pelagibacterales; family Pelagibacteraceae; genus Pelagibacter. The sequence goes on along the minus strand of CACORI010000002.1, from coordinate 67,745 downwards.
AGATACAAAACGTTATCTAAAAGAAATTCATAGAGTTTTAGTTGAAGATGGTTTCTGCTGGATTAATGTTTACGGAACCAGTAAATTAAAAAATTTACAATACAAAGTTGCAAGAAAATTAAATAAAAAAGATCTTCTTAATTTAAAAAAAGCTTTGGTTTTTCACAAATGGGATAGTGGAAAAATAAATTTTATATGTGAACTATTAAATAAGGCTGACAATTACGTTTTTAAAAAATCAGAATTTGAAAAGAAAATAAGAAATTCAGGATATAAAAATTTTAAATTTTGTCAAAGAGGTTATCAAACCGATTTGAGCGAGCAAGTATTTAAAAATAAAAAATTAAAAAATATTTTCGGATACGGGGACTTAAGATATTTAATTTATAAATGAAAAAATATAAAATTTTTAGATGTAAAAAGTGTTTAACACCTTCCACAAGGCCAAGAGTAACATTTAATAAAAAAAAAATATGTAATGCCTGTCAAAATCATAAAATCTTAATTAATTTTGATTGGAAAAAAAGATTCCAAGAATTAAAGAAAATTGCAAAAAAAATCAATAAAGAAACTGTAGGAAAGAAATATAATTGTATTGTTCCCACTGGAGGTGGAAAAGATAGCTCATATGTAGCCTGGCATGTTAAAAATACGCTTAATTTAAGACCTCTCTGCGTGTTTTGTGAACCATCTCTTTTTACAAAACAAGGGAGACAAAATTTAATCAATTTTAAAAAGTCTGGATTTAAATTAGATATTTTAAAAACTAATAATTACTTTAGAGACTATGATATAAAGTGTTTTAAAAGAGCTGGATTGCCCCAACAGGCTTGGTTACAGGCCATAGTTATCTACCCAATTAAAGTAGCTTTAAAACATAATATTAAATATGTATTTGGTGGCGAAGAGGCAGAGAGTTCTTATGGTGGTTCTAATAAAAATTTTCTAAAAAAATTTGTTAAACTTTCAGAAAATAAAAAATTTTTGTTAGAGGGTCAAGAAATAGAAAACTATTATACAAAAAAGCAGTTGAAAAAATTTAAAAATATATATTTTACAAAAAAAGAATTAAAAAAAGCAAACTCTATATATAAATTATTTTGGTCAAGTTTTGAATTTTGGGATGAAAGAAAACATTTTAAGATTGCGAGAGAAAAATGTGGATTAAGATATTCTAAAAAAAGAGACACTAATGCAATTAATAAACATTCTCATACAGATCAAAGATTATATGCTTTACATATGTTTTTAGCATATCTAAAATTCGGCTTTAGTAGGGCAACAACTGATACTAGTATTGCAATAAGGTTAGGTTATATGGATAGAAAAAAAGGTTTAAAAATTGTTAAAAAATATGACCATATTTTTCCTAAAGAGTATTTGAGCTATTATCTCAAATATTTTAAAATGGACAAAGAAGAGTTTGTTAATATATTAAAATCTTTTGTTAATAAAAAATTATTCAAAAATAACGATATCTTTAATCTTAAATTTAAAAATAAATTTGTATAATCAATTAACATTTTCTAATTTTTTTATTTTAATAAAAATGGTTTATTAAGCTGTATGTCTAATTTTAAAAAATTAATTGTTGCTTGTGATGGAGAGTCAGGAAGTGGAAAGAGCACTTCAGCAAAATTAATTTCAAAAAAATATAAACTTTTGCTTATTAATTCAGGACTGATATATAGATATTGTAGTAAATTAATACTATCGAATAAACCAAAAAAAATAATTCCTTTTTTAAAAAAAAAAATAAAAAAAATTTCCTATAAAAAAATTTCTCAACAAAAACTTCATTCAGAGGAAATATCTAGACATGTTGGAATTTTAGCTAAGAATCAAAAAGTTAGAGACATAGTTAATAAAGTTCAAAAGAAAATTATTAAATCAAATAATAGAATTTGTGTTGAAGGAAGAGATATTGCTAGTAAAATTTTAGCTCATAAACCTAAGTATGACGTCGCTTTTTATTTTAAGTGTAAACTTGATATTGCAGCTTATAGAAGGTGGATAGATTTAAAGAAAATAATTCCATTCAAGGAGGTTAAAAAATCTCTTAAACAAAGAACAAATTTAGATAAAAAAAGAAAAAATAGTCCACTAGTTAAAGTTAAAGACGCAATTTTAATAAGGACAGATCAGTTATCAAAAAAACAAGTTTTAAATAAGATGTCAAAAAGTATAGAACAATTAAAAAATTAGAAATTTAATTTAGTTTTTTGTATTTTTATCAACATTAAAATTTTCTAATCCGAGTGTAAGATTAGAAGTATCATCAACAACAGGTTCTATTTCCTTATTTTTTTCAATTTCTCTTTGTTTTAGTTTTAATTCCCTACGATTTTCAGCCAGCTCTCTTTCTTTTTGCTCTCTGTCGAATTTTTCTTCCCATTCTTTAATTTTTACATATTCAATTTGTTTTTTTCTCTCTTCTTCCTCTTTTAAGGCTTTAAGTTCTTTATTTTTTCTCCGTTGTTCTTTAAGTTCTTTTTGTTTTTGCTCCTCTTCTCTAACTTTCAAATCAATATCTTTTCTACCCTGTTCCTCTTCTTTATTTTTTAATTGAGATTCCTTTGTTCTTAATTCTTTAGCAACTATAATTAAGTGCTCATCTTTTTTGATTAATCTTTCAGACTCAATTTTTTGTTTTTCCTCTTTGGATTTAATTTCTTTTTCCCTAATTTTGAGCTCTTCTTCATTAAACTTTATCTTATTGCTCTCTTTGATTAATCTTTCTTCCCAATTTTTTAGCTCTTTTCTCTCTTTCAATATTTGATTCTTTGTTTCAAGTTTCTGAATCTTAATTGCACGAATTTTTTCTAATTCTTTATTTTTTTTATAATTTAAAAAAGCACTACTTATAGATTTGGTTGTTAATGTTGCTATTTTGGCAAAACCATTATTTTTTTTTGTAATTTTTTTTTTTATTTTTTTTTTATCAGTCATTTTGTAAAAAACACATTTCACTGGAGAAAAAAAAAATTTTCAACAAAATTTTAAGAAAAATTTTACAAAATAAAAATTAATACAACCTTAGAGTGATTTAAATTTTTAAATCTTCTGCTTGAGGTGTTTTTTCAGGCTCTGCAATTGGCTCGGTAGTTGGATTGAGCTCTATTCCTGCTGGAGTAATTGTTTGAGGCATCGCTACAAATTGAGAGTCTGGATTGTCAACTGTTTCTCTGACTTTCATTCTGTGAATGCCAAAAAAGCCTATTAATGAATGAAAAAAAATTAAGAATATAAAAAAACCATTTGATCCAACAACATCCATAAAAATAGAACATAAAAATGGACCACTCATTGCACCTAGTCCAAATAAAAATTGAAGACCTGCTCCTGCAGCAACAAATTTTTCTTTATTAATATAATCATTTGTATGAGCTAAGATAAGAGAAAACATGGGTAAACTGCAAAATGAAAATAGAATAAAAAAAATGTAAAACCATGTTTTGGTTGTCGCAAGACCCTCTGGTAAATACATTTGTCTTGATACAATAATTGTGAATAAAGCAAAAATTGCTGCACCAAAAGTCGAAAAGACAATTACTTTTCTTCTATCATAAATATCTGACAATTTTCCAACTGGAAATTGGGCTACAGCCCCAGAAACTGCTAATAAAAATGTTACTATTGAAATTTCTAAAATAGTAAAGTTCATAGACGTTGCATAAACTGCTAATAAAGTGAATAAAGCAGACTGAATTGTTCCATAGAAAAAAGAACTTACAGCTCCTAATGGAGAAGCATCATAAATTTCTTTAAGTGACATTACTTTTATTTTTTTAAAAGTAGGTGGTTTTTTTTTAGTAAGTAAAATTGGAATTAGAGCTGCTGAGGTAATCACTGATATTAAAATAAAAGGTTGGAAATTTTTAGGAGAGCTAAAATTAAGTAAAAACATACCTATACCCATCGCCCCGTAAAGTATTACCATGTAAACTGATAATACACTTCCTCTATTTTTATTACTTGATCTATCATTTAACCAACTTTCAGCTACTGTGTAAATGCAAACCATACTTACTCCAGTCAATAATCTTAAACAAAACCAAATAATTGGATGGATGATTATTGAATGTACCAAGATTACAAGTGAAGCCAAGGATGCAAATGCAGCAAAAACTCTTATGTGGCCAACTCTTGAAATGATATTTGGAATTGTTGCAGCACCAATAAAGTATCCTACAAAATATCCTGACATCATAAAACCTGTGGCGGTTAAACTAAATTCCTCCTGAACAGCTCTTACCCCTAATAGTGAACCTTGAAATCCATAGGCCATCATTATAAAGCCCATGCCTAAGAAAAGAGCCCAAGAATTTTTTAATACTTTGTTCATATAAATCGGGGTAACTATCTGCCATCTAATATTAAATCAAGACTTAATTGTGACAAGTCTAACTTTTTTTAAGCTTCAAAAATGAGTGAATTGCAATAGTAGAAATTATTATTATACCTCCCTGTAAAGTTTCTATACTTGGCTGTTCTTTAATTATAAGCCAAACCCAAATTGGACCTATAATTGTCTCTAAAAGAAAAAACAGATTAACCTCAGCTGCTGGAATAAATCTGGGTGCTATTGTTACCAATACAAAAGGAATAGCAACACACATGATACACATTAAGGGAACAATAAAAATATCATTTTCAATAAGAGCAAAAGTTTCAATAAAAAATAATGCGAAACATGCCACAAACAATTTACCTACAACAGCTGCTGGAACTAAATTTTTTGATTTAGCAGAACGGATTGTAACAGCACCTACCGCTAAGCCTAATGCAGTAATGAATCCTAGGATGTCTCCATAAAAATTACCTAACTTTAAAGAGTCAAAAAAAATATAAATTATGGCTAAAAAAGTAATTATAATTGATATCCAAGTTTTTTTATCTGGAGGTTCTTTTAAAAAAATAGCACCTAAAATTGCCGATAACATCGGAGCAGTTGCTATCATGACAAGTGTGTTTGCAACATTAGTATTTTGTATTGAAACTACAAATGTAATATTTGTGACACTAAAAGTACCAATATAAATTATACCATGATAACCACTTGTAAAAAGAATTTGAAAAAACTTTAATTTATAAATTAAAAGCATTCCAAAAAAAACAGTCAAAAAGGGTATTACACCTCTATAAAAAACCAATCCCCAAGTATCAATATTTGAAAGTCTGATGAATAATGAGTCTGGCGTAATAAAAACAACAGCTATAAAAGCAAGTAATGAGCCTTTTTGTTGATCTGTTAATTTATTCATAAATTTAACTCTTTCCAAAACTTTTTAGCAAGATTTATTTTAGACAAATCATACAGAGTTTTGATACCAGTTGGAGATGTTACATTAATATCTCCATTTAATTTTTGATCAATGAAATCAATTCCGGCAAAGAAAATTTGTTCTTTTTTAAGATCTTTTGCAATTACTTTAGATACATTTAATTCTGATTTTGTTAATTTAACTGTAGTTGCTGTTGCACCTTTACTCATATTACTTAAAAAAGAACCCTTTTTTGGAATTCTGGAAATTGCTCCACAAATTTTACCATTAATTATAAAAACTCTTTTATCACCTCGATTTATCTTAGGTAAAAATTTTTGGCACATTACGAAATTATGTTTTTTCAGAAATTTTTTAATAAATTTTATGTTAAATGTTTTCAATAATTTGATATCGTTCCCGCTATAACCGTGAATTGGTTTCATAATTATTTTTTTATGAAATATAAAAAAATTTTGAATTTCTTTTATATTTTGTGTAAAGATAGTTCTTGGCATAAACTTACGATATCTAATTGAAAATAATTTTTCTGAAATATTTCTTATCGATCTAGGGTTATTGATAATTTGTACTTTTTTCGCTAAGCTTTCTAAAATATAAGTGGCTGAGATATATTCAAGATTAAAAGGAGGATTTTGTCTTATTAGAATAAATTTGCATTTTGATAAATCTAATTTTTGATTTTTTAATATTTTATAAAATTTTTTTTTCTTATAATCGATACTTATAAAATTGCCTTTTGCTATTATCTTAAAATTAATGACTGATAAATTTTTAGGAATATAATAAAATATTTTATATTTTTTATTTTGGATTTCATTTGCTAAAAAAATACTTGTATCAGTTTCTGGGTTAAGTGTAGATAATGGGTCACCCTGGATAGCTATAATTTTATTTATCATATAATTCACTTAAATCTTCGTTTTTGGAAAATCTATCAATCATATGATCTGCATTTGTTGTTTTATTATCAATCAAATTTTGCAAATGATTTAAAAATAAAGCCTCGTTTTTTTTATTTTTATTTAAAATATCTCTTTTATCTAATCCTTTTCTTGATAGTTTTAATAAAAGTGAGGCCCAATAAAGAAGATCTTTACCCATCAACTGGGTATTAAATCCTTTCTGAGGAGCATCTAAATATGCGTTAATTATTTTATCTGTATCCCATCTATTTATTAAGTCATAAACTTCATCAAGATTTCCATATAGCATGCCAACATAAAATGCAGGACCTGAGCATAAACAATCCCATCCACAGGTATCCATTGATCTAAGTTCAATATATTTCTTCAATCTATTTTCTGTAAAAATTGTGCTTAAGTGAATAGATAAATCATCTTCGGTCGGTAATCGATTCCCTATTTCGACAATTTTCTCCTGCATAAAGTCCTTAAAAATATATTTTTTTCCAGAAATATAACTTTCTTTTTCTTGAATAAATAAAATTGGGAAATTCATTATAAAATCTGCATATTTTTCAAAATTCAATTTTTCAAAAAAAATTTTTGGTAAACCACCACGAGAAGTATTTTGCCATACCTTAGATCGATATGATGAATACTTACTTTTCTTTTTTTCAATAATTGATGAATTTGCAAATAATGCGATTGAGATGGGAACCAAAGAATTTATAATCTTAAATTTTTTCTCAAAATCTTCTTCTGAATTAAAATCAATATTTAATTGAGTTCCACAGGTTCTGTACATCATATCTAGACTTAATTTTCCGTCTAAGGGCATATCTTTTGTCATTAGTTTATATCTTCTCTTTGGATTATTTGGAATTTCACTTAATTTTGAAATAGGATCAAATCCAGCACTCACAATTTCAATGTTAAGCTTTTTAGTGACAAGTTTAAGTTCGAATAAATAATCTTGTGACTCCGCACATGCCTCATGTAAATGATTGAGTTTATCACCTGATAATTCAATTTGATTTCCTGGCTCTAGAGTAATATTTTTCCCACCTTTGTTTAAACCAATTATATTTTTACCCTCAAAAATAGGGTTCCATCCAAATTCTAAAAGAGCTGCAAACATCTCCTTTATTTTAGAATAGTCTATTCTTGTAAAATTATTTTTATTAAATAAAAATTTTTCGTGTTCAATTCCTATTTTAAAGTTTTCTGTAGTCTTTATCCCTGATTGAAAAAATTCAATAATTTGCTCTTTTGAGGAGATCATAAATAATCTATAAAACTTTATTAAAAAATTTAAAGTGCAGAATAAGGTTTTCTGGAAAAAATTTTTTCTACCAATGGTCTAAAAAATTCCAAAGGTAAAGATTTATAATTTGGATCGAAAGAATTTTGGTCATATTTTTCACAAAAATCAATAGTTGCTTGGTAATATTTGTGTTTTTTATATTTATCTCTTTTATTTCTATTTCCTCCTAAATGATGAGCATAATAAAACATTTGGAACTCGCCGTGTTTCTCAATTATCCAGTGAGTTTTTTCAGAAACATAAGGTTTAAGAATTGCCGCGGCATATTCTGAATGATTCATAGGGGCTAATTCATCTCCAATATCGTGAATGAGTGCTGCTACAACCATTTCATCATTTTCTTTATTACGATAAGCCCTAGTCGCACTTTGAAGAGAATGTTCTAATCTAGAAACTTGATAACCCTCTAAAGTTTCAGTCAAAGTGGACATAAACTTTAGTATTCTATCTGCCGTTTTGCTTGCAAACGCTTTTTCATGCTTATCTAAGAAAAGATAATCCTCTTTGGTTCCATTTTTCATTTCTGTAAAACTAACTTTTTTCATTTAATTATTTGACGCTGAACTAAGTAAAGATAATTGAGTAACTTTATTGTCCCCAAGTTCATCCACAGGTTTAACTGGGTATTCTCCTGTAAAATAGTGATCAGTTAACTGAGGATAATTTCCATTACGTTTTTCAAAACCTATAGCTCGATACATTCCTTCAATTGATAAAAATTTTAAAGACTTAGATCCAATATATTTACAAATTTCATCATTTGTTTTATTAGCTGCTAGTAATTCTTTTTTTGTTGGTGTATCTACACCGTAGAAATCAGGATATTTTATTTCTGGACAAGCAATTCTGACATGCACTTCTTTTGCTCCTGCATCGTATAACATTTTCACTATTTTGTAAGATGTTGTACCCCTGACAAGCGAGTCATCTATCAATATGATTTTTTTATTTTTAATTGTAGTTTGATTTGCATTTAATTTTAACTTAACACCTAAACTTCTAATTTGTTGACTTGGTTCAATAAAAGTTCGGCCAACATAGTGATTACGAATTAATCCATGCTCAAAATTTTTACCCAGATATTGAGCAAAACCTAAGGCCGCAGCATTACCACTATCTGGAACTGGAACAATTATATCTGCATCTATATCATTCTCTTTTGCAAGTTCTTTTCCTAATTTTTTTCTATGTTCATATGCAGTTTTTCCATCTAGTATACTGTCAGGTCTTGCAAAATATATATATTCAAACACACACGGTCTCACTTTTCTTGGAGGAAAGGGTTTAATACTTTCAAGTTTATCATTTTCTATTATTACTATTTCACCATTTTCTACTTCTCTTAAAAATTTTGCACCAATAATATCTAACGCACATGTTTCTGATGCAAGAACATAGCTATTTTTAAGTTTGCCTATAATAAGAGGTCTAATTCCAAACGGGTCTCTAGCTCCTATCAAAGATTTTTGTGTTAGCATTACAAGAGCGTATCCACCTTGGATTTGAAAAATTGCATCAACAATTTTATCAATAGTTCGAGGTCTTTTAGATTTCGCTATTAATTGAACAATAGTTTCAGTATCAGATGTTGTGTAGAAAATTGCACCATCCTCTACCAATTTATTTCTTAAATATATTGAATTTGTTAAATTTCCGTTATGTGCAACACCTATTCCTCCAGCATTTGTATCTGCAAAAAAAGGCTGAATATTTCTTAAAGTATTACTGCCTGTGGTGCTGTATCTATTATGACCGATTGCATAATTACCTTTAAGTTTTTTAAGTATTTTTTCTTTATTAAAATTATCACCAACCAATCCAAATCTTTTCTCCGAATAATAATTTTTTCCGTCAAATGTAACAATTCCACAACCCTCTTGCCCTCTATGTTGCAAAGCATGAAGGCCTAGAGCTGTTAAAGCTGACGCATCGTCAATATTACTTATTCCAAAAACACCACATTCCTCTTTGATTTTTGAATTAAAGCTCATCAATTTTTTCTTTAGAATCTTTATATGTTTTTTCATCCGGGAACTCTTTTAAAAGATAATTACTACCTTTTTCTAAATATGGAAAGATGTATGAATTGTCCATTTTTATTGGCCATTTATCATAATTATATACTATGTGAATGGCTGAGAAAATACAGACTGAAACAATATATGCCCTTAAAAATCCAAAAAAGAATCCAAATATAGTATCTAAACTACCTATGCCTGTATATTTTACCGCTTTACTAATTCCTTTGTTTATTAATAATACTAAAAAAATTACTATGATAAAAATTGAAACTCCTAGGCTTATATCTAGTACATAATCATTATCAATAACGTCTTCAACATAAGGTCTAATTCTAGGAAATAAAATTAAGGAAATTATATAAGCAAATAACCATTTACCCATTGATAAAATACTCAAGATAAAACCTTTTTTATAACATTTTACGAGGGATAAAATAGTTATTAGTAAATACAATAAATCTACAACAGAAGTTGCAGAATATAATTTCATTAAATTACCAGACATTATTTATTTTCAAAAGGCTTGATAGCTAAAATTAAAGTTGGAAGTAGAGTTAATACTAAAATCATAGCTAATAACATTGCTATACCCGTAAAAACTCCAAAATAAATTGTTGGAATAAATTTTGATAAAACTAGAATTGAAAAACCAAAAATAATTGTAATTGAAGTATTCAAAATTGCAGCTCCAACAGTAGAATGACAAGTTTTAATAGTTTTTTTATAATCTTTTATTACTTTATATTCTTCTTTAAAGCGGTAAATATAATGAATACTATTATCAACAGCTATCCCAATTGTAATTGCAGCAATGGTAATTGTCATCATATCTAATGGAATATCTAAAATTCCTATCAAACCAAGAATAAAAAATGCAGCGATAAAGTTTGGGACTACTCCAACTAAGGATAGCTTAATATTTTTAAATAAGACAATAAACATAGTGAAAATTCCAATCATAACAAGTCCTAATGTTAAAATTTGTGATTTAAAAAGACTTTGCAAAAGATTATTGAATAATATTAAAACACCAGTCAATTTAAAACGATCCTTTTCTAAACCAAATTTATTTTCTAAGTCGTAATTAATTTTCTTAATTAAATCATTTCTCCTTAAGTTTTCCTGGGAATCAATTATTCTTAAGCTTATTCTGGCCTCGTTATTTTCTATCGAAATATAAGGGTCAATGATCTCACTTTTTATATTTTTTGGGATTTTTGAGTACAATACCCCCATTTCTAATGTTCCTAGAGGTTTGTTATTATTTAACTGTGTGGCAATATCTATAACTGAGGAAAATGATAATACTTTTCCAATTTGAGGAAGATTATCAAGGTAGTTGTGAATATTTTTTATTTTGTCAATTTTATCTTTTGTAAACCAATATTTTTCCTCATTTTGTTCTTCATCGTCATTCCAATCTTCAAATTCGTCATCAGCATCTAAATCTTCTTTAATTGGTTTAGGAAATTTTAAAATTATGTCTAAAGGAGTTGTGCCTCCTAATTTCTCATCTATTAACTTCATTCCTTTATAAATCTCAGTTTTTTTGCTGAAATAATTTATAAAGCTGTTCTCAACTTGCAATTTACTTATACCAAATACACTTATTATAATAATAGCAAATGTAAAAATCAAAATTGGTTTTTGTTTATTAATAGAAAGTTTGCCTAATAAAGAAGTAATTTTAGACTCTTTACTTTCTTTTGGTGAAATATTTTTTATTGGAGTAAAGCTTAATAAAGTTGGAAGAAGTGTGAAAGTTATTATGAACGATGTAATTAACCCAAGTGTCATCATCCAACCAAAATCAATTATTGGTTTTATCTCACTAAATATCAAAGATAAAAAAGCGATGATAGTTGTTAAAGCAGTATAAAGAATTGGCCAGAACATCTTAGAGGTTGTTAAAATCAAAACTTCAGAAATATTTTTATTTGGGTAAGAGCTTCTGATTTGTAAAAATCTTGTACTCATATGAATATTCATTGCCATAGTCAAAATTAACATAAGAGCGATAAAATTTGAGGAAATAACTGTTACTTTCCAACCCAGAATACCTAGTAACCCCATCATAATAACTACTGAAAAAAAACAACTACTAACTGGAATTATTATCCAAATTAATTTTTTAAATACAAACCAAAGAGTTGCAATAATAAATAGAAAAACTCCTATACCAAAAACAATAATATCACTTTTTATAAAAGTCATCATATCATCAGCGATCATCGGGATACCTCCTAAATATATTTTTCCAATGTCCTCATAACTTTTTATTACATCTCTAATTTGAATTATATTTTTATGATTTTTTTTCTTTAGTTGGTCTCGATATTCTTCAATTTCTTTTTTTGATTTATCTTTAATATTTTCTAAAGGTTTTGTTTGTTTTATATTAACAATGATACCACTTGTTTTTCCATCTTTACTTATTACAAAATTTCTAAATACTGGACTATCTAAAATTTCTTTAAAACCTCTGTCACGATCTACATCTTCATCTTTCAGTGTTTTAAAATTTTCTAATCTTTCTTGAAGAGGTGCATCAGAGTTATCGAGAAGTGGGACATCTAAAAGAGTAATTACGCTATGAACCCAATCTAGGCTTTGAATTTTGTATTTCAAACTCAAAAGATTATTTATGGATGTATTTGAGCTCATACTTCTATTAGGTGTATAAGTAAGTACTAAGAAATCTTTTGACCCATAACGCTCAGTGATTTCCTTTAAATATTCAAGGTCTGGATCACCTTCTATAAGCAATGTTTCTGATGATGCATCTAACCTAAAATCTTTGGAGTAAAATCCAAAAGTAAACAGAGCAATTAATAGTATAAAAAATATACTTTTTGGACTTTTAATAACTGTCTTTTGGTAGATTTGAGCCAGCATATGCTCTTTTATATTGGAAATTAATTAATTTGAGTATCTTTAAATTTAGTAAATCTCTCTTCAAACTCAAGAGTTACTTTACCAATTGGGCCATGACGTTGTTTACCGATAATAATTTCAGCTAAATGCGCAACTTCATTCATTTTTGCTTGCCATTCAGCATGTTCAACAGTTGCTTCTCTTGGTTCTTTTCTTTGTAGATAATATCCCTCTCTATAAACAAACATTACAACATCTGCATCTTGTTCGATAGATCCAGACTCCCTTAAATCTGCTAATTGGGGTTTATGATCATCTCTTTGCTCTACTTGTCTTGATAGTTGAGAAAGTGCAACTACTGGCACTCCAAGTTCCTTAGCTATTGCTTTCAATCCCTGCGTAATTTGAGAAATTTCTTGAACTCTTCCATCCTTATTAGAAGCTGCACCTTTCATTAGCTGAATATAATCTACCACTATCATTTCGAGACCATGAAGTCTTTTAATTCTTCTAGCTCTATTACTCATTGCAGCAATGCTAATTGCTGGAGTTTCATCAATAAATAAAGGTAGCTCAGCAATATTTTTAGATGTTTCTAAAAACTGGTCAAATTGTTCATCAGATATTCTTCCACGCCTAATATCATTCGAACCAATACGAGCTTGTTCGGATAATATTCTTGTAGACAATTGTTCAGACGACATTTCTAATGAAAAAAAAGCTACAGATGATTTTTTACTAGACTGTTGAATATAATTTGCTGCATTAAATGCAATATTTGTAGCTAACGATGTTTTTCCCATCGAAGGACGTCCAGCTATAATAATCAAATCTGATTGATGAAATCCGCCTAGTTTATCATCTAAATCTCTAAGTCCTGTAGGCACACCAACAATACCACCTTCATTTTTATATGCTGCTGAAGCCATTTCAATAGTTTGTTTTAATGCATCATCAAACTTAATTAAGGAAGAACTGAAAGAACCTTTTTCTGCTAAATCGAATAATAATCTTTCCGAATTCTCAATTATATTTTGACCGCTTGTATCTAAATCGTTTAATTTTGCACTATCAATTGTTTGTTCTGAAATTTTGATTAATTCACGTCTTACAAACATATCGTAAATTATTTTTGAATATTCAATTGCTTGTCGAGTTGATGTAGAAAATTTAGTAATTTTAACTAAATATTCTGGAACATTTAAGTCATCTTTTTCATCCTCAAAATAATTTTTTAAGGTTATTGGATTAGCTAACATACCTTTGTATATTAAGCTTTCTACTGCATTATAAATTTTTTGATGCATTGGATCATAAAAGTTTATACTTGAAATTATTGTGCTAATTTCATCGAAAATTTCATTTGTTACAAGAATTGACCCAATAACAGATTGCTCAGCTTCTATATTATTTGGAAGTTCTTTAAAATTTTCTTTTATTACACTCAGGTTGTTTTCCATAATAATCAGCTTACATTAAAAACTTTATTTAGAAATTTAAAAAAAGTCTTGTGGATGAAATTGTATAATTATTGTATTGTCTCAGCTGATTGAACTTCAATAGTAATTTCCGCATCAACTTCAGAGTGTAGCGAAACCTTAACTTTAAATTTTCCTAAAGCTTTAATTTCTTGAACTGGTTGTATCATAGAAGGTTTTATTTCAATCTTATCAGCCTCCTCTATAAGTTTCGAAATCTCTGTGGGTTTAACAGATCCGTAAAGCTCATTATTTTCTGTGCTTAGTTTCTTAACAATATATTTTTTTTTATTAATTTGATCTGATATTTTTCTTGCCTCGACTTTTTTATCATTATCTTTTTTTGAAAGTTCAGATTTAATTTTTTCAACCTCTTTTATATTTTCCTTTGATGCGTATAATGCTTTTTTATTTGCAATTAAAAAATTTCTAGCAAAACCTCTTTTGACATCAATCACTTCTCCTATAGATCCTATTCTTTTAATATTTTCTAATAAAATAACTTTCATTTTATAATAACGCTAAACTTCGAGCTCTCTTAATTGAAAGGGCAAGCTCTCTTTGTTTCTTTTGACTTACGTTTGTAATTCTTGAGGGTAAAATTTTACCATTTTCTGAGGTATATCTTTTAAGAAGTTTGATGTTTTTATAATCAACTTTTGGAGCACCTTTTATTGACAATGGACAGCTTTTTTTAAAATTATATTTATTTGGTTGAAAAATACTCAATTTTGCAAAGTTGCTCTGTTTATTTTTCCTATTTCCAGTCTGTCTTTTTGGCATGGTTAATTAGAGGGTTTAGTTTTTTTTTCACTTTTTTCATTCTCCTCTTTTTTTGAGAAGTAATTTGTTTTTAAATCAAAATCTTTTACTTTGATGGTCAAATATCTTAACAGCTTCTTATCTATCGCCTCATTTTTTTCCAATTCTTCAATAACTTTACCCTGACCCTTAATTTTAAAGTGTATGTAGCTGCCTTTTTTGTTTTTTTTTATCAAGTAAGCTAAATTTAATAGACCCCAATTTTCAGTTTGAACAATTTCCCCTGAGTTTTTTTCAACAATTTTAGAATATTTTTCCGTTAGCTGTTTAAGCTCACTAGGAGAGGTATCTTGTCTAGCAATAATTGTATGTTCGTATAAATTCATTTAAATTGTTTAATAAAATGTGAGGATATACTATTATAAGTATTTAATTACAACAGTAAAATAGACAATAATTAAATAGTTTTTATATGTTTTCAGTAATTTTTCCAGGACAAGGTTCTCAGACTGTGGGAATGGGAAAAGAATTTTATGATAATTATGATATTGTAAAAAATCTTTTTCATCAGGCAGACGAAGCATTAGATACTCCAATATCAAAAATTATTTTAGAGGGCCCTAAAGAAGAACTTGATCTGACTGTTAATACACAACCAGCTATTTTTTTAATTAGTTACTCAATATTTCAAGTAATAAAAAAAGAATTTAATATCGATCTTAATAAGGCTACATATTTTGCAGGACACTCATTGGGAGAATATTCTGCATTAGCTTGTGCAGATTACTTAGATTTTAGAGAAACAATTCAAGTTCTTAAAAAAAGAGGTGATGCAATGCAAAACTCAGTACCAAAAGGAGAGGGTGGTATGCTTGCTATTTTAGGAACTAAAATTGATAATATAGAACAAATCTTTAAAGATAATATAAAAAACTTTATAGTTGAGATTGCTAATGATAATTCTGAAGGTCAAATTGTTGTGAGTGGAAGCAACAAGGATTTAGATAAATTAATTCTAGTTTTAAAAGAAAATAAAATTAAAAATATCAAACTTCCAGTTAGTGCTCCCTTTCATTGCAGTATGATGAATAAAGCTACGGAAATTATGAATGAAGAATTAAAACAACTAAATTTTAAAAAAGGAAATAATAAGCTGATATCAAATATAACAGCAAATGAAATATTTAATGCAGAGGAGTTAAAGGATTTATTGACAAAACAAATTGAAAATAGGGTAAGATGGAGAGAAAGTGTTATATATATGATAAAAAAAGGAGTGAATAAATTTATAGAAATCGGACCAGGAAAAATTTTATCTGGTTTAGTTAAAAGAATAAATAAAGAAGTAATAGTAAACTCTATAAATAGTGAGGAAGATATTAAAAATATTAAATTATGAAAGATTTAGAAAATAAAAATGTAATTGTTACTGGAGCTACAGGTGGAATTGGCAATTCAATCGTTGAAAAACTTTATGAATATGGAGCAAATATTTTAGCATCGGGTACTAAAATAGATAAACTACAAGAACTTCAAAATAAATTTCCAAAAATTAAAATTTTAAGATTTGATATTTCTCAAAAAGAAAAAGTTGAAGAGTTTATTAATAATTCAACTGATGAATTAGGTGGCTTGGATTGTATAGTTAACAATGCAGGAATAACTCAAGATAATTTAGCAATTAGAATGAGTCTTTCTGATTGGGAAAATGTAATTAATATTAATTTAACATCGACATTTTTAATGAATAAATTTGCAATTAAAAAAATGTTAAAAAATAAACAAGGAAAAGTTATAAATATTAGTTCAGTTGTAGGCCATACTGGAAACTTAGGACAAACAAACTATACTGCCTCCAAAGCTGGAATAGTTGCAATGTCCAAGAGTCTTGCAATAGAATATGGAAAGAAAAATATCAATATAAATTGTATTTCACCAGGATTTATAAAAACAGCAATGACAGACAAAATTGATGATAAAATCAAAGAAATTATTATTTCTAAAATACCCTCTGGAAGACTAGGTACATCAGAAGATATTGCAAATGCAGTTCTTTTTTTAGCATCTTCTAAATCAGACTATATAAATGGTGAGACTTTACATGTTAATGGTGGCATGTATATGGCTTGACAATCAAAGTAATTAAACTATTAACGATTTTATATAAAAAAAAGGATCAATATGTCAGATGATGTTTCAAGCAAAGTAAAAAAAATAGTTGCAGATCATTTAGGAATTGATGAGTCAAAAGTAACTGAAGAGTCGAGCTTTATAGATGATCTAGGTGCAGACAGTTTAGATACTGTTGAGCTGGTAATGGCTTTTGAAGAAGAATTTGGTTCAGAGATTTCTGATAGTGAAGCTGAAAAAATTTTAACAGTTGGTGACGCTGTTAAATTTATTGAAGGCAAAGCTAACTAAAATTTTTACAAATGCCCATAGAAAATGATGGGGTAATGGTAATTTTGTCCTCTCCTTCTGGAGCAGGTAAAACAACTTTAACAAACCTACTTTCTAAATTAGATAACTTTAAAATATCTATATCACACACAACTAGACAACCTCGATCCAACGAAGTTGCCAATAAAGACTATTACTTTGTAAATAATGATGAGTTTCAAAGGCTTATAAAAAATGAGGAGTTCTTAGAATACGCAAAAGTTTTCAATAATTTTTATGGCACAACAAGAACCCCGGTCATT
The DNA here is from genome assembly GCA_902629585.1 of uncultured Pelagibacteraceae bacterium. GTDB lineage: Bacteria > Pseudomonadota > Alphaproteobacteria > Pelagibacterales > Pelagibacteraceae > Pelagibacter. The sequence goes on along the minus strand of CACORI010000002.1, from coordinate 50,394 downwards.
AATAATCTTGATAATGGAAAAAATGTTCTATTTGATATTGATTGGCAAGGTGCCGATCAGATTAAAAATAAAAAATTAGATTATAAATTAATTACATTTTTTATCTTACCCCCAAGTAAAGAAATTTTATATGAAAGGTTATCTAAAAGAGAAAAGAAAGATAAAATAATTGTTCAAGAAAGAATGGAACAATTTGAGCGAGATGTCCTTCATTGGATCAATTACGATTATGTTGTAGTAAATGATGATCTTGAAAAATGTTATAAAAAAATTCATAAATTGATTGATGCTGAAATTAACCATGGTTCAAAGGATTATGATCCTGAATTTATTCGGAAACATGTTGAAAAATTAACTGCTTAACTTTTCATATTCATCAGCTAACTTAAAATAAGTATCAAAATCCAAATTCTGGGGCCTTAAATTTAAGTCAATATTATATTTTAATGAAATTCTGTTATCACCATTAAATAGTTGATTATAGGGTTTTTTAATCATCTTTCTTCTATGCATAAAAAAAGTTCTTGTAATTTTTTCTAAACTTTTTGAGCTATTTAATCTAAAAAACTTTTTTTTGGGCTCAAAAAGTAGAAGACTACTTTCAATCTTAGGTTTTGGAGAAAAACTAGACGGCTTTATATTGATAATTTTTTTAACATTTAATTTCCATTTTGTTAAGATTGTCAATCTACCATAATTTTTAGAATTATAATTAGATACAATTCTATCTGCCACTTCTTTTTGAAACATAAGAACTAAATTATCAAACCATAAATTATCTATTTCCAAGTTTAAAATCCATTTAGATAAAATTTCAGTCGAAATATTATAAGGAAGATTTCCAAAAACTGTCAAAGTATTATTTGTTAAAAAACTTTCATTAACCTTTAAAATGTCCTCATTTACAATTTTAATTTGTTTTGAAAATTTTTTTTTTAATAAATTGACTAATTCAGTATCTTTTTCAATCACAGTTAAATTTTTTGGTTTTTTATTTAAAATAGCTGAAGTTAAATTCCCAGTTCCAGGTCCAACTTCTAGGATATCTTTATTTTTTATTTCAACAATATCAGTGATTTGATTAATTATTTTTTCATCTATTAAGAAATTTTGACCAAGACTTTTTTTTGCTTTTATCACTTTGCGTCTAAAAACTTTAAAGCTTTAATTAAGCTTTTAGGGCTTGATCTATTTTGACCAAACATTTTTTCATTAGGTCCATGATCAGGAGAAACTCTTAAAAAGGGTAAACCCATAGTAATGTTTATAGCGTCATATTCTAACAATGTTTTAAGGGGAGATAAAACTTGGTCATGGTACATTCCAAGAATAACATGAAATTTTTCTCTATTTGCTTTTAAAAATATCGTATCAGCTGGAAAAGGACCTTTGACATTAATACCCATATGTTTTGAGGATTTTATTGCAGGTTTTAATATTTTTTCATCCTCATTAAAATTAAGAATGCTTTCACAATGAGGATTTAAACCAGTGACACCAATTTTTGGTTTTATTTTTAATATTTTTTGAAAAAAATTATTTATCATAATGATTTTATTTTCAATTTTTTTTTTTGTAATTTTTCTTGATACTAAACTTAAAGGGAGATGGGTAGTTAACGGACAAACAGCTATTTTTTTATTATAAATTAACATTCCAGTATCATTTATATTAAAATTAGAAGCGATATATTCTGTAATACCTAAATACTTTTTATTTAAAAATGATTTTTTATTGATAGGACCATTGATAAATTTGTAAGTATATCCGCTTCTTAAAAAATCAAATGCAATACCAAAACATTCTTTAATATATTTATTTTTATTAGATTTTTTATAATTAACATCAATTAAATTTATTTGATTATTGTCAACTTTTTGTAAATCTAAATTTTTTTTTTTAAATACTCTAAATTTCTTTTTTAATTTAAACCTTTTCATTTGATCTTCTAGATTTTTTTTAGAGCAAATTAATATAAGCGGGCTTTTAGTTTTGACTTTTTCTAAAGATTTAAAAAAAATTTCCAGAAATATACTTTTAGGCTCTCCTTCGACTAAAATAATCGGTTTAATTTTCATTTATTGAGTAATTAAGTTTAGATTTATTGAAATATATTCTTGAGAATCTATTTAGCTGTTTGTTTGATTCTATTTGTATTAATTTTTGAAGTTCTTTTTTTTTATCAATCTTAATTTCACTAACTTTTATTTGATCAATTTTTAAGATTAAATAATTATTACCTATTTGAATGATATCAGTATACTCTCCTTCATTGAGAGTATTCAATTTTGCTGATATCAAATTAGATAAACTATTTTCATTTACCCAACCTAATTTCCCCCCAAATTTTGAACTTTCTGAAACGCTAAATATGTTAGCAGTATTATTAAATCCTATATCTTTTATACTAGTCTTAATTTGATTAAATAAACTCTCTAAACTTTCATTTTTTTTTCTCTCAAAAACTATTTCTGATAATAAGAAATCTTTTTGACTCTTATTTTTGATATTATTTATTTTCTTAACTAATTTTTCTTTATCAATTTTTACTTGCTGATTATATTTAATATATATTAATTCATTCCACATTAATTCTAATTTTATTTTTTCTTTAACTTCATCGATAGAATAATTATTTCTTAAATTTAATTCTTTTTTAAATTCCTCTTCAGAATTGAAATTTAATTTTGAGTACAAATTTTTAAGATAATCCTCAATAAGTTTATTTTCTTTGTAAATATCAACAAATTTTAATACCTCATTTTTTTTTATTATCTCATTAACTAAAGACATTTTGGCTAGCTCATCTATCTTAGTATCACTTAATTGATTTAGATTTGGATTTAAAATTTTAAGATATTCTGTTTCTTTTTGAATATCTATATTAGTAATAATTTCATCGTTAACTTTGACTTCAATAATTATATTTGCATTAGAATGGATACAATAAAATGTCATCAATATTAAAAATGACTGTAAAGCTATTCTTATTTTATTGATCATTAATTTTTAAGATTTGGACTGCTAGTTTCCCCAAAAGGAATTATTGTCAATTTAAAGAAAATATTCTCGCTAGGCTCAATGTCTCTATCGTTGTAATATTCTTTACTATATTCAAGAGATGCTGCGAGACAATCATTTTTATATTGATACATAAGATTATAATACTCTGTTAAATCAGCCGTTTTATTTTCCCTTGTTGAAAATGAAAGATTATTAGAATCATCCAATATAAATTTTACTGTATTTGTTAAATAAGAATTTTCTTCTTTTGTATTATTTTCATTAACATAATCGAAAGTTGTAACAAAATTATTTATCTTAAATTCTGAAATAATATTTTCATAACTTATATCAGATAAATTATTTTTTATAGATGAAATATATTTTACATTAAAAAAATCTGCTGGATAGATAGATGTTTCAGAAAAAAAATTGGATGTCTTTTGATTTAGTTGATTACTAGATGGTAAATCCATATTTTCATTTAATCTTAAATTATTTCCTAATTTTAAATTAAAAAATTCTTTTGCATTTTGTTTATCATAGATAGAATAATCACTTCCATACGCAAGTGATATACCACCCTCAACTGCATCATTGCTTTCAAATCTATTTAAAGAGAATAGAGTATTTACGTCAAGTTTATCATATTTTTTTCTTTGATCTTTAGTGTGAGGGGGCGCTAGTTTAATACTCATTTTTGGCCTCAAAATTTTATTATATCTTTCACTTTCTTTAATTAGAGGTAGTGAGGAGTTATACTGAAATAGTGATGATACATAAATATTCTCATCTTTTTTAAAATTTGATGAGTTTTTACTATCAGTATTAGAATTTTTAATTAGTATTTGATAATTTTGATAGTAACCAGAGTTAGTAACTTTTGGATAGGAAGTGAAGGTAAGATCATTTATATTTGAACTTTCAAATACATTAGTATCAAAATTTCTCATTAAATTTTGTGATTTAAATGTAAATTCGCCTTTTGAGTTAGTTTTATTATCAAATGTTTTAATTAAATCTATTCTAGGAAGAATATATTCAAACCTATCAGAGCTATTTTTATTTAAATTTTCATAAACTGTAGTTTCAAAATCAATTGAAAAATTATTTGAATATAAATCTAATTTTAAAGAATTCTCTAAAATATCTTCGTCATTAATTATATCTGTTTCGATTTTATTTTTTTTAAGATATGTATCATTAGAAGTTTTTTGGATGTTAAGATTAACATTACTGTCCTCAAAATTTTTAAAATCTAAAACTTTTGCAAGTTTATAAAAAAAGTGATTTTTAGAACTTCCTTTTTTTTCTGCAAAAAAACTTAAATCAGCAATTTGCTTACTTTTCTTGTTAACTTGTCTATATTCAGTTTGTAATAAAAGTTTATCATTTGAATAAAATCTTGGAGAAAAAGTTGCATCCTTATTTTGAGAAATAGCGAAAAAATAAGGAGTATTAAGAAAATTTTCTGAAGAAGTATTTGAGTTACTTATTGATGGTATTAAAAAACCTGATTGTCTTTTTACTGTGGGGTCTGGATGAAAAAATTTTGGAAAATAAACAACTGGAACATCATAAACACTTAATAAAGCATTTTTATAATTAATTACCTTTTTTTTCTTATCATGTTGGATTTCCTCGGCGGTTAATTTCCATGGAGGACAATTTTCTCTTCTCTTACAAGTAGTAAAAATTCCTTTTGTTATTGTAGCTGTATCTATATCGTTTACTATACTATTGCCTCTTAATCGAGGCTCATTATCTTTGTTGAATGTTTGATTGTTTAAATCAACACTAATGTCTTTTCCAAATAATCTATTAGATTTAGTATTAATATATGCCAGTGAAGTTGTTAGTTTATTGTTATCGTTATCCTTAAAATTTAAATTGTTTGCTTTTAATAAATTCTTTTCAATTTCATAAACAAATTTTTCAATTTTGTAATAATTTTTATTTTTATCCTGTATCTCTGTTTTAGTATCTGAGTTGATTATTCTTTTTTTTTGATCATAAGTAATGTCTTCAGTTTTTATGATTAACTGAGTATCAGTCTCATTTATTTGCACGCTATTTTTTGCATTTATCGTCATATTCTTTTGATCATAGATTACAACTTTTGATTTAATGATTAGACTATTTTCTTTATCAATAATTTTTGTATTTCCGCTTGTTTCAATTAATGAATTATTCTGATCAACTATTAATTTATCAAAACTAATTTCTAAATTTTTAGAATTTATTAATAATAAACCTTGTCCAAATGTTTTTAATATGTTTGTTTCTTTATCGTATTCAAATTTGTTAGATTGGATTTTGAGCTCGCCATCAACAGACTCCACAATTCCCTTACCACTAGTAATAAATTTTCCATTATTAGTTATTTCTAAATTTTTTGTTTTAAAAATAAATTCTTTCGAAAATGCTAAATCATTAAAGGAAATTAAACAGATTATAATAATAAATATTTTATTTTTCATTGATATTTACGAGTCCTATAACTGAGATAATTGATAGAATAAATAAAGGAAAAAAAATAGATACAATTATTGGCAACTTCCCATTATTTGCTAGAGAACTAAAAATAAAGTTCATATAGTATATTAAAACTGACATAATAACACCTAATATAATATTAAATAATAATGAACTATTTCGTTTAGAGTTAAACATGATAATTGACGACAAAATAGTTAATATTCCATAAAATAAAGGTACAGTAAAAAGCTTTAATATTTGTAAAAGAATTTCATCTGACGAATAACCAATCGCCTCATACTCCTTTTTTAATGTAAAAAGATTAAATAAATTTAGTGTTGAGATATTAGAGAATAGGCTGTTAATTTTCTCAACATCAAAATTAGTCTTAAATTGTAACATTTTTAAATCTTCCTTGGAAATGTTATCAATTGTAATTATTGGATTATATATTTTCCAGTCTTTGTTTTTTATATTTATTTTTTCAGATTGAATTGTTCTAATCAGAGAAAAATTTTTATTAAATTCATTAATTACAGTTTTATAAAGAATATTACCTTGAATTAAATTTGATTTTATTATTATTGTATTTTCATTAATTTCATCTTTTATCCATAGTCCACTATCAGTAACCATAGCCAAATATTTATTATCATTTGATAATTGATTTTTTAACGTGATATAATGAAACTTAAGTTTAGAGGCCACATTGTAATAAATTCCAACACTTAAAACTCCCATAACAATTGATAATAAAAATAAAATTTTAATTATTTTTAAATTACTTAATCCATTTTTTTTTAGAAGATCTATCTCTTGCTTTTTAAACAATTCAAAAAATAAAAATTGAGTTGAAAGTAAGAAAATGAATGGAAATATCTCAAACATAGTTATTGGTAAATTCAATAAAGTTAAAAAGTAAGGATACCAAACATTAATATTTAAATTTTTAACAAAAGAAATTTCCTCTAGGATATTTAAAATAAATGAAAGAGAAATAAAAATTAAACAAATATATAAAAATTTTATTAAAAAATTATTAATTAAATATTTTTGATATATTTTAAACATTTTTAACTATTTTTGTGAAAATTAGATAAGAAAAAATAAATACAATCCATGGAAATATTAGATAAGTAAAAAATAAAAAATCTGATGAGACAGAATACCTTAATGATGCTTCAGATATTACAAGAACAATAAAAGTAATCAAAAAAATTATATTTCTAACTTTTTTATAATTAATCTTATTACTGGAGTTTATTATTAAAAAACATGTTAGAATTGCTATTATAGGAATGTATACTGGTTTATATAATCTTTTAAGTAATTCTTGTTTAACTTCTAATATTGTTCTGCTGCAATCAAATGACTTAGATTTTTCCACTTTTATTTTTTCGAAAAAACAACTTAATAATCCTAAAGAGCTAATTTCTTGTATTTTTGGAACTATGATTGTGTTTGTATTAAAAGTTTTTAAATTGAAATCAATTTGATCAAATTCAAAAATATTAATTTTAGAGTTTTCATTGTTGATTACTCTTCCGTCTAAAAGTTTAAAAATTTTTTGTTTTTCATTATCAATCAAAATTCCATTTTTTGCATGAATCATTCTTGAATTATTTTTTTTTGTAGAATCATCTATAAAAATATCAGTATAGGAACCATCTTCATTTTTTTTATCTATAAAAATTGTTAAGTCTTGAACAACATTAATGAATTTACCTTCTTTTATTAAAGAAGTAAAAAAATCTATATTAGAATTTTTTAATAATTCTCTTGCTTTAAATTGAGCAGACGGCGAAACATATGAGCCAAGAAATATTTGGAAAATCATCATTATTGTTGCCAGATAAATTATTTTATTTGCTAATTGGATTTTATTTATTCCATTTAGCCAAAAAATATTTAGTTCATATCTATATTCATAAATTATGAGAGTATAAAAAAGGGATACAAAAAATATAAATGGAAGTATTCTGTGAATTATTTTCGGAAAATTTAATATTGTATAATAAAAATAAACTTTCAGTCCATGACCGTCCTCTGCAACTATATCAAAATAATTTATTGCTTGTAATGTCCAAACAATAATTCCCATTAATATTATTGATGTGACAAAGAAGCTTAATATATCTTGATTTAATTTTTTAAATATTAACTTTTTCATTGAAATTTTAACCTATATACATATATACCATTCATCTCGTATAGATTGTATTTAAAATTTATGTCAGTTCAAATTAATTATAAAAATAGCGTTTTAAAACAAGGCGAAAAAAACCTTCTCTTATTTGTAGATGAGAAATTCAATACAAGTGGGTTAAAAAAATATATTTCCAAAGCTGAGCATTCTTACATAACCGAATTATCAAAAAATAGCGATTTAAAAAAAGATATACTTCTTTTTGAGATTAATTCAAAAAAATCAATCCTTTTAATTTCTGTCAAAAACAATCTTAAAATTTCAGATGTAGAGAAATTAGGAGCTAAGTTTCATAGTTATATTAATTACGAAAAAAGAAATGATTATACGGTGCTATCAGATACTCTTAACAGTAAAATAGAAAACTTTATTGGTCATTTTTTACATGGATTAAAATTAAAATCTTATGAATTTAATATTTATAAATCAAAAAATAAAAAAAAATTAGTTTCCATCAATGTAGTTGGAAACAAAAATAAAATTAATAAACAAAATCAATTAAGATTTAAAGCTTTGGAGGAAGGTGCTTTTTATACTAGAGATTTAGTTTCTGAGCCTGGAAATGTTTTGCATCCTGATGAATATGCAAAAAGATTAAACTCATTAAGAAAAAATGGTTTAAAGGTAAAAATATACGATAAAAAAGAGTTAAAAAAATTAGGCATGAACGCTTTACTTGGTGTGGGGCAAGGAAGTGTAAAAGGATCTTATCTAGTAACCATTGAGTGGAACGGTACAAATAAAAATTCTAAGCCATTAGCATTTGTAGGAAAAGGTGTATGTTTCGACACTGGTGGATACTCACTTAAGCCAGCAAAATTTATGGAGGATATGACTTATGATATGGCTGGCTCTGCAACAGTTGTTGGCCTTATGAAAAATCTTGCAATTAGAAAAGCTAAAATTAACGCTGTCGGAGTAGTTGGACTTGTTGAAAACATGGTAAGTGGTAATGCTCAAAGACCTGGAGATATTGTAAAATCTTATAGTGGTAAAACAATAGAAATTTTAAATACTGATGCTGAAGGGAGATTGGTTTTAGCTGACGCACTGACATTTACTGAAAAAAAATTTAAACCACAATTAATTGTTGACTTGGCAACTTTAACAGGTGCAATTATAGTTTCTTTAGGATCAGAGTATGCTGGCCTTTTTTCTAATGATGAAAAATTATCAAAACAGTTACTTGATGCAGGAGAAAAAGTGCAAGAGAAGTTGTGGAGAATGCCTTTACATAAAAATTTTGATAAATTGATTGACTCAAAAAATGCAGATATGCAAAATATAAATTATGTTGGAGGAGCTGGATCTACGACTGCCGCACAATTTTTACAAAGATTTATTCTCAACAAAACACCTTGGGCACACCTTGATATAGCTGGTATGGCTTTTTCAAAATATGGGGGCGCTTTAAATTCAGGTGGTGCAACTGGATATGGAGTAAAATTATTAAATCAATTAATTGAGGATTATTATGAGTAACTTGGAACAAACACTTTCAATTATAAAACCTGATGCTGTTGAGAGAAACCTTGATAATGAAATCAAAGAAATTTTTAAAAATAAAGGATTTAAAATAGTCGATGAAAAAAAAATCCAAATTGAAAAATCAGAGGCTGAAAAGTTTTATAAAGTTCATGAAACAAAGCCATTTTATAATGATTTATGCTCATATTTATCTTCGGGACCGATAGTTGTGATGATACTAGAGAAGGAAAACGCTGTTATAGCTAACAGAGAATTAATGGGAGCAACTAATCCAACGGAGGCAGAAGAGGGTACAATAAGAAAGAAGTTTGGAATTTCAATTGATAAAAACTCTGTACACGGATCAGATAGTATTGAAAACGCTAAGATTGAGATAGAATTTTTTTTTAAAGATTAATTAAAATCTTATTAACAGCCTTTGAATATAAAATATGTTCCTGTGAAAGCACCCTTTTTTCAAGACTTTTCGGGTTATCATTTTTGTAAACCCTAACTTTTTTTTGAAGAATAATTTTTCCAGAATCTAATTTTGAATTGACATAGTGCACAGTGCATCCTGAGTATTTTTCTTTATTTTTGATAACTTTACTGTGAGTATTAAGGCCCTTATATTTTGGTAATAGAGAAGGGTGAATATTTAAAACTTTTCCTTTAAATTTTTTTAAAAATTTTCTACTTAAAATTCTCATAAAACCAGCTAGGCAAACTAACCCTATATTGTTTTTTTTCAAAATATATAAAATTCTCTTTTCAGCTAAATCAATATTTTTATAATTAATGATTTTATTTTTAATTTTATTTTTTTTTGCAAATTCTATTCCAATAGCATTTCTATTGTTGCTTAATACTAAATTTATTTTAAATTTTGAATTCTTTTTTTTCGAAAACTTATATAAACTTTTAAAATTGCTTCCTTTGCCAGAAATGAATACAGCGATAGCTATTTTTTTATATCCATTTGATGCTATCATTTAGCGTAACTTTTTTATTACCTTTTTCTATTCTGCCTATTATGTAAGGCTTAAATCTATTAGAAAAATATTTTTTGATTTTTTGTAAATTCTTAGAGTCAGCAATTAAACAAAACCCTACTCCACAATTAAATGTTCTCAACATTTCTTTATCAGTAATATTAAATTTTTTTAACCAATTAAAAATTGCTAAAGTTCGTATTTTGCCAAGATCTATATTAGCACATAGTTTATCTGGTATAATTCTACTAATATTGTCAGGTAATCCACCACCAGTTATATTAGCACATCCATTAATTAAATTTTTTTTATTTAGGCGTAAAATTTCATCAACGTAAATTTTTGTAGGTTTTATCAATTCATTTTTCAAAAAAATATTCTTATTGAGATTAATCTTTTTTTTATTTAAAATATTTCTTACTAGCGAATAACCATTAGAGTGAACACCATTTGATGGTATAGCTAAAATTAAGTCATGTTCTTTTATTTTTTTCTTGTTTAATAATTTTTTTTGATCAAGAATACCCACTGCAAAACCTGCAATATCAAATTTTCCTTTTTCATATGTTCCTGGCATCTCAGCTGTTTCACCTCCAACAAGTTCACAACCAGCTATCTGACAACCTTTTTGAATTCCTTTAATGATAGACTTAAGTTTTGGCAGATCAATTTTATTGATTGAAATATAATCTAAAAATATAAGAGGTTTTGCTCCTTGTACAATTAAGTCGTTTACACTCATCGCTACTAAATCTATACCAATTGTGTCATATTTTTTAATTAGGTTTGCGATTTCTATTTTAGTGCCAACACCGTCAGTAGATGCTACAATTTTTGGATTCCTTATATTTTTTGGGATATCTGAGATCGATCCAAATCCACCAATATTATTGAACTTCTTTTTGCCTTTATTTTTTGATGATAATTTAGAAATGAAATTTACAAACTTATCAGCTGAGTCAATATTGACGCCGCTTTTTTTATAGGTAAAGACATTTTTATTCATTACTATAATAATTAGTTAACAATGTATTATTTTAAAACTATATATATATTTTTTTTAATTCTTGCCTTAAATTTGTTTTTCTTTTCCACAACAAATGTCAAGGCAAAATCTTTTCAAGTCAAAGAAATTGAAATTTCTGAACCATTCCAAGAAATGTTTGATAAAAATTCTGTTATCGATAATGGGTTTAAAAAAGCATTTAAAAAATTGATTAGTTTATTAGTCAAATCTAATGATTTTGCTAAAATTGAGAATATTCAATTGAATGAGATCAAAAGTATGATCGAGTCCTTTACAATTCAAGAAGAAAAATTTATTGATCAACAATATTATTTAAAAATAGGCGTGAATTTTGATAAGAGAAAAATTTACAGTTATTTAGAAAACCTTAATATTTTTCCATCTCAAATAAAAAGTGAAAAATTTTTATTTATACCTTTAATTATCAATGAAAAGACTGATAGCATAATTGTTTTTGATTCTAATCCTTTATATGAATCATGGAATTCAGAAAAAAGTGGTAATCTTATAGATTTCTTATTGCCAACAGAAGATCTAGAAGATTTTAACTTAATAAAAAAAAATATTGATAATATTGAAAATTATAATTTTGAACAAATCATAAAAAAATATTTTTTGAACTACTCTATTATCTCAATAATTTTTAAAAATGAGAAAAATATTAATGTTTTATCAAAAATTTATATTAAGGATAAAGAAATAATATTAAATAATTCCTTTAAGAGTTTTGATTTTGATAATAAAAAAGATTTAGTAAATTTTATTAATAAGCTAAAGATTATTTATGAAGATTTATGGAAGGAGGAAAATGAGATCAATACCTCAATAAAACTTCCACTTATGATTAAGATTGATAATAAAAATTTAGATATTTCGTTAAAAATTGAAAACATTTTTAAGGAAATAGATTTAATAAGTTATTATTCAATCAAAAATTTTGATAAAGATTTTATATATTATGAAGTAATCTTTAATGGGACACCTCAAAATTTTATAAAAATTATGAATGATAGAAATTATAGTTTTGATACGCAAAATAAAATTTGGGTACTAAAGTGAGAGATTTAAATCAATCTATAATTAAATTTAATTATGATCAAAATTTTACGGATGACGATTTTTATGTATCAAAAAGTAATGAACATATTTTCAACTTATTAAATAAGTGGCCTAAATGGGATAAAAATTTTTTAAATATTATTGGTGAAAAATTTTCTGGTAAAACTCATCTTATAAACATATTTATTAAAAAATTTAAAGGGTTTAAATTTAACTCAAATTCAATTTCTGATAATGATTTATTAAAAATTAAAATTCATCAGAATATAATCCTAGAGGATCTAAATGAAAATATTGATGAAAAATTATTGTACTCTTTGTTTAATATCATAGATTTAGAAAATAAATATATTATTGTTACCTCTGACAAGCCCATTGTTGATATAGGCTTTTCTCTTATCGATTTAAAATCAAGAGCTAAAAATTTTATTTTGCAGAATATTGATAAACCAGATGATAATTTGATTTTCGCATTAATATTAAAAAATTTATCGGATCGTCAAATATCGATAGACAAAAAACTTGTAGACTTTATTATTAAAAGAATTGATAGATCGTATAGTAAAATATTTGATTTCATATATAAAGTTGACGAGTTAAGTTTGAAGAGGAAAAAGGCTATTGATTTTAAAATTATAAAAGAAGCTTTGGGGGAATGATTGAAAAAATATAGAACTCATAATTGTAATGATTTAAGAAAATCATTAGTTGGTCAATCAGTAAAAATCTCAGGTTGGATTAATAAAAAAAGAGATCATGGCAATTTATTATTTATTGATTTAAGAGACAATTATGGAATAACACAATGCATCATCGATAAAGATAATTTAAGATTTACTGAATTAGAGAAAATGCAACTTGAAACAGTTGTTAAAATTGAGGGTGAGGTTGTCAACCGCTCAAAAGAGACTATCAATAAAGATATTGAAACAGGAGAAATAGAGGTTTCAATTAAAAATTTTGAAGTTCTTGGAACCTGCAAGGAATTACCTTTACCAGTATTTAGTGATCAAGAGTATTCTGAGGAAATAAGATTAAAATATAGATTTTTAGACTTAAGAAGAAAAAAAATTCATCAAAATATAATTTTAAGATCAAAAGTGATTTCATTTATAAGATCGGAAATGAACAAATTAGGTTTTTTAGAGTTTCAAACACCCATATTGACTTCTTCTAGCCCAGAGGGAGCAAGAGATTTTTTAGTTCCAAGCAGATTAAATCCTGGAAAATTTTATGCTCTGCCACAAGCGCCCCAACAATTCAAACAATTAATAATGGTATCAGGATTTGATAAATACTTTCAGATAGCACCGTGTTTTAGAGATGAAGATGCTAGAGCAGATAGAAGCCCTGGAGAATTTTATCAATTGGACTTAGAAATGTCGTTTGTAGAACAAGAGGATGTTTTTGATGTTGTTGAAAAATTAATGGTAAAAGTTTTTAAAAATTTTTCAAATAAAAATTTGCTTTTCGAAAGTTTTCCAAAAATAACTTACTCTGATGCAATGTTAAAATATGGAACTGATAAACCAGATTTAAGAAACCCACTTATAATTTCAGATTTAACTAAATTGTTTAATAGAGATGATATAAGTTTTAAGATTTTTAAAGATCTGATTAAAAAGGGTTCAATTGTAAGATCTATTATTACTAAAAACACAAAGGATAAACCCAGAAGTTTTTTTGATGGAATCGACAAATGGGCAAAAGAACAGGGATCGTCAGGGCTTGCGTATTTTACTATTGAAAAAAATGATAAAATTTTAGGCAAAGGACCAGTTGGTAAATTTTTTTCTGAAGAATCATTAGTTGAGCTTATGAAATTAACAAAAGCTGAAATAGGAGACACTGTTTTTTTATCATGTGGAAAACAGAATGAAGTAGAAAAAATTTTATCAATCGCAAGAACAAAAATTGCACAGGATCTAGGTTTAATCCGAGAAGAAAACTTTGCTTTTTGTTGGATAGTAGATTATCCAATATTCGAATTAGATGAGATTACCAAAAAAATTAAATTTAGTCACAACCCTTTTTCAATGCCACAAGGAGATATTGATAAATTAGATTTATCAAATCCTCTTTCTTTAAAAGCTTATCAATATGACATAGTTTGTAATGGAATTGAGTTATCATCTGGAGCAATAAGAAATCACATACCAGATTTAATGTATAAACTATTTGATATTGCAGGATATTCAAAACAAGATGTTGATCAAAAATTTAGTGGTATGATTAATGCCTTAAGCTATGGCGCTCCACCACATGGTGGTATAGCACCTGGTATAGATAGAATAGTCATGCTTTTGGCAGATGAAAAAAATATTAGGGAAGTTACAATGTTTCCAATGAATCAAAATGCTCAAGACCTTATGATGAACGCACCTTCGGAAATTAGCGAAAATCAGCTAAAAGAGCTAAACCTATCATTAAAGGCAAAAAAATAACTATTTCTTACCCTTTAAACTTATTTTAACGTCAGACAAATCTACCAGATTTTTTTTGTAGTTGTTTCTTACAAAACCTTTACTAGTTATATCTTTAACTATTTTCAGTAATTGATTTTGATCATCAGATGTTGCGTCATCATTATTTATTTCCGAGCCACCAATTGATGGAGTATGGGCTAAATCTTCTCTATTTTGATAAGAAATAGCTAGTTCTCTAAAAATGTAATCAAGAATAGAGGTAGCACTTAAAATTCGGTCATTTCCATGAACCTTGCCAGATGGCTCAAATTTTGTGCCCACAAATGCACTTATATATTCATCTAAAGGAACTCCATATTGCAAACCAAGCGATACTGCTATAGCAAAATTATTCATTAAAGCCTTTACTAGCTCACCCTCTTTACTTGTATCTATAAATATTTCACCAATTTTGCCATCTTCATACTCACCAGTATGCAAATAAACCTTATGATCTCCAATAGTTGCCTTTTGAATATAACCTTTTCTTCTATCAGGCATACCAAATCTTTTGCTAGTTTTCTCAGATTTATTAAAGAAATTTGTTATAGGTTTTTCGAGATTATCTTTATTCTTTAGATCATCTTTTTTAACCAAATCAATTTTTTTATCTTTAGATTTGTTTGATGGATCTAAACTTTTAGTTTTTCTATTATCTAACTTAACATCCAAAACCTCAAATTTACCATCATCTCTTTTTTCAAGATTTTTCAGCTCTGTTTCATTAATATTTTCTAGATAATGATTTACCTTAAATGTGCACGTGTAATAAGTCTCAACTAAATATTTCGCCATTTTACCTCAATTTTTAAATTTTATTTTGAATTATGAATCAATTGATTTATATACAAATCCTTATTTTAGTCTAATTTAAATTATACAATTTCAAATTGAAATAATATGTTTTTATATGTTGACACTTTTTAAAAAAATTTTCATTTGGTGGAATCAAGATACTTTTGGCACAAGAATTAAAACAATTTTATTTGGTAAGCTAGTAGGCAAAGATAGTTTTGGAAACAAATATTATGAGAGTAAAGCTGGAAAAAGATGGGTAATTTATTCAAACGAAATTGACGCATCTAAAATTCCAGTTGAATGGTATTCCTGGATGCATCATATAAGAAATAGAATAGAGAAAGACCACGAATTTAACAAATATGAATGGCAAAAACCTCATAAACCAAATTTAACTGGTACTGAGGCAGCGTACTATCCTAATAAAAACAAAAAAGATGCAGTTGATAAAAAATATAAGACTTGGAAATCTCAATAGTTTTTTAAAATTATTAATTGTTATAATAGTAGTTTGTCAATTTACTTATACAAAATCTCAAGAAAATTTAGTTGGTCAAAATACAAGCATTAAAATTTTAGACAAGATAAGTTCTAAAAATGAATTAATTAAATTAGTAAATGGTGAAGAGATAATTTATAAAGATTTAGGGATTAAAAGTATGAAATGTATTAATTCTGAATTTGATGATATTCCAGAGATTAAAGCTTATTTACAGGTGAGAGATTTAACAAAAAAAAATAATGATGTGGTTTATGTATTCAATAATTGGATGTTTTCTTCAAGCCCCTCTATCACACCTTTTGATCATCCTGTATATGATATTTGGTTGACAGACTGTAATTAAATAATTTTTTCTTTATCTAACCAGCTAACATTAAAATTAGAGTTGATAAATTTTTCATGGCTTAATAATTTTTTATGAAGCGGAATAGTTGTTGTTATCCCTTCGATTACAAATTCATCTAATGACCTATTCATTCTTTGAATTGCCTCTTGTCTATTTCGCCCATGACAAATGAGTTTGCAAATCATACTGTCATAAAAAGGTGTTATTTTGTAACCTTGAAAAATAGCTCCATCAACTCGTGTTCTAAATCCTGAAGGCTGATGGCACATTTCAATTGTTCCTGGAGAAGGTTGAAAATTATTACTAGGGTCCTCTGCATTTATTCTACACTCTATTGCATGTCCCCTTGGGTTAATATCTGATTGTTTTAAAGCAGTATCCCCAGTAAATGCTATAAATATTTGTTCTTTAATTATATCAATTCCAGTGACCATCTCTGTAACAGGATGTTCAACTTGGACTCTTGTGTTCATTTCTAAAAAATAGAACTTTCCATCTTCATAAATAAATTCGACTGTTCCAGCTCCCTGATATCCAATTTTACTTACCATATTCGTCGTTTTTTGAAATAAATCTCTTCTTGTTTCACTATCAAGAATTGGGCTTGGAGTTTCTTCAATTAATTTTTGGTGTCGTCTTTGAACCGAGCAATCTCTCTCATGCAAATGCACAGTTCTATTTTTACCAGCTAATATTTGAACTTCGATATGTCGTGGATTTTGAAAAAATTTTTCAATATAGACTTCATCATTTCCAAAATATTTTTGTGCTTCAGATTTTGCAGTTGAAAATAATTTTTCAAATTCCTCCTCCTTTTGAACGATTTTCATTCCTTTACCACCTCCTCCGCCAGATGCTTTTATTAAGACTGGATAACCAATCTTTTCACAAAGTTTTTTTGCTTCATTTACATCTTTAATTCCGCCATCGGAACCTTCAATTACTGGCAAACCATTTTCTTTGGCTATTTTTTTTGCATGGATTTTATCACCCATCATTTCAATTAATTTTGAAGATGCTCCGATAAACTTTATGTTATTTTCTTCTAAAATTTTTGCAAAGCTCGCATTCTCAGATAAAAAACCATACCCAGGGTGGACAGCTTCAGCATTTGTAATTTCTATAGCTGACATTATTGCAGGGATATTTAAATAACTATTTGCAGGTTGATGTGAACCAATACAAACACTCTCATCTGCCATTCTTACATGCATGCTATCTCTATCTACATCTGAGTGAACAGCAACTGTTGAGATTCCCCATTCCTTACAAGCTCGAATTACTCTAACTGCAATTTCCCCACGGTTCGCAATTAATATTTTTTTAAACATTATTCAAGGATGATTAGAGTTTGCCCAAATTCAACCGGATGACCATCTTTAACACAAATTTCTTTTACAACACCATCAGATGTTGATGAGATATGATTCATAGTTTTCATTGCCTCAACTATCATTACAGTATCTCCTTTTTTAATTTTTTTTCCAACTTCAACAAATGTTTTTGCACCTGGTTCTGGAGCATGATAGGCAGTTCCTATAATTGGAGATGTGATTTCAATTCCGTTATTAGCTTTAGTTTGATTTTGTAATTTGTCTTTATTAAAGGTATCTTTATTAATTATCGGAGGAGAAACACTATTTACAGAAACATTATTTTTAGAAACTTTTATTTTAGTATCTTTTTCAGTAAACTCTATTTCAGTTAAATTAAACTCATCAAGATATTCACTTAATTCTTTTATTAATTGTTTATCAATTTTCATTTTTTAAGATCTTTTCTAATGAAATTATGGCTAAATTATAACCATCAGACCCTAGACCAAAAATCCCTCCCGTTACTACGTCACTAATTAAAGATTTATGTCGAAATTCCTCTCTCTTATAAATGTTTGATATATGAATTTCGATAATAGGTTTTTTGAAAATATCCAATGCGTCTCTGATAGCTACTGAAGTATGAGTAAATGCCGCAGCATTGATGATCATACCATCGAAGTTTTTTTTAGCATCTTGTATTTTTGTTACAATTTCACCTTCTATATTTGATTGGTAGAATTCTAAGTTAAGATTTAATTCATTCGCTTTTTTTAAACAGTTTGATTTAAGTTTATCAAAAGTTATTGTGCCATATTGTGATTGTTCTCTTTCTCCTAATAGATTAATATTAGGACCATTAATAATAATTATTTTATTACTCATTCCGCTTTTATATACGATGAAAAAAATAAACAAAATAAAAATTAGATTAAATGGTAAAAATAAAAATATTTCTAGGGGATATAAGCTAAATGAATTAATTAATGAATTAAAATTACCGTTAAATAAAGTTGCTATTGAAATAAATAGAGAAATCGTCGATAAGAAAAAAATTAAAAAAATTAAATTAAATAGTGGAGATAATATTGAAGTCGTTCATTTTATTGGAGGTGGTTAAATTTGAAAAGCGATAAATTTCATATCGGAAAAAAAAAGTTTAATTCTAGACTTATCGTTGGAACTGGAAAATACAAAAATATGTCAGAATGCGCCAAAGCGATAAAAATATCTGGAGCGGACATTGTAACCGTTGCTGTACGAAGAGTGAATATTTCTGATAAAAAAAAGCCTTTGCTAATGGATTATATTAATCCTAAAAAGATTACATATTTACCAAATACAGCAGGATGTTTTACATCTGAAGATGCATTAAGAACACTTCGTTTAGCTAGAGAAATAGGAGGTTGGAAACTAGTCAAACTTGAAGTATTGGGTGATAGAAAAAATCTTTTTCCAGATATGATTGAAACTTTAAAATCAACAGAGGTTTTATCAAAGGAGGGCTTTAAAGTTATGGTATATTGTAACGATGATCCTTTGATGGCAAAAAGATTAGAGAATGTTGGCGCAGTAGCAATAATGCCTTTAGCAGCACCAATTGGATCAGGTTTAGGAATTTTAAATAAGACAAATATTTTCATCATCAGAAAACAAACGAAACTTCCTGTAATTATTGATGCAGGCTTAGGCCAAGCATCTGATGCAGCTTTAGCTATGGAATTAGGATGCGATGGAGTTTTAGTAAATACAGCAATTGCTAAAGCAAAAAAACCTTTTGGTATGGCATTAGCTTTCAAGCACGCTGTTATTGCAGGGAGACAATCTTACATCTCAGGAAGAATTTCTAAAAACTTATCTGGCAACCCTTCATCGCCAATACAAGGAATTATTTAGATTTTTTAAAAAATTTTTTTTTATATCTTTTTTTTTTAATAAAAGTTTTTTTAATTTTTATTTCTCCTTTATTTTCCTCAATTTTGGCTTGTTCAATATTTTTTAATTTTTCAAATTGTTCTACTAATTCAATCGTTTTTCTCGATTTATTTTTAATATCAATTATATATTCAGGTATTATTAGTTTGTTGTCTGTAATTATATCTATTTTCATTTTATTTTTATTTTCAATAAAAGTTAGATCTTTTACAAAATTTTCTTTTAAGAAATCAGATATTTTTTCACACACTTTAAGTTCAACAAACTTTGCTTTATTTAAAACTGATCGTAGTTCTACAATTTTAAGTAATTTCTGTGCAAAAGACTCATCTGTCAATTCTACTTTCCATTTTACTGCACTTTCTCTAAGTCTTTGTCGCGACATTTCAAGTAATCCAAAATTACTTATTCTGCCAATTTGAATTCTTGCTCTGTCAATTCTACATTTTTCTTTCAAACGTCTTTCAACTAATCTTCTATTACCGAAACTTAACATATCAATAAAATCAATTATAATTAATCCTGACAGATCCCTAATTTTAATTTGTCTGGCAATTTCTTCAGTAGCTTCTAAATTTGTATCTAAAGCGGTGCTTTCGACATTTTTTTGTTTGATTGAGCTACCTGAGTTAATATCAATCGATACTAAAGCTTCTGTTGGGTTAATTACCAAATAGCCTCCAGAACTTAGTTTTATCTCAGAGTCAAATATTTGATTAAGTTTTTGCTCAATTCCCTCCTCTATAAATAGTGGTATTTTTCCTCTATATTTTTTAATTTTTTTTACATGAGAAGGCATCATCATTTTCATAAAATTTTGTGCTTTTTTATAACCTTCATTACCTTCAATTATAATTTTTTTTGTATTTTCATCATACATGTCTCTAAGTGTTCTTTTTATAATTTCACTTTCTTGATGGACTAATGATGGTGCGATTGAATTTAAAGCTATTTCTTTTATTTGATTCCATGTATTTTTTAAGGTTTCTAAATCATGATTTATTTCGTTTTTAGTTTTGTTACTACCAGCAGTTCTTACTATTAAACCCATCTCTTTAGGAATTTCAATTTCATTTAGAATACTTCTTATTTTTTTTCGCTCAGCAGGATTAAAAATTTTTCTAGAAATTCCCCCACCTTTCGGAGTATTTGGCATTAATACGATATATTTTCCTGCAATTGAAATGAAAGTGCTTAAGGCTGCACCTTTTTGACCTCTTTCATCTTTTATAACTTGAACAAGAATAACTTGGTTTGGTTTAATTACCTCTTGTATTTTGTATCTTTTTGACTTGTAGCGCTTTTCATTTTTTTTATCTTTATTTTCGTCGTGCTCTCTTAGAATATCATTATTTTTAATTTCATGGTTTTCGCTATTTTCCAAAATTTGATTTTCAGATATTTTTTCCTCATCTGAATCATTTTTTTTGATTTCTATTGGGTCATTTACTTCAAGTTTGCCCTCAGCTAAATCTTGCTCTTCTTTTGCTTCAACTTCTTTGGATAACTCTTCTCTAGCTTTTTCCTCCTCTTCTTTGATTTTTTCCAAATCGTTTTGAGGAATTTGATAGTAGTCAGATTGGATATCATTAAATGATAAAAATCCATGTCTTTCTCTGCCAAAGTCAATAAAAGCAGCTTGTAAAGAAGGCTCTATTCTACTTACCTTTCCAAGGTAAATATTATTTTTGATTAAGTTATTTTTTAATCCTTCGTATTCGTAATCTTCAATGTTGTCTTCAGATTTAAGTACGACTCTAGTTTCATTTGGATGCGAGGCATCAATATATAAATTTTTTTCCATATATTTTTGTTTGTTTGTTTCATTTAATATTTAAATTTTTGATATAAATTTTGTATATAGTTTGCCTTATCTTTAACAAATTCCGTTATATAATGAAATCAAAATGACAAAGATTTTCAAAAATTTTTTAACGATTATTATTAGTTTCTTGATATTGATATCTATAGCAATATTGGGAGTTTTGTGGACTTTTTCGAACAAAATTCCAGATTATAAATTTCTCAAAAATTATAAACCTCCAGTTTCAAGTAAAATGTATTCTGGAGACGGAGAGGTTGTTGCGGATTTTTCAAAAGAAAAAAGAATTTTTGTCCCTTATGCCGCTATTCCAAAAAATGTTATAAATGCCTTCTTATCTGCAGAAGATAAGAATTTTTTTTCTCACCCTGGTATTGATGCAAAAGGTGTGATGCGAGCAATAATCAAGAATATTCAAAATATTCTAGGCTCAAAAAGATTAGAAGGAGCCTCAACAATAACACAACAGGTAGCAAAAAACTTTTTGCTTACTAACGAGGTAAGTTTAAACAGAAAGATCAAAGAAGCTATTTTAGCATTTAGAATTGAAAGAGCTTTATCAAAAGAGAGAATTTTAGAACTTTACTTAAATCAAATTTATTTAGGAAGTGGAGCATATGGTGTTGCAGCTGCTAGTTTAGAGTATTTTGATAAATCAATCAAAGAATTAAATTATAATGAGGCTGCATTACTAGCAGCATTACCTAAGGCCCCAAGTAAATATAATCCTTATAGAAATATAGAGCTTGCTAAATATAGAAGAGATTTAGTCCTTAAAAATATATATGAAAATAATTTTTTAGATCAACGTGAATATTTAGAGCTTAAAGACAAACCTATCGAGCTAAAAAAGAATAAAAAAATTTTTTCTGAAGATGCCCAATATTATATTGAGGATGTGCGTAAGAATATTATAGATCAGTTATCTTATGAAAAAATATATAACCAAGGCTATAATATTAATACACCAATAAATTTAAGATTACAAAAAATAGCAACAATTTCTTTGAGAAATGGATTAATTTCTTACGATAGAAGAAAAGGATGGCGGGGACCAATTACTAATATTAATTATTCTGTTGATTGGGTTAAGAATATAAAAAAGAAAAATTTATTAGAAAATTCAATTGAGTGGGAAATAGCAATAGTAAAAAAAGTAAATAAATTTTCAGCAATAATTGAAACAGAAAAAAAAAATGAGGGCAAAATAGAATACAAAGATATTTCCTGGACAAAAAAAGAGTTTTCTGAATTGCTTAAAAAAGGCGATATTATTTATGTTAAGGCAATTAAAAAAAATCTTTATAGTTTACAGCAACTCCCAAAAATAAATGGTGGGATAGTAGTGATGGATCCATTCACAGGCCGAGTTTTTGCTATAAGTGGAGGCTTTAGTTTCAATAACAGTGAGTTCAATAGATCAAGCCAAGCATTGAGACAACCGGGCTCTGCTTTCAAACCTTTTGTATACGCATTAGCTCTAGAAAATAAATTTACTCCTTCATCACTCATTTTAGATGCGCCATT
Source organism: uncultured Pelagibacteraceae bacterium (assembly GCA_902629585.1). Taxonomy (GTDB): domain Bacteria; phylum Pseudomonadota; class Alphaproteobacteria; order Pelagibacterales; family Pelagibacteraceae; genus Pelagibacter. Next base: position 27,451 of record CACORI010000002.1, on the reverse strand, counting down.
GGTATTGGATCAAGGAGAAGACTTAAAAAAATGGAAACCAGAAAATTATGGTAAAAAGTTCTACGGCCAATCTACACTTCGAACAGGACTAGAAAAATCAAGAAACCTAATGACAGTAAGAATTTCCAGAAGTTTAGGAATTGATAAAGTTGCGAAATTTTCAAAAAAAATGAAAATTTATGAAAGTCCTGAAGAATTACTTTCCATATCACTCGGTTCTGCTGAGACAACTCTTTTGAAATTAACATCTGCATATTGCTCATTTGTTAATGGCGGCAAACTTGTTAAACCAATAATAATTGATAGAATTCAAGATGGTGAAGGGAATACAATAATTAACAATGAAAATAGAAAATGTGCAAACTGTGATATAATTTCTTTCACAGGAAATGAATTTCCAATAGTAGAGGATAATTATCCACAAGTTATATCAGCAGAGACAGCATATCAAATCACTTCTATCTTACAGGGAGTCGTTGAAAGAGGGACAGGAAAAAAGTTAAAAAAACTTGGATTAAATTTGGCAGGAAAAACTGGGACTACCAATGAAAATGCTGATGCTTGGTTTATTGGTTTTACATCGAATTTAGTTATAGGAGTTTATGTGGGCATGGATAATCCTGAACCGCTTGGAAAATATGAAACAGGGTCAAAAGCAGCATTACCTATTTTTGAGGAATTTGTAAAAAAAGCTATTAATAAATCAGACTCTCGTCCATTTAAAGTTCCCCAAAATATAACATTAATGGTAATAGATCCAAATACTGGGGAAAAAGCCAAGTTTACATCAAAAAATACAATAATAGAATCTTATAAAAGCAAAAATGTGCTTGATGGTAGAGTTTTATATTCAGATAAGGATAGATTAGACACAAATAATATATTAAAGTTTTACTAATGGAAGACAAATATATTAATTATAAAAAAGAAATAGAAAAGATTAATAATAGAGTTAAGGAGTATCTTTGAAATAAATAAGATACGATCCAAATTAGAAAATCATAATCAATTAATGCTTAATGCTGATTTTTGGCAGAATAAAAATGAGTCTAAAAAAATTATTAAAGAAAAAAAATTATATGAGGATTTAATCTTATCCTATGAAGAATCTACCAATCAATTAAAGGATTTAGAAGATTTAAATAAATTGGCCTTAGATGAAAATAATTCTGAGGTAATAGATGATGTTTTCCAAAAATTAAAAGAACTTAGAAAAAGTGTAAAAAAAAATGAAATTAGCTGTTTTTTATCTAATGAACTAGACTCTCTTGATTGTTACTTAGAAATTCATGCTGGCGCTGGTGGTACCGAAAGTCAAGATTGGGCGGAAATGCTTAGAAGAATGTATATTAAATGGTCAGACTTAAAGGGGTTTAGTTATCAAATAGTAAGTGAGCATAAAGGAGATGAGGCGGGCATAAAATCCTCAATAATAAAAATCGAGGGTGATTACATATTTGGATGGCTAAAAAAAGAGTCTGGGATACATAGATTAGTGAGAATTTCACCTTTTGACTCAGGTGCTAGAAGACATACTAGTTTTGCTAGTATTTGGATTTATCCTGTAATTGATGAGAATATTGATGTTGAAATTTTAGATAAAGATTTAAGGATTGATACTTATAGATCAAGTGGAGCAGGTGGACAACATGTAAATACTACAGACAGTGCTGTTAGGATAACTCATATACCAACAAAAATAGTTGTCCAATGTCAAAATGAAAGATCACAACATAAAAATAAAGAAACTTGTATGAATATGTTACGAGCAAGACTATATGATTATCAACTGAAAAAAAAAGAGGAGCAGAGCAAAAGTATGGAAGCTTCTAAATCTGATATAGGATGGGGGCATCAAATCAGATCCTATGTTCTCCAGCCTTATAGGCTTGTAAAAGATAACAGAACTAACCATGAAAGTTCAAATCCTGATAAAATTCTAAATGGAGAAATTGATGAGTTTTTAGAGGAGTCAATCTATCAAATTAAATGATAAAAATTATTTATAGATTAATTATAACCACTATTGTTATTTTAATCATCAGTACAATTTATTTAAGTGTAATAGGGATAAGTACTAACATTTTTAATTCAAATATAGATAAACAGATTAAAAAAATTGATGATAATTTAAATATTGACTTAAAAAAAATATTCATAATTTTAAATCCTTTTAAATTCAAATTTGAACTTAAAACTGTTGGGGCAAATTTAACTTATAATCAAGAAAAGATTGAGTTTGAAAACATTAGATCAGAAGTTTCTATAAAATCAATTATTAGTAAGGAATTTTCTCTAAAAAAAATTTATTTATCAACAAAAACGATAGAAATTAAGAATTTAATTAAATTATTAAGACTATTTCAAAATGATACTAAATTATTTATTGCAGAAAAAACTATCAAAAACGGATTTATAATTGCTGATATTGTACTGGAATTTGATGAAAATGGGGCATTAAGTGAAAATTATCAAATTAAGGGAATAGTTAAAAATGGAAAGATAAATTTTTTTAAACGATATAAGATTGATCAAGTAAATTTTATTTTTGAGGCAAAAAAAGATGAAATAAATTTAGATGAATTGAACTTTAAAATTGATAATAAAGTTTTTAAAATACCAGAAATTGATTTAATCAAAGACAAAGAAAAATATCTAGTTTCAGGAAGATTAATTAATGATAAAATTGATTTAGATAAAAAAAAAATATCCAATTTATTAAAATTTTATGATTTTGATTTGAATGTCAATAAAATTAGCTTTAAATCAGAAAATAAATTTAATTTTTATATAAACAATAAATTAAAAGTTTCGGATTTACAAATTACTTCAAAATTAAATTTGTTAAATTTAGAAATTGAAAATAATTTAAATTTGGAAGATTTTTTGCCAAATATTAAAGAAAAAATTATTTTTAAAAATAATTTAATAAACATTATTTATAAAAAAGGTACTTACGACATATTGGGTTCTGGAAAATTATTTTTGCAGAATAATGCTGATAAAATAAATTATAAAATATTTAAAGATAAAAAAAAACTAAACTTTAATACACAAATAGAAATTAAGGAAAATGAATTTGTATTAAATATACTTAATTTTCAAAAAAAAGATAAATCAAATTTAAAAATTGAAATCGATGGAATTCAAAATAAAAATAAGGATATATTATTTAAAAAGATAAATTTTATTGAGAATAAAAATACTATCTCAATATTTGATTTATTTCTTTCAAACAAAAATAAGATTAATTATGTAAAAAATATTTCTTTAAACTATGAGGATAAAGACAATCTTAAAAATTCCATAAGTATCTCAAAAAAAAATAAGGATTATTTTATAGTAGGCAAGAGTTTAAATATTGATCATTATATAAAAGAACTGTTAACCACTAAAAGTAAAAAAAATAATCTTTATTTAAACAAAAATTTAAAGTTTTTAATTAATATTGATGAAGTTTATTTGGATAAATATAATGAAATAAAGAATTTATCTGGATATATAATTCACAAAGACTTTAAAGTTTTTGAAACTGAGTTGACAGCTAAATTTAATAACAACAAAGAAATTAAATTCACTATTAAATCAAAAGAAGATGAAAAAATCACAACACTCTTTTCGGATAATGCAAAACCTTTAGTTAACCGCTATAAATTTATTAAGGGATTCGATGAGGGATCTTTAGATTTTTACTCTGTAAAAAGAAATAACATTAGTAAATCAACTTTAAAAATTTATGATTTTAAACTTAAAGAATTACCTGCATTAACAAAATTATTAACTTTAGCATCTTTGCAAGGTATCGCTGATTTATTATCTGGTGAAGGCATAAGGTTTAACGAGTTTGAGATGAAATTTTCTAATGAGGAAAAATTGATGACTATTGAAGAGATATATGCAATTGGCCCAGCTATCTCAATTTTAATGAGTGGGTATATTGAGGAAAAAAATCTTATTAGCTTAAGAGGAACATTAGTTCCAGCAACAACACTTAACAAAACAATTGGCTCAATTCCTTTTTTAGGTGAATTATTAGTTGGAAAGAAAGTAGGAGAGGGAGTTTTTGGTGTAAGTTTTAAAATCAAGGGACCCCCAAATCAACTTGAAACTACTGTAAATCCGATAAAAACATTAACGCCTAGATTTATTACTAGGACATTAGAAAAAATTAAAAAAAACTAATTTATTAATTTAATTATTACATGATTTTTTTTTCCATGAGATAATTTAATTAAATTATCCTCTCTTTTGAAATTAGAAGTTGAAATTAAATAACTATCACTTTGAATCGGTGTATCATTAATTTTAATTCCTTTATCTTTAACCGCCCGCCTAACTTCACTTTTTGATTTTAACAATTTTGTTTTAACGACCAAATCAAGAATACTAATGCCGTCATCGGCCTCTCTTTTTTTTATTTTGAAAATCGGGAGATCAACTTGATTATCTATTTTTTTTTTTACAAAAACCGAAATAGTTGTTTCTAAGGCTTTTGAGGCTTCTTCACTCCCGTGAAGCATCTTAGTTGCATTTTTTGCCAATAAAATTTTTAGATCATTTATATTATCATTTTTCATTTTTTCTATTTCTGAAATTTCTAAATCAGTAAACATTTTTAAAAATTTAATTACATCTCTATCATCTGTATTTCTCCAAAATTGAAAATAATCGTAAGGTGATAAAAGTTTTTTATCTAACCAAATCGCTCCTTTTTCTGTTTTACCCATTTTAATTCCTGATGCTAAAGTAATCAAAGGTGTCGTAAGACCATAAACATGTTTATTTGAATGTCTTTTAATCAAATCAACACCATTTACTATATTTCCCCATTGATCAGAGCCTCCAATTTGTAATGAGCAATTTTTATTTTTGTTAAGTTCTAAAAAATCATAAGCTTGTAAAATCATATAATTAAATTCCATGTAACTTAAAGATTGTTCTCTATCTAATCTTAGTTTTACACTGTCAAAACTTAACATTTTGTTAATTGTAAAATGTTTACCAATTTCTCTAAGAAATTTTATATAATTTAATTTTCCGAGCCATTTGTAATTATTAACAAAAATTGGCTTTAATTTTTTATTGTTCGTTTTTAAAAAGATCTTAAAAACTTTTTGAATGTTCTTTATATTACTTTCAATTTGTTTTTCTGATAAGATTTTTCTTGTTTCTTCTTTTCCAGAGGGATCACCAATTCGAGTTGTACCACCACCCAGTAATATGATCGGTCTATGCCCATGCTTTTGAAGAAGCCTTAAACACATGATTTGGAGTAAGCTGCCTACATGTAATGAGGGAGCTGTACTATCAAAACCAATATAAGCATTAATGCTTTTGGCATTTAACAAATTTGATAACTCACTTTCATTTGTACATTGATAGAAATATCCTCTATCTTTAAATTCATTTATAAATTTATTCATATGTCTATACTCAGACAATATACAAATTTTTTTAAAAAAAAATAAATATGAGTAAAATATTTACGTCTCTGGGATTGATGAGTGGTACATCTATGGATGGAGTTGATGTATCAGTAATAAAGTCTGACGGAGGTAATAATTTCGAGATAATTTTAAATGAATACCATGAATTTGACCAAAATTTACAACAAAAACTAATAAAATTAAGAGATGAAATTTTTACATATAAAGATGTCGAAGACAAATTTAAAAAAATAAGTGAAATTGAGAGAAATTTTACTTTGTTTAATAGTAAATTAATTAACAGTTTGATTGAAAAAAAATCCTTAGTTATTGATTTAATAGGTTTTCATGGACAAACAATATTACATTTACCAGATGAAAAAATTTCCAAGCAGATAGGAGATGCTAACCTTTTATCTCAATTAACTAAAATAAAAGTTGTAAACAAATTTAGACAAAATGATCTAGATCACGGAGGTCAAGGCGCTCCGCTAACACCAATTTTTCATTTTCTAATCTCAGGTATTTTAAATTCAAAATATAATTTGGATTTTCCTATTGCGATTATGAATATAGGAGGGATAACTAATTTGACACAAGTAAAATCTTATGATTCCGAGAATAAGGATTTATACGCTTATGATATAGCACCAGGTAGTTGTTTGATAGATGAATGGGTTAGGAAAAATAGTAAAAAAAAATTTGATTTAAATGGAGATCTGGCTTTTCGAGGTAAAATAGATGAGTTAATACTAAATCAAGTAATTGATAATTTTGAAATAAAAGAAATTAAAAAATCTTTAGACATAAAAAATTTTGATATTTCTTTCGCAAGAGGATTATCTTTAGAAGACGGATGTTCAACAATTACAAAATATACTGCATATTTAATTTCAGAGGGCATAAAAAAAATTAATAAAATGAATGAAATAGATATATCGAATCTTTGTCTTTGTGGCGGTGGTAGAAAAAACAAAACTCTAATTAAATTCATTAAAGAATATTTATTTGAAAAAAAATTAATTTTAAGAAATATTGATGATTATGGATTTGAAGGAGATTTTATCGAGTCACAAGCTTTTGCTTATCTTGCAATAAGATCTTTTTTAGGTTTACCAATTTCCTATCCAAATACAACACGGGTTTCTTTACCAGTAACTGGAGGAGAAATAAAAAAAAATTATTAATATAAGGCCGTTTCTTTTTTAATATATCTGTCTAAACTTTTGACCAAAGAATCCTCACTTTTAGAAAAAAAATGGTTTGCATCTTGAATTGATTGAAAATCAACTTTAATACCTTTTTGAGAACTTAGTCTCTTATCCAATTCAGTAATATATTCAATTGGAACTAACTCATCTTTTTTACCGTAGACAATCATCCCAGATGTTGGACATGGTGACAGAAATGAAAAATCATAAACATTAGGTTGTGGAGATATTGCAATAAATCTATTAATTTCCGGCCTTCTCATTAATAATTGCATGGCGATCAATGATCCAAATGAAAATCCTGATACCCAACACTGAGAATTATCAAAATTTTCTCTTTCCAACCAATCTAAGGCTGCAGCAGCATCAGCAAGCTCACCTTGACCATTATCAAATTCACCATCACTTTTACCGACACCTCTAAAATTTACCCTACAAACTGAAAAATCATTTTCCATAAAAATTTTAAAAGTTTCTACAACAACTTTATTATTCATCGTTCCTCCATATTGAGGGTGTGGTTGCAAAACTAATGCAATAGGTGAAGTACTTTTTTTACTTTTGTAATATTTAGCTTCCAGTCGTCCAGCTGGACCAGGGATGAATATTTCTAAAATTTTATTATCCATAATTGATATTGATAATTATTCTCAAAAAAAAATTAGGTTTATCACATGTGCGTGACAAAATGTTAGTGTTTTTTTTTCTTAGATACTTGACTATTTTAGTCGGGTTTATATATATCCTTGTAAATTGTAGGTTTTATGAAACTAACATCTAAAGGCAGATATGCGGTAATGGCTTTAGTTGATCTGGCAAGATTTGATAGTATTAACCCAGTATCTTTAAGAGACATATCGCTGAGACAAGGAATATCACTCGATTACCTTGAGCAAATTTTTTCTAAACTTAGAAAAAAAGAAATTGTTCAAAGTGTAAGAGGAAATCAAGGAGGCTACGTTTTAAATAAAAAAGCTAAAGAAATTAAGCTTACTAATATATTTGATGCGGTTGATGAAAAAGTAAAAACTGTTCAGTGCAAAAAAGAGTCTAAAAAAGGTTGCAATGGTAGATCTACTAAATGTTTGACCCATAATTTATGGGATGAGCTTGAAAATCACATTAATGATTTCTTTGAAAAAAAGAGTTTAGAAGATCTTGTTAAAGAAAATACTGAAAGAAGAATTTAAAAATGGATACAAGAGAAAAAGATATAGAGAATTTAAAAGATTATAAATATGGTTTTACTACCGATATTGAAAACATTAAAGCGCCAAAAGGCTTAAATGAAGATGTGATCAAGTTTATTTCTAATATCAAAAAAGAACCACAATGGATGTTAGACTTTAGATTAAAGGCTTATGATAGATTAAAACTTTTAAAAGAACCCAACTGGCAAAAACCAAAGTATCCCAAAATTGATTACCAAGATTTATACTATTATTCAGCACCAAAAAGCATGAAGGATAAGCCAAAAAGTCTTGATGAACTTGACCCTAAACTTTTAGAAACATATAAAAAACTTGGGATTCCGTTACAAGAGCAAGCAAGACTAAATGGAATTGCTGTAGATGCTGTATTTGACTCTGTTTCAGTAGCAACTACTTTTAAAGGTGAATTAACAAAGCATGGAATAATTTTTTGTTCAATGTCAGAGGCAATTCAACAACATCCTGAACTTGTAAAAAAATATTTAGGTACAGTGATACCAGTTACAGACCATTTCTTTGCCACATTAAACTCTGCTGTTTTTACAGATGGATCATTTGTTTATATTCCCGAGGGCGTTAAGTGTCCAATGGAACTATCAACTTATTTCAGAATCAATGCATCACAGACAGGTCAATTTGAGAGAACATTAATAATTGCTGATAAGGGAAGTTACGTGAGTTATCTTGAGGGATGCACAGCTCCAATGAGAGATGAAAATCAATTACATGCAGCGAATGTTGAGTTAATTGCTTTAGATGATGCAGAAATAAAATACTCAACTGTACAAAATTGGTATCCAGGTGATGAAAATGGCAAAGGAGGAATCTATAATTTTGTAACTAAAAGAGGATTATGTAAGGGAAAAAATTCTAAGATTTCTTGGACACAAGTTGAAACAGGCTCAGCTATAACTTGGAAATATCCAAGCTGTATATTAAAAGGTGATAATTCAATTGGTGAATTTTACTCTATAGCAATAACAAACAATCATCAAAAGGCAGACACTGGAACAAAGATGATTCATTTAGGAAAAAATACTAAAAGTAAAATTATTTCCAAAGGTATAAGTGCTGGATTTTCTGATATGACGTACAGAGGTTTAGTAGATATTAATTCAAAAGCTAAAAATTCTAGTAACTATACACAATGTGACTCTTTACTTATGGGAAATAAATGTGGTGCACACACAGTGCCTTATATTAAAAATAAGAATTTTGACTCAAATATTGCACACGAAGCTACAACTTCAAAAATTAGTGAGGAACAATTACATTATTGCCAACAAAGAGGACTTAATTCTGAGGAAGCTGTAGGACTAATTGTTAATGGATTTTGTAAGGAAGTATTACAACAATTACCAATGGAGTTTGCAGTTGAAGCCCAGAAACTTGTAGGAATTAGCTTAGAGGGAAGTGTAGGTTAATGCTCAAAATAAGTAATTTAAATGCGAATGTTGAAAACAAATCTATATTAAAGGGGTTTTCTCTGGATATTAATCCTGGCGAAGTTCACGCTATTATGGGTCCAAACGGTTCAGGTAAAAGCACATTATCTAATATTCTATCAGGCAAAAAAGGGTACGAGGTATCTGGTGAAATCTTATTTGAAAATAAAAATTTATTTGATCTTGAGACTGAAGAAAGAGCTCATAAAGGGATATTTTTAGCTTTTCAATATCCTCTAGAAATTCCAGGAGTAAATACAAACATATTTTTAAAAACATCTTTAAATGCAATTAGAAAAGCACGTGGAGAAAAAGAATTAGATGCAATTGAATTTTTAAAGCTTGTTAAACAAAAAGCTAAGGAATTAAAATTTGATGAGGAAAAACTAAATAGACAATTAAATGTTGGTTTTTCTGGAGGGGAAAAAAAGAAAAACGAAATTCTACAAATGTCTATGTTAGCCCCGAAATTATCCATTTTAGATGAAACTGACTCAGGTTTAGATATTGATGCTTTAAAAATAGTAGCCGATGGAGTTAACACTTTAAGAAATAAAGATAATTCTTTTTTAATAATAACTCACTATCAAAGATTATTAGATTACATAAAACCTGACTTTGTCCATGTTTTAATGAATGGAAAAATAATTAGATCTGGAGGCCCAGAATTAGCAATAGAGTTAGAAAAAAAAGGTTATGAAAGTTTTAATTAAATGAATGAACAATTACAATTAGATTTTGATAAAATAATAAAGACTTTAAAAATTTCGGAAAAGGAAATTCAAATAAAAAAAAGTTTTCTTAAGAAATTTATTGAAAATGGTTTTCCAAATAGAAAACAAGAAGATTGGAAGTTTTTAGATATAAGTCAAATTATTAAAAAGAATATTGGCGAATTGAGTTTCTTTAACGATTACTCATTACCAAATAAAATCGACTCATCTATTTTTGTTGATGGCTTAGAACATAATAAGATTATTTTTATTAATGGTAGAATTGAAAAAATTGATTTTAATTATGAAGATCAAAATCAAATTGAAATAACTGACGAAATCGGAAAAAATATTATATTTGATTATGAAAATTCTTTAATTGATTTAAATAACGCATTTACGAATAAAGTTTTTAAAATTTTAGTTAAAAAGAATTATTCTTTAAAAAAACCATTAATAATTTATCATTCAACTACTAATAAGATAAAGTCAAAAAATGTAAATTTAAGTTTAAACTTTGAATTAGAAGAAAATAGTTGCCTAAGACTTATTGATTATTTTAGCGATAATGCAGATAAGAATTTTGTAAATATTTTATATAATTTTAATTTAAAAAAATACTCAATTCTTAAAAATTATAAACTTGATAAATTTAGAAATAATAATTTAAAGTATTCTTTTAACAATATTGAACAGGGTGATAATAGTATTTCAGAAACTTTTATATTATCCGCTGGTTCAGACTATTTTAAAAATGAAATTAATTGTAACTTAAATGGTGAATATTCATCAGCATTTATAAATGGAGTTTTTTCGTTAAAGGAAAATCAACAGCACGAAATTAGATCAACAATTAATCATTTAGTTGAGAACACTAAAAGTTATCAACTTATTAAAAGTGTTCTTGGAAAAAATTCAAAATCTGCATACCAAGGAAGAATATTTGTAAACTCAAAAGCTCAAAAAACTGATGGCTATCAGTTAAGTAAAGCAATATTGTTAGATGAAACATCTGAGTTTAATGCAAAACCAGAATTAGAAATTTATGCTGATGACGTAAAATGCTCCCACGGATCAGCGTCAGGAAGTTTAAATGAAAACTCAATCTTTTATTTAATGTCTCGAGGTTTAAATTATCAACAATCTAAAGAACTTCTAATAAATGGATTTTTACTCGATGTTGTTGAAAAAATAACAGATTCAGAAATTAAAAATTTAGTTAAGAATATTATTGGATTAAAAGAATGAATATAAATAATATTAAAAAAGAATTTCCAATTTTTGATGAAAAAATTCAAAATAATGATTTAGTTTATTTGGATAGTGCCAATTCATCTCAAAAACCAAAGGTAGTTCTAGATAAAATTAATGATTTTTACTCCAAACAATTTTCAAATGTGGGAAGAAGCATTCATTATTTGGCAGTTGCTGCCACTAATTTGTATGAAAATACAAGATCTTCAGTTCAAAAGTACATTAATGCGAAAGATAAAAATGAAATCGTATTTACTAAAGGTGCTACAGAGGCTCTGAATTTGGTTGCAAATACTCTAGGTCAAGCAATCTTGGAGCCAAATGATGAAATTTTAATTACTGAATTAGAGCATCATTCAAATTATGTTCCATGGCATTTTTTAAGAAAATCTAAAAATATTAAAATAAAATTTGCTGAAGTAAATGAAGATGGAGATATACCAATTGAAAATATAGAGAAAGAAATTACAAACAAAACTAAAGTAATAGCAATAACTCATTTATCAAATGTTACCGGTGCAGTTTTACCAATTAAAGAGATAACTCAATTAGCCCATTCAAAGAATATCGTTGTAGTAGTTGATGGATGTCAAGGAGGACCACATTTAAAATTAGATATGCAGGACTTGGATTGTGATTTTTATGCAATTTCGTGTCATAAGATGTATGGACCAACTGGGCTTGGAGTTTTGTATGGAAAAAAGAAATGGCTAGAGCAGCTTCCACCATATCAAGGAGGCGGAGGAATGATAAATGAGGTAAAAAAGGATAGAATTTCTTATAGTGAACTTCCAAATAAGTATGAGGCTGGAACAATGGCTACAGCACAAGTAATTGCGTTCGATCAATCAATAAAATTTTTAGAGAGTATTGGAATTGAAAACATAATTAAGCATGAAAAAGAACTTATAGAATACGGTCAAGAAATTTTAAAAAAAAATAATTCTGTGAAATTAATAGGAAATCCAAAGGAAAGAGGAGGGGTCTTATCTTTTACTATTGAGGGAATTCATCCACATGATATTGCAACTATTTTAGATGAAACAGGAGTTGCTATAAGAGCCGGACATCATTGCTGTCAAATACTTCATGATAAGTTAGGGATATCTGCAAGCGCAAGAGCATCTTTGGGTGTTTATAATACTAAAGATGATCTAGATAAGTTAAATGACGGAATTAGTAATTGTAAAAAAGTTTTTGATTTAAAATGAACTTAAAAGAATTATATCAAGAAATTATTTTAGAACATGGTAAAAATCCAAGAAATTTAGGAAAGACCAAAAATTTCAATAAGGATGCAAAAGGAAATAATCCTCTTTGCGGGGATAACGTTCATGTATATCTAAAATTGAATGATCAAAGAAAAGTTGAAGATATCTCTTTTGAGGGAAGTGGATGTGCAATATCAATGGCCTCAGCTTCCATTATGACAGATTTAATAAAAGGTAAGAGCGATAATGAAGCCAAAGAGATAATTGAGGATTTTTTAGGAATGATTAAAGAAAACCCAGAACTTAAAAATAAAATTTTAAAAGATGATGATAAAACAAAGCTAATGTGTCTCTCAGGAGTCAAACAATATCCAATGAGAGTAAAATGTGCTACATTGTCTTGGCATACTTTAGTTTCTGCAATGGAAAATAATGGAAAACAAGTGAGTACCGAGGATTAATTTTATGGAAGTAAAAGAAAAAGTTATAAATGAAATAAAAAAAATTTATGATCCAGAATTACCAGTAAATATTTATGAACTTGGATTGATCTATGATATTCAAGTTATTGATAAAAAAGCAAAAATAAAAATGACTTTAACTACACCAAATTGTCCTGTTGCTGAGAGTTTGCCTAAAGAAGTTAAAGAGGGAGTAATGCAAGTAGAGGGAATCGAAAATGTTGATTTAGAATTAGTTTGGGACCCTCCTTGGAATAAAGATATGATGTCTGATGCAGCAAAATTGGAGTTAAATTTGTAATGAACTCAATAATTAAAATAAGTGATAATGCTGCAAATAGAATTAAAGAAATTATGGCTATGGGTAAAAAAGAAGCTATTGGGGTAAGAGTTTCGGTAAAATCAGGTGGTTGTGCCGGCATGTCTTATGTAATGGAATATTCCAAAGAAGTTAATCCTAATGATGAATTAATTGAGGACAAAGGCATTAAGATCTTTGTTGACTCTGCTGCTGTCATGTATTTACTTGGCACGGAAATGGACTATAAAAAAGACGAATTTTCCTCAAGTTTTGTCTTTAATAATCCAAATGAAACCGAGCGTTGTGGATGTGGAGAGTCTTTTAAAGTCGACTAATTAGTATCCTAAAAGTTGCATAGCAGTATTGCATATCATGCATATCTAGTGTATAAGATTCTTATGAATAAGTTTGAATTTAAAAATCTTGTTAAAAACTTAAAAAATTCTTTAAAGGAGAAAACTTTTTTTAAAGATCTTCGTAAAGAAGTAGAAACTGGTGCAAATGGTACGCAGGATTATGTTGTTAAAAAAGGTGTTAATAAAGATACCGTTGCTACAACAAGACAGTAACTAGCTACTATAATACATCTCAAATTCTATTGGATGAGGTGCGTGCTCAAACTTGTGAATTTCTTCAAATTTTAATGCTATGTATGCATCAATTTGATCGTCAGTAAAAACATTACCTTGAGTTAAAAAATCTCGATCTTTATCTAAACTCTCCATAGCCTCTCTTAATGAACCACATACCGTGGGAATAGCTTTTACTTCTTCAGGCGGTAATTCATAGAGATCTTTATCAAAAGATTCTCCCGGATGTATTTTATTTTTAATCCCATCTAAACCGGCCATAAGCATGGCTGCGAAAGTTAAATAAGGGTTACCAGATGCATCAGGAAATCTAATCTCACATCTTGCACCTTTTTTACTTAAAGTTATTGGTATTCTACATGATGCTGATCGGTTTCTAGCAGAATAAGCTAAAAGCACAGGAGCTTCAAAGCCTGGAACTAATCGTTTATAACTATTTGTTGTTGAGTTAGCAAAAGCATTAATTGCTTTTGCATGTTTCAAAATTCCCCCAATGTAATATAAGGCGGTTTCAGATAGTCCAGCATAAGCTTCACCTGAAAATACAGGAGTATCACCTTTCCAGATAGATTGATGAATATGCATTCCTGATCCGTTGTCACCAGCAACTGGTTTAGGCATGAAAGTTGCAGTTTTTCCAAATGAGTGAGTTACCATTTGAACAACATATTTATAAAGCTGAACATTGTCTGCTTGGTTAACTAAAGTTCCAAAATACATTCCAAGTTCATGTTGACTTGGCGCAACTTCATGATGATGTTTCTCTACTTTTATACCTACCTCTTTTAAATTTTTTAAATATTCACCTCTCATATCTTGTTCACTGTCTACTGGTGGGACAGGAAAATAACCACCTTTAACTGGAGGTCTATGGCCCATGTTGCCATTTTCATACTCTTTACCAGAATTATATGGACCTTCTTTACTATCAATCTTAAAACCACATTCGTTCATGTCATTTTTTATTCTCACGTCATCAAATACAAAAAATTCAGGCTCAGGACCAAAGAAGGCTTTATCACCAATGCCAGAAGATTTTAAATATTCTTCTGCTTTTTTTGCTATACCTCTAGGATCTCTTTCATAAGGATTTTTTTTCACCGCATCAAAAATATCGCAAAAAAGTACTACTGTATTGTGAGATGTAAACGGATCGAGAAAAAATCTTGATGTATCTGGTTTTAAAATCATGTCTGACTCATTAATTGCTTTCCAACCAGCTATTGATGAACCATCAAAGAAAACACCCTCATTTAATAAATCCTCATCTACAATTGTGGAGTCCATAGTTAGATGCTGCAATTTTCCTCTTGGATCTGTAAACCTTAAATCCACAAATTCAGCATCTTTATCTTTGATAAACTTCAAAACATTATTAACACTCATTTTTTCTCCTTTAATTCTGAACGTTGTATTACCAAAAAAAGACTGATACATAATGCTCTTTTACTTAATAACACCTATGCATTTTTTACATAACTGTATAATTAAACGTTCAAAAAAACTAACAATTAAAAGTTGAATAATGACTTTATTAGACAAAGAACCGGTAAAGAGAGTGAAAAAAATATTAAATGATTTTGATCCCACTTTAAAAGTCATAATTTTAGATAATTCAGCAAGGACGGCAATTGAAGCTGCTTCTTCTTTAGGTTGTGAAGTTGGAGCAATTGTAAAAAGCTTACTTTTCAGGATAGAAAATTCATTTTTACTTTGTTTAGTATCTGGCGATAAAAAAGCATCATTAAATAAGATAAAGAGGATACTAAGTATTAAAGACGTATCAATGGCTTCAGCTGATGATGTTAAAAATGTTACCGGATATAGTATTGGTGGAGTTTCTCCTATTGGACATTTAAAAGAAGTAAAAATCTTTATAGATAATTCTTTAGAGAGATTTGATAAACTGTTTGCAGCAGCTGGTCACCCAAATTGCGTTTTTATGATTAATTTTGAAAATTTACAAAAAATTACTAAAGGCAAGATTAAAGAAATTACTGAATGAGACAACCGACGCTATTAGATTATCTATTATTAGGATTTTTAGCATTAATTTGGGCATCTGCTTTTTTTAATATTAAAATAGCAACATATTCTTTTGGGCCTATAACTATTGCATTTTTAAGAGTTTTCTTTGGAGCGATACCTGTTTTGTTACTTTGTTATTATAAAAAAATTAAAATTGAGGCTTTTTCCAAAGATTGGTATTGGTTTGCGTTAATAGGTTTTATAAATTTAGTAGCACCATTTTTTTTGATCGCATATGGGGTAAAGTCAGTTCAAAGTAATTTAGCTGCAATTTTAATGTCTACCACACCATTAAGTTCTACTGTTCTTGGTCATTTTTATACAAAAAATGAAAAATTTAATTTCATAAAAACTTTTGGCATCCTTATAGGCTTTTCAGGAATTTTATATTTATTTTCAGATAATATTTTGATAGATGAAAATAATTTTACTTCTGCATTGTTGATTCTTCTTGGCTCGACTTGTTATGTAATTGGGGGAGTTTTGACATTAAAGATTAGTAAGAAAAAAAATGAAAATGTTACAGGCTCAATATTAATTTGGGCAATTATAATTTTAATTCCTATAGTTGGCTTTGTTGAACAACCATGGAATATCTCTCCAAGATTAGACTCAACTATATCTGTGATATACTTGGGATTAGTTGCTACTGGAGCTGCATGGTTACTTAGATTTAGAATTTTAGTTACAAATGGATTAATTTTTCAATCTCAGGTATCTTATCTAATTCCTATATTTGGAACAATCTTAAGTTATATATTTTTGAAAGAATTGATTACTACTAAAGTCTTAATTTCATTAATAGCTGTATGCGTTGGTATTTATTTTGTAAGAAAGGCCGACAACAAAAAGGCTACTTAAGTTCTGAAAATGCTTTTATATGTGATGGTCTAGTTTCACAACATCCACCAATAATTGTAGCTCCTGCATCTTTAAATTTTTTTGCAAATTCTAACATTTTATTTGGAGTTAAATCTTTTCGAACACCTAGAAATTCATTTGGATTTCCAGTTTTACTTTTTTTATATGCATTATTGTAATTAGGTTTAGGATTAGTTTTAATAAATGCATTTAATTTAAAACCGAAGGGAATTCCCAATTCTTTTAATTCATTAATATTAAGTTGGTAGTTTTCTGGTGACACACAAGATAAAATTATACCTAATAGTTTTTCATGCTTTATTTCTTTAATGATATTTGAAATTTTTTCCCCACTTGGTAATTTTTCTCCCTCAGAGATGTGAGCTCCTAATAAATATGGTTTGTTGAATTTTTTAATACTTTCAATAGCAATTTTAAACTCTCTAATACTACTTAAAACATCAAAGTAGAAGAAGTCTACGTAGGGGTCCAATAATTTAGACTGGCTCTCAAAATCAGCTTTTATCTCTTGTTCATCTCTATCATCAGCTTCATAGGTCAAATTCTGTGGAGGCAATCCTCCAGCAATTAATATTTTAGGATATTTTTCTTTTGCTTTCTTTGCAATTTCCCCAGCTTTTTTATTTAAATATTCGTATTTGTTCTCTAAATTGTTATCTCTCAACCTTGATTTACGTGTTGTGAAAGTTGTAGTGACAATTATTTCTGCGCCAGCTTTAATGAAATCCAAATGTGTATCTAAGACAAGTTTATGATATTTTTGATTAAGTAAAGCATTAGCACTCCATAGAGTTCCATTAGGCTCCATACCTCTCGCAAGAAGTTCCTGCCCCATACCTCCGTCAAGAATTCTTAGTTTTTTAAAAAAATCTAAATCCATAATATTTTATCCGAATTGAAAGGGAGTCCGTTTTAGCAGTTAACGCCCGCAATAGGATCAAATCGGCTAATTAACTATATTTAAAAGAGTTCACTAAATCAATTATAATTTAAATAAGTATTCTAAATGCCATTCTTGCAGCAACAAAAATAACCAATAATGATGTAATTATTGCTAGTAGTCTGCTACTAAATATTTTTAAATTAAGGTAATTTCCAATAAGCCCTCCAATTAAAACACTAATAAATAATGGTGCGTAATTTAATATTTCATTTAAAACCATTTGTTTTGTAAGTTGACCAAAAACACCAGATAATGAGTTCACAAAAATAAATAATGATGCAGTAGTCGAAATAATTTTTGGCTTTTCGGCTTTAAGTAAAAAAAGTATTGGACTTAAAAAAATTCCTCCTCCAATACCAACAATACCTGAAATCAACCCAAGTACTGATCCTATTATTATTGAATTAATAAAACTAATTTTTTTTATAATAATATTTTTTTCTTCGTAGGATTTATTATTGATTAAAAGCAACAAACCCGCAAAAGATAGAACAAGAAATAATAAGATCTCAAAAAAATCTTTTGCGATCACCAATGTTCCACCTATAAAAGCCATAGGTATCGATCCAATCAAAAAAGGAATTAATAATTTAAAGTTATGATTTCCAGCTCTTACGTAATTAATAGAATTTCCAGATACAACTATTATATTGCAGATAAGCGCAATAACAGGAAAGATATGGTATGGAATTCCCCAAATTAGCAATATAGCTAAATAAGTCGAACCCCCACCAAAACCAACACTGGAATAGAATATTGCTGTTATTAAAAATAAAATTGGTAGTATAATCATTTATTTATTATGAGTGTAAATATTGCATTACTAACTGTAACAGATACCAGAACTTTTGATAATGATAAATCTGGTGCAATTTTAGTTAAAAAATTCCAGGAAGCTAATCATAATTTGATAGAAAGAAAAATTTGCAAAGATGATAAAGAAGATATTCTTTTAATATTGAAAGATTGGATAAATAAAAAAGAAATTGACGTAGTAATTACAACTGGAGGTACAGGTTTGACTGGTAGGGATATAACTCCTGAGGCGATAGATCAAATTGCTGATAAGCAAATACCTGGTTTCGGTGAGATGTTCAGAAATATAAGTATAAAATCAGTTGGTACATCTGCAATACAGTCAAGAGCATGTGCAGTTCTAGCTAATGGAAAATATATATTTGCGTTACCGGGATCTTCGGGTGGCGTAACTGACGCTTGGGAGGAAATATTAAAATATCAATTAGATATCAATCACAAACCCTGTAATTTCGTCGAACTTTTTCCTAGATTAAAAGAAAAATAATTATTTTTGATATTTTTCTTTCCATTCTGAATAAGGCATTCCATAAATATGCTCTCTAGCCTCAGGATCAGATATTGAAATACCTTTTTTTTCAGCTTCTTCTCTGTACCATCTAGATAAACAGTTACGACAAAAATTAGCAAGGTTCATAAGATCAATATTTTGAACGTCTTTTCTTTCGTCTAAATGCTTTAGCAATCTTTCAAACGTGGCAGATTGAATTTCAATTTTATTTTTTTCATTCATAAAAAAATATTAAAGAATTATTTTATAAGCACAAGATATAGTATTTATACAATTATAAGTAGAAAATAATAATTATTACAAATAGACACAAACTACTTATGTTTGTTTAATATATTTATGGCTACTAAAAAGAAAAAAAAAGCAAAGCCAAAGACCAAAAAGAAAAAAACTAAATTGGTCAAATCATCTAGAAAAAAAGTTAAAACGAAAAGAAAAGTTGGGACAAAAAAGTCTGCGACTAAGAAACGTTCTAAGAAATCTAGAAAAAATAATAAGTTAAAAACTATAAAAACAAGAGGAGTAAAAAAAATGAGTACAGAAACAATAAAAAGTGCGTCGTCTCCTTTGTTGGATACGTCTCACTTAAAAGTACCATTTCCATATAAGTCAAAATATGGAAATTATATAAATGGAAAGTTTGTCGAACCTAAGTCAGGAAAATATTTTGACAACGTTACACCAATTAACAATGAGGTGATTTGTTCAATTGCAAGGTCGGATGCAAAAGATGTAGATGCAGCTTTGGATGCTGCTCATGCAGCTTTTCCGACATGGGGCAAAACTTCTATTACAGAAAGATCTAACATTCTTCTTAAAATAGCTGATGTAATTGAAAAGAATTTAAATTTATTAGCTACAGCTGAATGTTTAGATAATGGAAAGCCAATAAGAGAATGTATGGCTGCAGATTTACCTTTAGTAGTTGATCATTGGAGGTATTTTGCAGGTGTAATAAGAGCTGAAGAAGGGTCTGTGGCAGAAATTAGCAATAGCGAATATTCTTACCATATACCAGAACCATTAGGTGTAGTTGGACAAATTATACCTTGGAATTTTCCTCTCTTAATGGCTACATGGAAGCTTGCTCCAGCATTAGCTGCAGGTAACTGTGTTGTATTGAAACCAGCTGAACAAACTCCAGCTTCTATTATGTTATTAATGGAATTAATAGGAGATTTATTACCTCCAGGAGTTGTTAACGTTGTATGTGGTTTTGGTTTAGAGGCAGGAAAACCATTAGCTTCATCAAAAAGAATTAAGAAAATTGCTTTTACTGGTGAAACAACTACTGGTCGTTTGATTATGCAATATGCATCTCAAAACTTAATTCCTATAACTTTAGAGCTTGGGGGAAAATCTCCAAACATTTTCTTTGAAGACGTCATGGCACAAGATGATGATTTCTTTGACAAATGTTTAGAAGGTTTTGCTATGTTTACTCTTAACCAAGGTGAAGTTTGTACTTGTCCAAGTAGAGTACTAGTGCAAGAGTCGATCTATGATAAATTTATGGAGAAGGCAATCGCTAGAACAAAAGCTGTAAAACAAGACAATCCTCTAAAAATGGAAACTATGATTGGTGCTCAAGCATCTGTAGAACAAATGGAAAAAATCAAATCTTATCTAGATTTAGGTAAGAAAGAAGGTGCGAAAGTTCTATGTGGTGGAAATGTTGCCAAAGTAAATAGTGGTTTAGAAAAAGGAAACTATATTGAACCAACTATTTTTGAAGGTAATAATTCAATGAGAATATTCCAAGAAGAAATTTTTGGACCAGTTGTATCAGTTACTAAGTTTAAAGATGAGGCAGAAGCATTAAAAATTGCTAATGATACTCTTTATGGTTTAGGTGCCGGAGTTTGGACTAGAAATGGAAACATTGCATACAGAATGGGTAGAGCTATTGAAGCAGGTAGAGTTTGGACAAACTGTTATCACGCTTATCCAGCGCATGCGGCATTTGGCGGATACAAACAATCTGGTATCGGAAGAGAAACACATAAAATGATGCTAAACCACTATAGACAAGTTAAGAATTTACACGTGTCTTACAGTGAGAAAAAATTAGGCTTCTTTTAAAAGATATATTATAGTGGCCCGTAATAAATTTACGGGCCATATAAACATGAAAGTTACAGCGACTCCATCAGCATTAGATTTAATTGAGGAACTTAAAAAAAATCACGGTAAAGAACTATTATTTCATCAATCAGGTGGATGTTGCGATGGAAGTGCACCGATGTGCTATCCTGCTAAAGAATATCAAGTAGGTCAAGATGATGTTATGATAGGTGAAATTGGTGGAGTTCCATTTTATATAAGTGAAACACAGCATCAAGCTTGGAAAAATACAGATCTTATAATTGACTGTGTGGAAGGCATGGGTGGAATGTTCTCTCTTGATAATGGAACAGGCAGAAGATTTTTGACTAGATCAGAGATTTGCATACCTGAAAAAACAACTCTCAATTAAACAAAGCTGTTGCAGCTCCTAGAGATAAATCTATATTTTTAGGATGATAAATCCTTTCGATGAAAAAATTTTGGAAGAGGCATATGATTGGGTGCAAACTAATCAAAAGGTTGCCCTAGTAACTGTTATTCAAACATGGGGATCATCCCCAAGACAAACTGGAAGTAGAATGATTGTAAATGAAAAAGGAGATTTTTCAGGTTCAATTTCTGGAGGGTGTGTAGAATCATCAGTTGTGAGTGAATGTATTGAGCTATTAAAGAATGATCAGCCTTTTAAGAAAATAGAATTTAAAGTTTCAAACGAAAAAGCTTGGGAAATTGGTCTTGCATGTGGTGGTGAAATAGCAGTTTTTATCGAACAAATAAAATCATGAAAATTGAAACTTTAAAAAAAATTATAGAAAACAAAAAAAAACATTTTAAATTTTCAATTATTACTGATCTTTCCACTGGTGAGACTGAAATATTTGAAAAAGATTTACCATTAAATGAAAAATTAGAAAAATACTCAAAACAAATTAATGATTTTTGTGAAAGTAAAAAAAATGGAATAATAAATAATTCAAACCTATTTGTTGAAACATTTGTAAGACCTATCAAAATTATTATAGTTGGGGCAGTCCATATAGCTCAATATTTAGTTGATTATGCGAAAAACTTGAATTTTGAAATTCATATTATTGATCCCAGAGGTTACTTTGCATCTGAAAAAAGATTTCCTAATGTAAATATAATAAATAAATGGCCAGAAGAAGCTTTCAAAGAATTAGAAACAAATGAGTCAACAGCTTTGATAGCATTAACACACGATCCCAAAATAGATGATCCTGCACTTAAACATGCTCTCGACAGAAGATTTTATTATATCGGAGCTTTAGGAAGTAAAAAAACTCACTCTAGTAGATGTGATAGATTAAAAGAAGCTGGTTATTCTAACGAACAAATAGATTCAATTCATGGTCCTATTGGAATCAAATTAGGTGGTAAGTCAGCATCTGAAATAGCTTTATCTATTATTTCACAATTAGTTCTTATTACTAATAATAGATGATTTATTAAATTTTATACGAAATAATAATAGAACAATAAGAATTATCAAAAAAATCAGAGGTTTAAAGTATATAGTTTTTGATAACCAAATAAAATGTAGTACGCCAAATATTGATATTACATAAATCAATTTATGTAATTTTTTCCAATTATGTTTTAATAATCTTACCATTTTATCAGAGGATGTTAATGCAAGTGGTATTAGCAATAGCCATGCTGAAAATCCAATAAATACAAATTTCTTTTTTAGAACATCATCAATCAATGGCTCAAAATCAAATCTGTAATCAAGCCCAACATAACTTAACATGTGTATTGAGGCGTAAAAAAAAGCAAATAATCCAAGCATTCTTCTAAATTTAATCCATTCTGATGATTTTGTTATTTTTTTAAGAGGTGACATCGAAAGTGTTATAAAAATAAATATCAAAGTCCATTCTCCAAAATGATTTATGATCCTATCTACTGGCTCTGGTCCAAGTTCATTATAAAATATTTGATAAGAGATTATATATATTGGCCAAAGTGATATTAAAAATACTGCAGGCTTAAAATAATTTTTCAATTTATTTTAGTAATTTTTTTTTAAATCCATACCACTATAAAGATAAGCAACTTCATCTCCGTAGCCATTGAACATTAAAGTTTTAATTCTTGGAGCCAAAATACTTTCTCCAATTACTCTCTCAGTTGCTTGAGACCATCTTGGATGATCAACATTAGGATTTACGTTTGAGTAAAAACCATACTCTCTTGGCGATGCATTCTTCCAAGCGGTATTTGGCATGTTTTTGGTTAATTTAATTTTTACAATCGATTTCGCACTTTTAAAACCATACTTCCACGGTATAAATATTCTTAAGGGTGCTCCATTCTGATTTGGCAAAGGTTTGCCATACAAACCTGTTACAACAGTTGTGAGAGGATGCATTGCTTCATCAATTCTTAAACCTTCGATATACGGCCAGTTTAAAACTGGATACCTTTGGCCTACCATTTCCTCTGGATTATAGATCGTTTCAAATTCAACAAATTTTGCAGATGTTTTGATTTGAACTTTGTTAAGTAGTTCTCTTAATGAAAAACCTAACCACGGAATAACCATTGACCAACCCTCAACACATCTTAGTTTTAAAATTCTTTCTTCAGATTTAATAGCTAAAATTTCCTCAATTGATAGTTCTAATGGTTTTTCGACTTCACCTTCAATTTTAACATTCCATGGTCTTGTAGTAAAATTTTTTGCTCTTCTATGCGGATCACTCTTACCAGTCCCAAACTCATAGAAGTTGTTATAGGTAGTTATGTCTTCATAACTATTCGGTTCGTTTGAATTGCTTGCATTAGCATTGATCATTGGAACTGAGCTTAAGGTAAGTGCGCTCATTCCATAACCTAAAGATTTTATAAAAGATCTTCGTTGGTTATAAATTTTTTCTGACGTAATTTCTGAATTTTTAAATTTTTTCATTAGCCACAGGGTTACCTTTTAACCACTCACTTTCCTCATTTTCATAATGTTCTTTTTTCCAAATTGGAGATCGTTTTTTTATTTCTTCGATTATATATCTTGATAGTACATATGCCTGATCACGGTGTTTGCAAGCAACTGCGATAATTATGCTAATATCACCTAACTTCAAATGTCCTTTAGCATGTTCAATAAATACAGCTTTATCTTTAATAGCTAGCTTTTGGTCTGCTTCATTATAAATTTCCTCAAAACTTTTAATAACCATTTCATCATGACTATCGTAAGTGATTCCAGTCACTTTTTTATTATCATTGATATTTCTTACAGTGCCTAAAAAATAAATTGAAGCTCCAAACTTAAAGTTTTTAATAAATTTTTCAGCATTTGAAGTAAGTATTTTCTCTTTTTTTGAATCTACTATTTTTGTATGAAGCATTAACCTCCTCCGATAGGAGGTATAATACCAATCTTTTGATCTTTTGTGATTTTATAATTGTCGCTAATTATTTCATTATTTTCAGAGCAAAAAGCTGATGATTTTACAACCTTAATGAAGTTTTCATTTCCACTAAAATTTTTATCTATATATTTGATAATCTCATTTCTTAAATCATCTATTGAAGCTTTATCCTGAACCTCAATCTCTAAATGATCGTTATCACTAAAATCTCTACTAGCACCAAACAATTCTAATTTAATTTTCAATTTACTTGTTTACCTTCTTTAATTGGGTCTATTAAAAGTTTTTTGACATTATATTTATATTTACCGTTATTGTAATGAAGCGAATTAACAATTAAAATTCTAGAATTTTCCATATCAATTAAAATTGCATTACCACCATAACCGCCCATGCCAAATATAACTTTATCTTTTAATCCTGGATAATCCATATGGAATTGCCCCCCATATGATTTTGTTCTATTATATTCTGGCTCGTTAATATTCTCGTTATATTTTTTAGGAATTCTTCTTTTGTGAATTTCTTTTAAATATTTTCCTACACAAGTATCATTTTGATAATCATCCATTATAGCTTTTGCTATTCTAAGATAGTCAAATCTAGTTGCCATTATGTTGGGATGACCATTTCCAAACTGTTCTTTTAAACTTGTATAGCCATAACGAATGCTATTTTTGATCTTTATTTTATCGTTGAAAACTTTGCTATAAAATTTGTCATAATCTTCACCAATTTTAAATTTCATATAGTTTAAAATTAACTGAGTGACAAATCCATTGTAATTGTATCTTTCCTTAGATTTTTTTGTATTTTGGTTGTTAAAGTGAAAGCGCATGGTTGTTGCAATATCTGCGTCTTCATATGGGCCTAATTTACTTGTACCATCTTTAAATTCATCAATATATTTTTGATCACCAGTATTCATATTTAAAAAATTAATTAATTTTTGATCATGATAAAGTGAATCTTTTATTATAGGCCAGTCGTTTACTCTAGCATCAACTCCATCAATATAACCCTCACATATTGCGTGACCTACTAAATAAGAAGTTACCGACTTACCCATTGACATTGAATAAAATTTTGTTTCATTATTTAAAAACTCTCCTAACTGTTCTTTAGGAGAAAATTCATCAATCAATACTTGACCATCTTGGTAATACAAATAACTAAGAATGCCTTTAGTTTTCATTTGTTTTTTTACATATTTATCTTCAATTAAGTTGAATTTAAAATCGTAGGAACTATTTGTCGGTTTAAACTCTTTTAAATGTTGACTTCTATCTCTATATGAATATTTCCATAAATAATAAATCAGCGTATCTCTGTTTGGGTTTGAATGATAGGCAATATTAGTAGCTGATAATGCTTTATTTTTTATTTTGATATTTAGATTGTTAGATCCTTGAAATTTATCACATTTATTATAATACCAAAGATTACTATATTTTGGTTCTTCTTTGCATACTGGGTTTTCTTTCATAGTTAAATATTGATGATGTCCGTTTTCAGAAAGCCACTTATTAAAAAACCAATTTAAATTCTCAGCAAATAGATTGCTTGAAGCAAATAAGCTAAAAGTTAAAATCACTAATATTTTTTTCATTTTTTAAGCTTAGAAGAAAACTTTAGATTTTCATTTTTAAATTTTGTTTTATTTTCGTTTATAAAATTATCCATAATTTTAACTTTTTCTTCCTCAAATTCTGATACTTTTCTAGTATTGAGGTCAACATAAAGAGCCAGGACTTCTATTGTTGAAGCTAAGTAATTTTTTGTTTTATGAATCATTTCCATCTTATATTGAAGACGTTTTTTATCGTGATCGAAGTATGTTAAATTTATATCAACTTCATCATCAAGTTTAAGCTCTCCATTATATGTAATATTTGTTTCAACAACCATTGTACTCATTCCAGTAGTCTTTGCAGAGTGTTCTCCCATCTTAAAAATATTATTTAAGGTTTCTGCTCCATATACATCAAACATTAATAAGTAATAGGAAACATTCATGTGATTGTTATAGTCAATCCAGTCTTTAATAACTTTTTGCGAATTTAGATAAATTGACATGAAAAAAATTAAAAAATATTTTTTAAAAAATTTGGTAATCCGTCAGGATTAGTCCATAAACCACTTTTACCACCCTCTTTTAATAATAATTTAACATTATTAATTTTTAGATGTGGATTAACAATTTTACTTAAATCATAAATTGTTATTAAAGCAGCATTAACACCCATTATAGCTTCCATTTCAACACCCGTCTTTGCAACAGCTGATACAACACAGAAAACTTCTAATGAATTATCCAATTCATTCATAATAATTTTAGTTGCTGTATGATCAATTGGGAGTGGGTGACATAAAGGAATAAGTTCACTAGTTTTCTTAACACCTAGGACTGCTGACACTTCGGCCAAAGTAATAGGATCGCCCTTTGGCATTTTGTTATTTTTAATTAAATCAAAAACTTCTTTACCAACATAAATTTTTCCTGAAGCAAGAGCTCGACGAAATGTTTCTTTTTTTGATGAAACATCCACCATATTAAATGAATTTTTTTTAAAAACTTCTTTTGCCCAATCTTTTAAGTCCTCTTGATTTATAATTTTTAAATTTTTCATTTAACCACCTGTCTTAGATAAATTTTTAGTTAAACCTGTTTCACCTAGCTCAAGATAATGAGACTCTTTTTTAAATTTCATTTGACCCAATATAAGATCTTTTAATTCTTCAGTTTGATCGTCCCTTTGAAGCAAATGTCTTATACTTATTCCTGTATTGCCAAATAAACAAAGTCTTAAATCCCCTTTAGATGTAATTCGAAGTCTATTACAGGATTTACAAAAATCTTTAGAATAAGGCGCTATAATTCCAAATTTACCTTTATATTCAGGATTAATATAATTTAGTGAGGGACCAGCATCTAGACCATGAGTTTGATAAATCCAATTATTATTATTTAAGTAACTTTTAAATA
>CACORI010000001.1 GCA_902629585.1 uncultured Pelagibacteraceae bacterium | reverse complement strand
TTTTTTTTTTCTTATCAGTAAATCATTTGGTGATTTATAAACTATATTATTTCTATAATAATTTGAAATCAACTTTTTTACTAATAGGCAATTAATTTTTGTAGCTTTAGCAATCGGAAACTGAATCTTATTTATATTAAAAAAAAAAGATAGAAATAAATTTCCTTTGTAAGAAAACCATCGTTTGCCGTATTGGCCTTTGCCTTTTTTTTGTAAATCAGAAAAGACCATACCATGATCTAGCTTTGTTTTTTTAATAATTTGAATAGCAGTATTATTGGTATTTAATACTTGTCTAAATTTAAATACTTTTATAATCATTAAATAAAATTAATTTTTGACACTATCTCAATAATTTCACTAGGAAATATAAAATAAAATAAAATTGATATAGTTGATAAAGCTAAAGAAAATTTTAGCCAAGTATTATGATTTTTATCGAAGCTTTCTTTCTCCTTATCAAAATAAATAATCTTAATTATCCTTAAATAATAAAAAGCTGCAATTACTGTAGATAATAATCCAACTATAGCTAAGAAGTACATTGACTGTTCAAGAACAGATTTAAAAATATAGAATTTTGCAAAAAAGCCAGCAAGAGGAGGGATTCCTGCCAGTGAAAATAAAATAACTAATAATGAAATTGAGAGTAAAGGATGATTCTTTGATAAGCCTGATAAATCATCGATGCTCTCAAAATATTCATTATTTCTTCTCATCATCAAAAGGCAGGAAAATAAACCCAAATTCATTAATATATAAATTATAATATAAATAACTGAATTTTGTATTCCATCATTTGAACCTGTTGCTAGTCCAGCTAAAGCATATCCAACATGACCTATTGAACTATAAGCAATTAACCTTTTTAAATTTTTTTGGCCAATTGCAGCAATTGCACCAAATAACATAGATGCAACTGACAAAAAAATTAGAATGGTTTGCCATTGATCAATTAAATTTAAAAACGGTACATATAAAAATCGGATAAAAACAGTTAAAGCTGCTACTTTTGGAACAATTGTAAAAAAAAGAGTTACAGTTGTTGGTGAACCCTCATAAACATCTGGTGCCCACATATGAAAAGGCACTGCTGAAATTTTAAAAGCTAAGCCTACTAAAATAAAAACAATTCCAAAAGTTAATGCGTATTCATTTGAGTCTAATTGTGCGGCTATTAGATTAAAATTTGTAGTCCCTGTAAATCCATAAATTAAAGAACAACCATATAATAGTAATCCTGAGGATAATGCGCTTAAAACAAAATATTTTAAACCTGCCTCTGAAGATTTTAATTGATCCCTATTGAATGTTGCTAAAACATATAGTGCAAGAGATTGTAGTTCAAGTCCCATGTAAAAGACAATAAGATCATATGAGCTAATCATAATCATCATCCCTAATACTGAGCTTAAAATTAAAATTGGATATTCAATTTTATGAATTTTAAAAGTTTTTAAGTAATTCGATGAAATTATAAGAACTAGAAAAGCTCCTAATAATGTTACTATTTTCATCAATGATGATAAATAATCAATAATAACACTATCATTAAATAATAAAATTTTTTGAATACCCAGTGTTTCATTGTAAGTTATAACTGCTGTAACTAATAATATGACTAATGAAATACTTTGTATTAAACTTGAGCTTTTCTTCTTAAAAACACCTAAAATTAATAAAAACATTATAGAAAGTGAGAGAAAAACTTCTGGGAAAATTAATACTAGGTTCATTATATTATTTATTTAAAATGTTTAAATTGTAGTTTTTAATTAAATCACTTATTGATACTTCTATAGTGTTAATTAATGGATCAGGATAAAAACCAAAAATTATAATTGGTATGGCTAGTGATGATAATATAAAAAACTCAGATCTATTTAAATCTACTATTTCTTTTAATTTTAAATTAACTACCTTACCAAAAACAACTCTTTTATACATCCACAATATGTAAGCTGCTCCTAATATAACACCTAAACTAGCTATCACCGCCACTAAAAAATTATCTTTAAAAGCTCCCATTAGAATTAAAAATTCTCCTATAAAGCCACTTGTACCTGGTAGACCTAATGAAGCTAAAGCAAATATCATAAATAAAACTGAGTATTTAGGAATTATGCTAACTAAACCACCATATGTATTAATAAGTCTTGAGTGCATACGATCATAAACAATTCCTACTGATAAAAAAAGTGCTGCAGAAACTAGGCCATGGCTTATCATTTGTATAATACTTCCCTCCAAACCTTGTTGCTGGATCGTAAAAATACCTAATGTGACAAAACCCATATGTGCAACAGAAGAATATGCAATTAATTTTTTCATATCTTCCTGCATCAATGCAATTAAAGATGTAAAAATAATAGCAATTACACTCAAAATATAAATTAAAGGAGTAAATATTTCTGAAGCAACCGGGAATAACCCAAGAGAAAATCTTATAAATCCATATCCTGCCATTTTAAGTAAAATTGCTGCTAATAAAACAGATCCTGCAGTTGGAGCCTCCACATGAGCATCTGGTAGCCAGGTATGAACTGGCCACATTGGGGTTTTTACGGCAAATGAGCTAAAAAAAGCCAGCCACAATAAATTCTGGTATTTTGGATCAATTCCAATTTCATAGAGTTTTTCAACGTCTGTTGTACCAGAAATCCAGAAAATTGAAATAATCGCAACCAACATTAATACTGAACCTAATAGTGTATATAAGAAAAATTTAAACGCGGAATATACTCTTCTTGCACCACCCCATATACCTATAATAAGAAACATAGGAATTAATCCAGCTTCAAAAAATAAGTAGAAGACAACAAGGTCAAGCGAACAAAAGACACCAAGCATGAAAGATTCCATAATCAAAACTGCGATTAGAAATTCACTAAGTCTATTTTTTATAGAATTATTAACTGATATGATGCACAGCGGAGTTATAAATGTTGTAAGAATAATAAATAATATAGAAATACCGTCTACACCAACTTTATAATCTATAAAACCCTCAATCCATGTTCTTTCCTCTATAAACTGAAATGCTGATGTTTTATGATCAAATAAAATCCATAAATAAATCGATAAAAAAAAATTAACTAATGATGTAAATAAAGCTACATATTTTACAGTAATATTGTTTTCCCTTGTACTTTTTGTAAAAAATAAAAAAAGAGCTCCTATAGTGGGTAGTAAAATAAGAGATGACAAAATTGGAAAATTCATTATTTTACAATTAAAAAAGTTAGAAGCGCTGAAAAACCAAGCAACATTATAAATGCATACTGGTAGATAAAACCGCTTTGAAATTTGTTAGCTTTTTGAGAAAATTTTTTTATTAAAAATGAAATTCCATCAGGACCAAAACCATCAATTATCCTTATATCAAAAAATTTCCATAAAATTAATCCAGCTCTTTTTAAAGGATTGATTATTAAATAATCATATAACTCATCAAAATACCATTTTTTAACTAAGAAATTATACAGTGGTTTATTAACATTCACTATTCTACTTGTGAGATCTTTGTTTTTAATAAATAAATAATAAGCTAATGGAATTGATATTATAACTAATGTAGGAGTTATAAGTAAAAACCATAAAGGAGGATGTTCAATACTTAATGGTTTTAAAAAGAAAATTGAGTCTTTCCAAAAATTTATTGTGTATTCCTGACTAATAAATAAATCTTTAAAAGTAAATCCAGCAAATATTGCTCCAACTGCTAGAAAGACTAATGGCACAAGCATTATAAGTGGAGACTCGTGTGTTTCTTCAATTTTTAGATTTGTATTATTATATTTACCGTGAAATGTTTTGAAAATTAATCTCCAGGAATATATTGAAGTCAGAAAGGCCGTAAAAATACCTATCCCAGCAGCATAAAAGCCTGTTGTGTTGCCTCTTAAATAAGCAAATTCGATTATTGCATCTTTTGAATAAAAACCTGATAAAAAGGGAAAACCAGTTAATGCCAGGGTACCTATTATCATTAAAAAATAGGTAAACGGCAATTTTCTCCAAACTCCTCCCATTTTTTCAATATTTTGCTCATCTTTAAAAGCATGAATAACAGAGCCAGATCCTAAAAATAATAAAGCCTTGAAAAAAGCATGAGTGAATAAGTGAAACATTGCTACATTGTAAGCACCAACACCAGTTGCAAAAAACATATATCCTAATTGACTACATGTTGAGTAAGCAATAATTTTTTTTATATCTGTTTGCACAAGAGCAATAGAAGCTGCAAAAAAGGCAGTACTCATACCAACAATTGTTATTACATTTAATGCTAATTCTGAAAACTCATAAATTGGTGAACATCTTACGACTAAAAATACCCCTGCTGTAACCATCGTTGCAGCATGTATTAATGCTGAAACTGGTGTTGGACCTTCCATGGCATCTGGTAACCAAGTGTGTAAAAAAATTTGAGCAGATTTTCCCATTGCCCCAATAAATAAAAGCAAACAAATTAAATCTATTGCATTAATATTAATTCCTAAAAAATTTATTTTTTTATCTAATATTGTTGGAATTTGGTTAAAAACTTCAGAATAATTTACAGTTCCAAATAAATAAAATATCAAAAATATACCGAGTGCGAACCCGAAATCTCCTACTCTATTTACTAAGAATGCTTTAATAGCAGCAGAGTTGGCTGTATCTTTTTTATACCAAAAACCTATTAAAAAGTAAGAGCAAAGGCCCACTCCCTCCCAACCAAAAAATAATTGGATGAAATTGTCTGATGTTACTAACATCAACATCGCAAATGTAAACAAAGATAAATAAGCCATAAATCGAGGTTTGTGTGGATCATGAGACATGTATCCAATTGAGTAAATATGTACTAATGAAGAAACAGATGTTACAACAACTAACATTATTGCTGATAGAGCATCAATCTTAATTGACCAGCTAACATCTAGAGATCCCGAATTTATCCAAGTAGCAATTACAATATTATCCTCAAATTGATAAACAATAACTTGATACAATATTATGATTGATAAAATAGCTGATATGGTTACTAAAGCACTAGTTAAAATTTCTGAAATTCTATCTCCAATAAGTTTGCCAAAAAACCCTGATATAATTGAAGCTATCAGAGGTAATGTTATAATTGAGATTTCCATCCTATCCTTTTAATTCATCTATTTCCTCGACACGTATAGTTCCGGAGTTACGATAATAAACGACTATAATTGCAAGTCCAATTGCAGCTTCTGCAGCTGCAACTGTTAAAATAAATAATGTAAAAATTTGCCCAGATAAATCACCTAAAAAAATTGAGAAAGAAACTAAGTTTATATTTACAGCTAATAATATTAATTCAATACTCATAAGTATAACTATTATATTTTTTCTATTTAAAAAAATTCCGACAATTCCTATTGTAAAAATTACTGCTCCTAGTGTTAAATAATGACCTAGACCGATTTCACTCATCAATTTTTACTCCTTTTCTAGATGCTACTTCTAATACCTCTACTCCTTCAGATCTCTCTCTAGAAATTTGTTTGATGTAACTTTGTGTTTTCACTCCTTCTCTTTGCCTAAAAGTAAGAACTATTGCTCCAATCATCGCTATAAGCAATATCATTCCACTTATTTGAAAAATATGAATGTAATCAGTGTAAAGCACTTGGCCTAAAGAGTGTGTATTAGTAATTTCATTTGATGAAGTAAAATTATTTGAATTTTGTAAGTCAGGTTTATATTTCCAGCCTCCAATTACAATAATTAACTCAAAAAAGATGAGTGCACTTATAACTAATCCAATTGGAATGTGGTTGGAGCTTGATTTTGAAATAAACCATTGATTTTTTTGTTGAGCTACATTCAGCATCATTACAACAAATAAAAATAAAACTGCGACAGCACCAACATAAACTATCAGCATTATCATTCCCAAAAATTCAGCACCTATCATAATAAATAGACATGAAATGCTAATAAAATCTAAAATTAGGAAAAAAACTGAATGAACTGTATTTTTTGATGCTGTAACCATTATGGCAGAAATAACTGCAATTATTGAAAAAATATAAAAAAAAATTGTGTGAGCTATCATGGATTATCTATATGGATTATCAGATCTTATATTTGCTGATAAAATATTCTCCCATCTATCACCATTATCTAAAAGTTTTTCTTTAGTGTAATAAAGTTCCTCTCTTGTTTCTGTTGAAAATTCAAAATTAGGTCCTTGCACAATTGCGTCAACTGGACAAGATTCTTCACACAAACCACAATATATACATTTCATCATGTCTATATCATAACGCGTAGTTTTTCTGCTGCCATCAGCTCTTTGAGTTGACTCAATTGTTATGGCCTGCGCAGGACAAACTGCTTCACAAAGTTTACAAGCAATACATCTTTCCTCACCATTTGGGTATCTTCTAAGAGCATGCTCTCCTCTAAATCTTGGGCTAATTTTTCCTTTTTCAAATGGATAGTTAATAGTTTTTTTTGCTTTAAATATTTCTTTAGCGGCAATAAATAATCCACTTATGAAGTCTGTCATTAATATAGTTTTTAAAAATCTACTGAGTTTCATATTAAATTGTGGGTAAAAGGTTAAAATAAAAAAGGTAACTTGCTGTTAAAACAACATAAGTTAAAGATAATGGTAAAAATATTTTCCAACCTAATCTCATCAATTGATCATATCGATATCTTGGTACTATTGCTTTAACTAAAGCAAAGAGAATAAATAAAAATAAAATTTTAAATATCAGCCAAACAGCTCCAGGAATAAGATTAAAAGGATATAGTTCAATTGGAGATAACCACCCGCCTAAAAATAAAATTGAACCAAGGGCACACATTAAAAGAATATTGGCGTATTCACCAAGCCAAAACATTGCATACATCATGCCTGAGTATTCAGTTTGATAACCCGCAACTAATTCTGCTTCGGCTTCAGGTAAATCAAAAGGAGGTCTATTCGTCTCTGCCAAGGATGAAATAAAAAAAATTATAAACATGGGAAATAAAGGGATAATAAACCATACATTTTGTTGAGCTTTTACAATGTCATTTAAATTTAAAGATCCTACACACAATAAAACATTAATAATTATAATTCCGATTGATACTTCATATGACACCATTTGAGCTGCTGATCTTATTGAACCTAAAAAAGGGTATTTTGAATTAGATGCCCAACCCCCCATTATTATTCCATATACACCTAACGATGAAACTGCAAAAATATATAAAATTCCAACATTTATATTAGCTAAAACTTGATCTTCGCTAAATGGAATTACTGCCCAAGCTATCAAAGCTAAAGTCATTGTAATTATAGGAGCTAATATAAAAATTATTTTATTTGAACTAGCGGGAATAATTATTTCTTTAAAAATATATTTTAATGCATCGGCTAAAGATTGAAGTAATCCAAATGGACCTACTACATTAGGACCTTGTCTTTTTTGGACAAAAGCCCAAACTCTTCTATCTAACCAAACTATCATAGCAACTGAGACTAAAACAGGAATTAATAAAAATAATATTTTATAAACCTCTAGAAAAATTAAAGATATATATTCCATTTTTAACCTTCGGTTCCTGTAAGTTTTAAGTCTAATTTTGAATTGTGACAATCCAACATTGTTTTAGAGGATCGCGCAATTACATTTGAAAAATAATAATTATTGTGTCTTATTTTTATATCTTCTGTCTCAAAAGCGCTTTTGATATTACCTTTTTCAAAATTACCTTTTTCTTTTTCTTTTTTCACATTTAGGTAATTAAACATACTGCTTTCAAGTTCCTCTTTATCGTTAAAAAGTTTTCTATTGTTCATTAATTCAACAAGTTCATTAATTATTTGCCAATCTTCCTTTGCCTCACCCGGTGGATAAGAAGCTTTATAAGCTTTCTGAATTTTTCCTTCTAAGTTAGTGTAGTGACCTGATTGCTCTGTATAAGCTGAACCAGGTAAAATAATATCAGCCATTTCTGCTCCTTTATCTCCATGACTACCTTGGTAAATTACAAATTCATTCTTTTTTGAAAATTTTAAATTATCTTGACCTAAAAGATAAATAAGGTCAAATTTATTAGATTTTAGATCTTTTATTAAATTAATGTCTGTATTTACTATATCTAAATCAAAATTTCCTACAGAAGCAGCATCAGTAGACAATACATTTAATGAATTCCATTCATCCGTTAATTTACCATGTTTAGATAAAAATGCTTTGAGTGAGTAAAATAAATAATTTGAAAATTTACAATCAAAAAATGCATTACCTAAAATTATCATTGGTTTTTTTGCGTTTATAATTTCATCACAAATTTCATGCTTGTTTTCAATAATGTTATTTAAGGTCTTAGTTTTGCCATCTAGACTTTGATATGGATATGTTTGATCACCTATATTATTTATTGAGATTACTTTAGTACCATTATTAAGAAAAGCTTTTCGAATTCTTGAATTTAAAATTGTTGCTTCATATCTGGGATTTGCTCCTACTAAAAGGATAAAATCAGTCTCCTCGATCCCGTTTATTGAGGAATTAAATAAATAATTTTCTCTTTTTTTATTATCTAAGAACGATTCTGTATCTCTGGACTCATATTTACTTGAATTAATTACTCGATCAAAAAATTCTTTAAAAATAAAAGCAGATTCCATATTTACAAGATCACCAACAAAACCAACTATGTTTTCTTTGTTCGTATTTTCTATTTTTGATTTAATAATGTTATAAACTTCGCTCCATGATGCTTTTTCAAACTTATTATTATATTTAATATAAGGTGTATCAAGTCTTTGATTTAATAATCCATCGCAAGCATATCTGGTTTTGTCTGATATCCACTCCTCATTTATATCCTCATTAATTAATGGAAGGACTCTTTTTACCTCCCACCCGTAAGTATCAACTCTGATATTTGATCCTACTGCATCCATTACATCTATTGTCTCTGTTTTTTTAAGCTCCCATGGTCGTGCCTCAAAAACATATGGTTTTGAAGTAAGGGCCCCTACTGGACAGAGATCAATTAAATTTCCAGAAAGTTCTGATTGAACAGATTTTTCTAAATATGTTGTAATTTGCATATCCTCACCTCTCCCAATAGCTCCCAATTCAGGTGCTCCTGCAATTTCAGTCGCAAATCTGATACATCTGGTGCAATGAATACATCTTGTCATTTGAGTTTTAATTAATGGACCCATGTATTTGTCTGGTACTGATCTTTTATTTTCTTTAAATCTTGATTTATCAATTCCATAAAACATTGATTGATCTTGTAGATCACATTCACCTCCTTGATCACAAACAGGGCAATCTAATGGATGATTGGCTAACAAGAATTCCATAACACCCTTTCTTGATTTTTCTATTTTTGGAGTATTTGTTTTAATAACCATGCCATCTGCTGCAGGCATTGCACAAGAAGCTATTGGTTTAGGAGATTTCTCCATTTCAACTAAACACATACGACAATTACCTGCAATAGATAATCTTTCATGATAACAAAATCTTGGAATTTCCACCCCCGCTTTTTCACATGCTTGAAGAACTGTTAATCCCTCTTCAACTTCAATATCGATATCGTTTATTTTAAGTTTAAGCATTTTTATCCAGTAAGTGTTGATCTACTAAATAAGGAATATTCTTGTCCTTTTTGATAATAGGGTCAAATTTATTTCTTTTCTTAATTTCCTCAGAAAAATGTCTTAACAAGCCTTGTACTGGCCAAGAAGAACCTTCACCAAATGCGCATATCGTGTGTCCTTCAATTTGTTTTGTTACATCACCTAACATATCAACTTCATCTTTCGATGCCTCACCCTTAGCCATTCTTTCAAGCATTCTCCACATCCAGCCTGAACCTTCTCTACATGGAGTGCATTGACCACAGCTTTCATGTTTATAAAATCTTGCAATACGTGCCATACATTTAATTATATCTTGGTCTTTATTAATGACTACAATTCCAGCTGTTCCTAAACCACTTTTTTCAGCAACCAGGGAATCAAAATCCATTGTTAGGCTTTCACATTTATCTTTAGGAATTAATGGCATTGATGATCCACCAGGAATTACCGCTTGTAAATTATCCCATCCACCAATTACTCCTCCTGCATGAACTTCGATTAATTCTTTTAGTGGTATGTTCATTTCCTCCTCAACATTACAAGGATTATTCACGTTTCCAGATATACAAAAAATTTTAGTACCTGTATTTTTTTCTCTGCCCAAAGAGGCAAACCACTTTCCACCTCTTCTAAGAATTGTTGGAACTACAGCTATAGTTTCAACATTGTTTATTATTGTTGGGCATCCGTAAAGTCCTATTAAAGCTGGAAATGGCGGTTTTAATCTTGGTTGACCCTTATTACCCTCAATGCTTTCTAACAGGGCAGTTTCTTCTCCACAAATATATGCACCTGCACCGTAATGAATATAGATATCTAAATCCCATCCAGTTCCAGATGCATTTTTACCAATCAAATTTTTCTCATAAGCTTCATCAATTGCTTTTTGAAGTTTTTGCCCATCAATAAAATATTCCCCTCTTATATATATGTAGCAAACATGAGCTTGAACTGCATATGAAGCGATCAAGCATCCTTCAATTAATTTATGGGGTTCAAATCTTAAAATATCTCTATCTTTACATGTTCCTGGCTCTGATTCATCACCATTAATTACTAAATAATGTGGTCTTGACCCAACTTCTTTTGGTGCAAAAGACCATTTTAATCCTGTTGGAAAACCAGCTCCTCCTCTTCCTCTAAGTTGAGAATCTTTAATTTCATTAATTACCCAATCCCTTCCTTTATTAATAATTTCTTTAGTATTTACCCAGTCTCCTCTTTTTTGAGAGGAGGACACATCTGATCCTAAATCATTATACAAATTTTGAAAAATTCTATCTTTATCTTTCAACATTTTTAAATTCCATTAGTGTTTTTCTATTGTTTTCAGGTTCATTATTTACTCTTCCTCTGTATGATCCTGGTTTTGGTGTCTCACCTTTTAAGATTTTATCTAAAATTTTTAAGGTTTTTTCTTTATCAAGGTCTTCATAATAATCATCATTTATTTGCATCATAGGAGCGTTAACACAAGCACCTAAACATTCTACTTCCATCCAAGAACAATTTTTTCCATTTGTTAATTCGCGCTCATTTTTAGAAATTTTTTCTTTACATGCTTCAACTAATTTACCAGCACCTCGAATCATACATGGTGTTGTAGTACACACTTGTATAAAATAATCACCTACTGGTGATAAGTTATACATAGAGTAAAAAGTTGCTACCTCGTAAACTTTTATGTATGGCATGTCTAAAAATTTGGCGATGTATTTCATTGCAGCTAAAGGTATCCAATTATTATTTTGTCTTTGAGCAATATAAAGTAATGCCATAACGGCACTTTGTTGTTTTCCCTTAGGATAATTAGAAATTATAGATTTTGCTGCCTCTAATGAAGAAGAGTTAAATTCAAAAATTTCAGGTTGATCTTGAGCTGGTCTTTTTAAACTCATCTATCGACCTCACCAAAAACTATGTCGAGGGAACCAAGTACAGCAGGAACATCAGCTAACATGTGACCTTTAATAAGATAATCCATTGATTGAAGGTGTGAAAAACCTGGTGCTCTAATTTTACATTTATAGGGTTTACTAGAACCATCAGAAACTAGATAAACACCAAATTCTCCTTTTGGAGCTTCTACCGCTGTATATATTTCATCTTTTGGAACTCTGTATCCTTCGGTAAATAATTTAAAATGATGAATTAAAGCCTCCATTGATTGTTTAATTTCTTTTTTTGAAGGTGGGCTAATTTTTCCATCTAAAGATTTTATGATTCCTTTCTCCATTTTAGACAAACACTGTTTAATTATGGAAACACTTTCCTTCATTTCTTCAATTCTACATAGATATCGATCGTAACAATCTCCATTTTTTCCAACAGGGACATTAAAATCTAATTGCTCATAACAATCATAAGGCTGTGATTTTCTTAAGTCCCATGGAACACCTGAGCCCCTTATCATGACGCCAGAAAATGAATAATCTAATGCGTCTTCTTTTGTAACAATGCCTATATCGACATTACGTTGTTTGAAAATTCTATTATCTGTTAATAAATTTTCAAGGTCATTGATTACTTTTGGAAACGTTTCACAAAAATTTGCTATATCTTCTTCTAATCCAGCTGGTAAATCTTGGTGAACACCTCCGGCTCTAAAATAATTAGCATGTAATCTAGATCCTGATGCCCTCTCATAAAAAGTCATTAAAGTTTCACGTTCCTCAAAGCCCCAAAGAGAAGGGGTAAGTGCTCCAACATCTAAGGCCTGAGTTGTAACATTTAAAATATGACTTAATATTCTACCTATCTCACAGAACATAACTCTAATAAATTGTGCTCTAATAGGGACCTCTATTTCCAAAATTTTTTCAATTGCAAGAGCAAACGCATGCTCTTGATTCATAGGGGCAACATAATCAAGCCTATCAAAATAAGGAACGGCTTGCATGTATGTCTTGTTTTCAATTAATTTTTCAGTACCTCGGTGTAATAATCCAATATGTGGATCAGCTTTTTCTACAACTTCTCCATCTAATTCCAATATCAATCTTAAAACTCCATGTGCTGCTGGATGTTGAGGTCCAAAATTTAAATTTAAATTTTTAATTTTTTTTGTCATTATTATCTGTTTGTGTTTTGATATATTTTGTTCCATCCCAAGGACTTTCATAATCAAAGTTTCTGTAGTTTTGCTCTAATTTAACAGGTTCATTAACTACTTTTTTTTTATCCTCGCTATATCTAACTTCAGAGTGACCAGTTAATGGAAAATCTTTTCTTAAAGGATGTCCTTCAAAACCATAATCAGTTAAAATTCTTCTTAGATCTGGATGATCTTTAAAATTTACACCATACATATCAAAAACTTCTCTTTCCATCCAATTTGCAGCAGGAAAAATTGAAGTTAATGACTCTATAACCTCATTTTCATTTACATAATAACTTAAGATTAATCTTTGATTAAACTCATGACTTAAAAATAAATAAACAATCTTAAATCTTTGAATTTCCTCAGGATAATCAACAACAGTTATATCAATTAATTGCCTAAATTTAGTATCTTTATTTGATTTCAGAAATAATGTTACATCAATTAAATTATCTTTATCTATTTCAATGTAAATCTGATTATGTTTAATTTCAGAGTTTTTAATCTTTGTAGTCAATTCTGAATTAATTTTTTTTTCTAAATCTAGTAAATTTTGCATTATCTATTAAATGACCCTTTGTTTCTTATTTTTTTTTGTAATTGTAAAATTCCATAGAGAAGAGCCTCAGCTGATGGTGGACACCCAGGAACATAAACATCTACTGGAACAATTCTGTCACAGCCTCTAACTACTGAATATGAGTAATGGTAATAGCCTCCTCCATTTGCACAACTTCCCATTGATATCACATACCTTGGTTCTGGCATTTGATCATAAACTTTTCTTAATGCTGGAGCCATTTTGTTTGTAAGTGTACCAGCCACAATCATTACATCAGATTGTCGTGGTGATCCTCTTGGTGCGGCTCCAAATCTCTCTAAATCATATCTAGGCATTGCAGTTTGCATCATTTCTACAGCACAACAAGCAAGGCCAAAAGTCATCCAATGCAAAGATCCAGATCTGGACCAATTAACCAAGTTATCTAATGAGGTAGTTATAAAACCATTCTCGCTAAAATCTTTAGCAAGTTGTTTAAATTCCTCAGGTACTTGATCTATCTTATTGTTCATTTAAATTATTAATTATTCCCAGTCTAAAGCGCCTTTTTTCCATTCATAAATAAAACCAATTGTGAGTATGAATAAAAAAATCATCATTGAGGAAAATCCTAAGATACCAATATTTCCAAGTGAAATTGCCCAAGGGAATAAAAAAGCTATTTCCAGATCAAAGATTATAAAAAGTATCGCAACTAAATAAAATCTTACATCAAATTCCATTCTTGAATCTTGAAATGGTTCAAATCCACATTCATATGCAGATAGCTTTTCAGGATCAGGATTTTTTGGTGATAAAATAAAATTTATCATCACAAAAGCACAACTGAGTCCTAATGCTATTATTAGGAACAAAATTATAGGTAAATAATCTTTTAAAAACTCCGCACTCATGGTGGGATATATATCATCTTTTTTAGCTAGATGAAGTGGTGTTAGGTCACATTTTCAATAAAAAAAAATTCAACAAAATCAACTATTTACGAAGAGCTGTAAAAAAAACACAACAAAATCAATTACTTAGCAATGTTTGGATAGAATCACAAAAAAAGTGGCGGGAGTGAAGGGACTCGAACCCTCGACCTATCGCGTGACAGGCGATCGCTCTAACCAACTGAGCTACACCCCCACTTTTGACTTTTTTGGTGGGCAGTAAAGGACTCGAACCTTTGACCCCCTCGGTGTAAACGAGATGCTCTACCAACTGAGCTAACCGCCCTTTACCAAAAAACAGTATTTTTATATCTTTTAGCACAAAAAGGTCAAGTTGAATT
Source organism: uncultured Pelagibacteraceae bacterium (assembly GCA_902629585.1). Lineage (GTDB taxonomy): Bacteria > Pseudomonadota > Alphaproteobacteria > Pelagibacterales > Pelagibacteraceae > Pelagibacter. The sequence continues at coordinate 143,869 of CACORI010000001.1, read as the reverse complement.
ACTTATGTAAAATAGCTTAAAAAATAAAATTTTGTTAGTGAAGGGTGCTTATAATGTACTAAATAATTTTCTTCATGAAACTGTTTTAAATTAAAATTCAGAAATATCATAATCAATGTAACTGTTTTAGAAATATTAAAGTTTTGAAAAGTCAAAAAAGCTATAAAAGTTAATGTCTTAGTATTAAAAATAAAATTGAATATGCTATAATTTTTTTATGCAAATTTTGGTTTTGTATCAATTATTAATTATCTACAGAATACAATAAATATTAAAGAAACTCGAGTAAAAACTCAGATAGAGCAATCAAAGTTGCATTTATTAATAATATTTTAATTAATCGTCCTTTTTTAAAATTTTAAATTTAAATTTATAATAAGCAAAAATTTGTGAATATATTTCTACTGCTTTTAAAAAATTTAATGAAAAAATCTTAACAAAAAATTTAAAAATAAATGAAGGAACTTTTTTTCTAAAAGAATTCAATACCTCTTGATGTTTGTCTATCTTATAAAAATAATAAAATTTATCAAATTTTAAGTTATATTCTCGAACAAATTTTCTAATAAAAATATTTTTTATTTTCAAATTTCCATGTTGATGGATACATTTTGCATCATATATTTGAATAATTGTTTTATTTAATTTTCTTACCCGTCTGCACAAATCGTCGTCAGAGTAATAGAGAAAAAATTTTTCATCAAAAAATAATTGATTTTGAACAATATCTTTTGTTTTAAAAAACATACAAGCACCAAGTATACTATCCACACAAGTGTCTCCAGATATATCAAGTATAATATTTTTTTCACCCTTTTCAGGCAAAGGTCCACCTGTATAAGTTAAATTTCCATTGTGATCATAAGATGTAGCAGAAACTAGAAAACAATCTTTATTTTCCAATAGTTTTTCTTTAAGAGTTAAAATATCCTTTTGATGTATTAAACAATCAGGTCCTAAAACTAATGTAAAATCTGTTTTAGATAATTTAATACCTTGATTATATCCTGCAGAAAAACCTAGATTTTTTTTATTTAAAATATATTTTTCTAAAACAAATTGAGCTTCGACTTTTTTTTTAAGTCTTTCATCGTTTCCATTATCAATAATTATTACTTTAAAAAATTTAAGAGAACTTAATGTTTGAGAAACTAATTCCAATGTCTCTTTAAATAATACTAATATAATTGTTATATCTTTTTTAAAATTTAAATTTTCTATATTATTTGCAAGTGGCATTCTGAATGTATCTTTTATATAAAGTTTTTATCACATTTTCTAGTTTTGTCTTAAGTGTCTCACTTAAATTTTATCTATATATTTTATTAAATAATCTTATATTAACTCAATATGAAAAAAATTTTTTATGGAAAAGCTGTTTACGACCATAATGAAATAAAAGCAGTTTTAAAAGTTCTTAAAAAACATAGTTTAAATCTTATAGATGGTCCTCATGTAAAAATATTAGAAAAAAAGGTTGCTAAAATTTTTGGTAAAAAATTTGGATTGATGGTTAATTCTGGTTCCTCAGCAAATTTACTTGCTTTAAGCTCTTTTAAATTTAAAAAAGGAAGCGAAGTAATTACTCCTGCACTTACCTTTTCAACAACAGTTGCCCCTATTTATCAATTAGGGCTAATACCACATTTCATTGGATCTATAGAAAATAAATTTTTAGCTGATCCTACTCAAATAGAAAAATCCATAAATAAAAAGACAGTAGCAATTATGATTCCAAATCTATTGGGCAATATTGCAGATTGGAAGCAAATAAATAAAATCGCAAAGAAATATAATTTAAAAGTCATTGAAGATTCAGCTGATACTATTGGATATACAGTTAATAAAAAAAATATTGGAAATCTATCCGATGTTACTACAAATAGTTTTTATGCATCTCATATAATCAATGGTGCAGGTTCTGGTGGTATTGTTTGTTTTAATGATCAAAAACTTTATAAACATGCAAAACTGCTGAGAGGTTGGGGTAGATCCTCAGCTACTTTTAATGAGTCTGAAAAAATTGCAGACAGATTTGATATTAAGATATCTGGTATACAATATGATAAAAAATATATTTTTTCTGCACTTGGGTATAATTTTCTTCCCTCAGAAATATCAGCTGCATTTGCGATAGAACAAATAAAAAAATTGAAAAATAATATTAAATTAAGAGAAAGAAATTTTAAATATTTAAGAAAATACTTTCTTAAATATTCAAAATATTTTAAATTACCAGAGACTTACTCTAATGTTAAAACACCTTGGTTAGCATTTCCATTAGTAATTAAATCAAATAAAAAATTTAACAGAAAACAATTACAAATTTATTATGAAAAAAATAATGTTCAAACAAGAACAATATTTACAGGAAATATTCTTAAACAACCTATTATGAAGAATTTGAAATATAAATCTCATGAAAATGTTGCTGACGTTGCAGATGATGTAATGAAGAACGGAATTTTATTAGGTTGTCACCAAGGTCTAACTATTAAGGAACTAAATTATATTTCAAAAACTTTTGAACGATTCGCTCTATCTAAAGGATTGTAAGTTTTTGAATTAAAAGCCCCCTCTCCAGTTATTCTTAGAATTAAAATCTTCCTCTTCTTTTTTTGATGTTGGTCTTAATAAATAATAAAGAATAAAAATAAACGAAACTAGAATAATAGTTATTTCCATCAACTTTATTGTAAATTATTGTATACTTGCTTGAGATTTATCATCTTTTTTAGACAAATCTACCTCAACCCACTCAGTCTTTTTGAGTTCTTTTGTGAGTGCAATTTTTAAAACTTCATCAGCAAATTCTACGGGTGTGATTTTTATTTCATCTACAATTTTTTTAGGCATATCAACCAGATCTTTTTCATTCTCTTTTGGTATTAGTACCTCTTTTATACCTGCTCTATGCGCTGCTAATAATTTTTCTTTTAGTCCACCTATGGGCAATACTTGTCCCGTTAAAGTAACTTCTCCTGTCATCGCAACATCTTTTCTTACCGGAATATTGGTAATTGATGAAACTATTGAGGTTACCATTCCTATACCAGCAGACGGGCCATCTTTTGGCGTAGCGCCTTCAGGTACATGAATATGAAAGTCTTTTTTTTCAAATATAGGAGGTATTATCCCATATTCTAAACATTTTGATCTTACAAAAGACTTTGCAGCCTTGACTGACTCTTGCATTACATCCCCTAATTTTCCTGTAATTTGCATCCTTCCTTTTCCAGGCATCGTAACTGTTTCAATTTTAAGTATTTCACCACCATATTCTGTCCAAGCCAAGCCAGTTACTATTCCAACTCTATTTTCAGTTTCTAACTCACCTGATTTGAATTTAGGGACACCAAGAAAGTCTGATAAATTTTTGTTATTTACACTAACTTCTTTTTCCTCACCCGCCACAACTTTTTTTACAACTTTTCTAGCAATTTTCGAAATTTCTCTCTCTAAATTTCTCACACCAGATTCCTTTGTGTAACTTCTAATAATTTCTTTAATAATATCATTACCTAATTTCATTTCCTCTTCTTTAACACCATTGTCCTTAATTTGTTTTGGAAGTAAAAATTTATTTGCTATATTGATTTTTTCATCTTCTGTATATCCAGCCAGTCTAATAACTTCCATACGATCAAGAAGCGGTGGAAGAATATTTAAGGTATTTGCAGTTGTTACAAACATTACGTCTGATAAATCATAATCTACTTCTAAATAATGATCATTAAAAGTCGTATTTTGTTCAGGGTCTAATGCTTCTAATAGGGCTGAAGAAGGATCGCCCCTATAATCATTTCCAATTTTATCAATTTCATCAAGTAAAATTAGTGGATTTTTTGTTCCTGCTTTTTTCATCATTTGAATAATTTTACCCGGTAAAGATCCAATATAAGTTCTTCTATGGCCTCTAATTTCTGCCTCGTCTCTCATACCTCCAACTGACATTCTTACAAATTCTCTGTTAGTAGCTTTGGCAATAGATTTACCTAGTGATGTTTTACCAACACCTGGGGGTCCAACTAAGCATAAGATTGGACCTTTGATTTTCTCCATTCTTTTTTGGACTGCTAAAAATTCTACAATTCTTTCTTTAATCTTTTCAAGCCCAAAATGATCTTTGTCCAGAACGTTTAAAGCTTTTTTCAAATCAATATCAACCTCACTTTTTTTATGCCACGGCAGTTCAGTCATCCAATCTAAATAATTTCTAACTACAGTAGCCTCAGCTGACATTGGGCTCATATTTTTTAATTTTTTAAGTTCTTGCAAACATTTTTTCTCAACTTCTTTGGGCATCTTGGCTTTTAAAATTGCTTTATTTAAGCTAGTGCTCTCATCTTTGCCATCTTCTATTTCTCCTAATTCTTTTTGAATAGCTTTAAGTTGTTCATTTAAATAATATTCTCTCTGGGTTTTTTCCATTTGTGTTTTAACTCTTCCTCTAATTCTTTTTTCAACACCAATAATGCTAGTTTCATTTTCCATGATTTTTATAATAGCATTCAGTCTTTTTTTGACGTCAACTGTTTCAAAGATTTGCTGTTTTTCTGAAATAGTAGCAGTAATATGTGATGCAATATTATCGGCTATTTGTGAAGGATCCTTTAACTGTTTAATTGTATTAATTGCTTCATTTGAAATTTTTTTATTAATTGAGGTTAATTTTTCTAATCGTCTTATCGCTGTCGCTGCTAATGGAAATAGATCTTCATCTTTCTCAATAATATCTTTATAGTGTGTGTATTCACATGTAATAAATTTTTCGTTATCTTTAAAATCTAATATCTTTACTCTTCTTGTACCTTCAACTAATACTTTAACTGTTCCATCAGGAAGTTTTAAAAGCTGTAAAATATTTCCTTCACAACCATACATAAAAACATCAGTCTTTTTAGGATCATCTATTTCTGAATTTTTTTGAGTTACAAGAATAATTTTCTTTTCTTTTTTCATTACTTCGTTAAGTGCTGAAATTGACTTATCCCTACCTACAAATAACGGAATTACCATGCTCGGATAAACTACAATATCTCTAAGAGGCAATAATGGTAATGATATTTTTATATCCATAAGAAGAATATGGATATTAAATACAAATTTGCAATATATTTTTGTGAGTTATTTAGGTGATATTAAGCCGCCGACGTTTTTCCAGATCTTGACTTATTGTCACTCTTAGTGTGAACCAAGATAGGATTCGTTTGACCCTTAACAGCTGATACATCTACTATTACTTCCTCAATATCCTCTTGGCTAGGTAGATCGTACATAGTTTTCAGTAATATATTTTCTAAAATTGATCTTAAACCCCTGGCTCCAGTTTTTTTACTAATGGCTTTTTGAGCTATCTCTTTAAGAGCATTATCTTTAAAAGTTAGTTTAGCCCCATCAAGTTTGAATAATTCTTGATATTGCTTTGTAAGAGAATTTTTTGGTTCCTGTAGAATTTTTACTAATGATTTTTCATCAAGATCTTCAAGTGTTGCAATCATTGGTAGTCTTCCAATAAATTCTGGAATTAAACCATACTTTAATAAATCTTCAGGTTCTAAACTTTTCATCCATTCACCTGTTTTTTTATCTTGAGTGTTTTTAACATCTGCTCCAAACCCTATTGCTGTACCTTTATCTCTTTGAGAAATAATTTTATCAAGTCCAGCAAATGCTCCTCCGCAAATAAATAAAATGTTTGTTGTATCTACCTGAAGAAATTCTTGTTGAGGGTGTTTTCTTCCACCTTGGGGAGGGACACTAGCAATAGTTCCTTCCATTATTTTTAATAAAGCTTGTTGGACACCTTCTCCTGATACATCTCTAGTTATTGAAGGGTTCTCAGATTTTCTACTTATCTTGTCAACTTCGTCAATATAAACAATTCCTCTTTGAGCTTTTTCAACGTTATAATCTGCTGCTTGAAGTAATTTCAAAATAATATTTTCAACATCCTCACCTACATAGCCGGCTTCGGTAAGTGTTGTGGCATCTGCCATAGTAAAAGGGACATCTAATATTCGCGCTAGTGTTTGTGCTAATAGTGTTTTTCCACATCCTGTTGGTCCAACTAATAAAATATTTGATTTTGCTAATTCAACATTTTTACTAGTTTTATTTTCATAATTTAATCTTTTATAATGGTTATGTACCGCCACTGATAAAACTTTTTTTGCATGTGATTGTCCAATTACATAATCATCCAATATTGTGCAAATCTCCTTTGGAGATGGAAGGCCATCTTGATGCTTAACAAACGTATCTTTGCTCTCTTCTTTGATGATATCCATACATAGCTCAACACATTCATCACATATAAAAACTGTTGGGCCTGCAATAAGTTTTCTAACTTCGTGTTGACTCTTTCCGCAAAAAGAGCAGTACAAAATATTTTTATTACTTGTATTCATAATTTTTAAAACGAATCAATTTAATTACTTTATTATATGAGAGTCATTATTATCAAGTTTCAAATAACAATTATTCTATATATAGTATCTTAGGATCTTTTTTCCACTACTTCGTCAATTAAACCGAATGATTTTGCCGCATCAGCAGTCATAAAATTATCTCGCTCTAAAGCAGTTTTAATTTCATCTACAGATTTACCCGTGTGTTTTGAATAAATTTCATTTAATCGTTTTTTAAGAGATAAAACTTCATTAGCATGTATTTCTATATCTGTTGCTTGACCTTGAAATCCAGCCGACGGTTGATGGACCATGATTCTTGAGTTTGGTAGAGAAAATCTTTTTTCTTTAGATCCTGCTGCGAGCAGAAAAGATCCCATTGATGCAGCTTGACCAATACATAAAGTAGAAATTTCTGGTTTAATATACTGCATAGTATCATAAATTCCTAAACCTGCTGTAACTAAACCACCTGGGCTATTAATATATAAATAAATTTCTTTTTTAGGGTCCTCAGCCTCTAAAAATAGTAGTTGAGCAGTTATTAATGACGCTACATTGTCGTTAATCTGGCCAGTTAAAAAAATGATTCTTTCTTTTAAAAGTCTAGAATAAATATCATATGCTCTCTCACCTTTGTTTGATTGTTCTACAACCATTGGAATTAAATTATTCATATGTTCTGAAATTTTATTCATAAAATTTGATTCGGTTTAGTTATACAACTTCAGATTACTTTTTACTAACTTTTTTTACAGAAGTCTTTATTTTAGAAGATTTTTTTGAGGTTGTTTTTTTTGAAACATCTTTTGATTTAGGCGTAGTTTTTATTGAAGCCTTCTTGTTTGGTGATTCATTTTCTGGCTGTCCTTGAGATTCCTTCAATATTTTTTCTGCTTCGACTTTAGAAACCTCTTTCTTATTTGCTTTAGCCTTTTCTTTTATCGAACTAATAATTTTTTCTTCATAAACCGTTCCCCTTAAACTTGCTAATGCTGATGGATTTTTTTGGTAAAAATCCATAACCATTTTTTCTTGACCAGGCATCATTCTTATCTGCTTTTGTACCTCAGTTTGTAATTCTTGCTCAGTAACTTTTATTTGATTTTGTTCTCCAAATTCATTCAGAATTAAACCAACTTTAATCCTCTTTCTTGCTATACTCTCAAAGTTTTTTCTACTTTTTTTTGCATCTTCCTCTGACATTCCTTGAGAAAGAATTTTTACCTCTTCTTCAATTAAATTTTCAGGTATTTCTGACATTTGAAATTTCTCAATTTCTTTCAAAATTTGATTTTTTGAAAGACGATCTAATGAATTTTTATATTCATCATTTATTTGTTTTGAAATTAAAGATTTCAGATCTTTCAAATCCTTGGCACCCAAATTTTTTGCAAAATCATCATTGATCTTTACTTCCTCGGGATTTTTAATGCTGTTAATTTTACATTTGAATTTTGCTTTTTTATTAATTAATTCTTTCTCTGGATAATTTTCAGGTAATGTTGCCTCCACAATTTTTTCATCGCCCTTTTTTGTTCCAATTAGTTGTTTATCAAAACCTTTTAAAAATAAGTCTTTACCCAATGTAAGTTGAGTATTTTTTCCTTCATTTCCTTTAAAAGGATTATCATCAACCGTTGCTGTGTAATCAAAAGTTACTAAATCTCCCTCTTTACTTTGAGTATCTGCTGGAGCGTCTTTAAAATTTGGTTGACTTTTTGCTATATCTTTAATTCTTTTATCAGCTTCAATTTCATCAATCTTAACAGAATATTCATCAAACTTTATATTTGCGAGTGATTTAATATCCACTTTAGGTAGTTCAGTCACGGACATGATGTATTCTAAATCTTTATCCTCTCCATAAATTTTTAGATCTAACTTTGGTTGCCCTGCTGGTTTAATTTTATTTTCTTCTAGAGCTTTTGTTGAAGTTTCTTTTAAAACTTTATCTAAAACTTCACTGAAAACAGCTTTACCAAATTGTCTTCTAAGGATCTCTCTTGGTACTTTCCCGGGCCTGAAACCTTTTAAATTTACCGTGCCTTTTATTTCCTCATATTTTTGATCTATATATGAGTTCATTGTCTTTTTATCGACAAATACTTTTACGTCTTTATTTAAACCCTTTTTATTTTCTACAGTGACTTTCATATAATTTTTATGGTAGGGCGAAAAGGACTCGAACCTTCACAGATTGCTCTATCGGTTCCTAAGACCGACGCGTCTACCAATTCCGCCATCGCCCCACAAATTTAAGGGGTTTATATATGATTGAAGCTATTTGTCCAATGACAATTATTGTAAATTTATTTATTTTTCTTCAATAATTTAATAGATTTTAAAATGATTATTTCACCTTTAAAATAAATAATGATATTTCTTTTTAAAGAAAATTAAAAAATGAGTAATACTTCAAAAGTAATAATTGTTTATATTATTGGATTAATATTTGGAGCATTAGTTTTAGACATATGGAGCGCGGAAACTAGTATTTTAAAGGCACTTTTAGGTCTTGGCTGGACAACATTGCTTCTAATAGGATTATTTTTTGCTGAAAAAAATGAAGATAATTAGATTATCAAAAATTTTAATCTTAATTTTTATAATTTTATTTCAAATCCAAACTCTTCAATCAGAAATTATAGTTATGAGTTCGTGCGATGACAAACAAGATGAATTCTTGAAAAATGAATACATATTAAATCTTGATGAATTGATCATGACAAGAAATTATGTGTACAAAGAAAAAACCTACAAGAAATATAGAATTACTGATTTAAGTGTAAAGAAATCTAATACATATGTAAGAAATATTTATGAAGAAAACGGTAAAATACTTACTTATAAACATGGTTATCCTCAATTTTATACGCAAATATTATTCGAAATCGGAAAACCTGAAATTTTTATAAAGACTGTATTAAATGATGAAGAAGGTATTTCAAAAATTTCAAATTGTAAAAATATTGAGAAATTTAAAAAAGAGAGCTAGACTTTTTTCTTATTCTTGAAATTATTTTTTCTTTTATTTGAAAATCTACTATTCGTTATATTACTTCTATGCCTAGCATAAGCTTGTTTTTGTGCTTGTTTCATTGCTCTTTTTGATGACATTTATTTTAATAATTTATTTCTACTCTTCCTATAATATTAAAATTTTTATCAGAAACAACTATTTCACCTGAAGATGGTCCGTAATTTAAAATTTCAGATATCAATACATAATGTGTTACTAAAATTAAATTTTTATTACTTTTAAAACTTTGAATATATTCTTTAAGCATTTTAATTTGTTTATCCTTATTTTTTGCGTATTTGGAGCTGTAGAAAGAATTTAAGAAACTATTAGTAGAAAAATTTTTAAAAGCGATTTTTGCAGTATCTTTGCATCTACACCATTCACTAGAAAGAACTTTATCTATTTTAATTTTGTTTTTTTTAAAAAATTCCCCAATATGTTTAGCTTGTTGTCTTCCCTCCTCACTTAAATTTCTTTGTGTAGAACAATCGTTTAAATTGAAATTTTTTGGATCTCCACTTCCAGGTGCATAAGCATGTCTAATAAATATTAATTTTTTACCGTCCTGAAGTTGATTTAACAAATTTTCATTTAAATCTGCTTTAATAGATGTAGTTAAAGATATAAATATAAATAATAATATTTTTAAAAATTTCATATTATGGATATTAGATTAGACGATTTAAATAAAACAATAATTAATTGTAAAAAATGCCCAAGATTAGTTAAATTTGTAAATAAAGTAAGTACAACTAAAAGAAAGCAAAACATACATGAGATTTACTGGGGAAAACCTGTTCCTGGTTTTGGAAACTTAAACTCCAAGTTAGCTATAATTGGCCTTGCTCCTGCTGCTCATGGTGGCACTAGAACTGGTAGAGCTTTTACAGGTGACAAATCAGGGGATTTTCTATTTAAGTGCCTATATGAAGTTGGAATTGCAAGTTCTCCTTTTTCAAAAAATATAAATGATAATTTAAAACTAAAATCTACTTATATTACTAACATTTTAAAGTGTGTACCGCCTGAAGACAAACCTTTGAGTAATGAAATTTCAAATTGTTCTAAATTTTTTGATGAAGAAATTTTATCCTTAAAAAAACTAAAAGTAATTGTTACGTTAGGAAAAGTTGCTTTTGATAATTGTATAAAATTGTATAAATATAAATTTGGTATTGACCAGAAGTTTGTTTTTAAACATGGTAAAACACAAATTCTTCCAAATGGTTTAATAATATTATCTAGTTATCATCCAAGTCCTAGAAATGTTAATACAAAATTAATTTCTAACAAAATGATGATTAACTTATTTAAGAAGGCTAAAAAACTAGCTAAGTTTTAATAGTATCGCAAAAATAGGGTTTAAATTTAGAGTAAATTTCATCAGGTATTTTTATAGGCTTGCCATTCGTATCCACAAACACTAAATGTACTTTTGCTTCAGCAATTATATCATCATCTCTTGTAATTATTTGGTTCATAAAAAAAGATGTTTTTGTAATAGATTTTACAAATGATCTTACTGTTAAATCATCCTCTAAGTGTGCGGGTTTTTTATACTCAATATTACATGCTTTTACTATGATTAAAGAATTAAAATCATCTTTGACTTTTTGATTACTATATCCTAATGAAAATAAAGCTTCTGTTCTTGCTCTTTCTAAAAACTTTAAGTAATTAGCATAATAAACTACACCACCTGAGTCTGTATCTTCATAGTATACTTTTAATTTATGGAAGAAATTATCATGCATAACATTATTATATCAAATTATTAATTATTTTATACAAACTAAGGTATAAGCACTATAATGAATATTTTTGTTATTTGGTTAGTGATGATAATCGCTTGGAATTTTGGCTATCCAGAAGCAAGTCCATTTGAGGATGTAATAGTTGCAATAATATTATCTTTATTTAACATTGGCTTAAAAAAATTTCTAAAGTTTTAATTATTGAGCTGAAAAGTAAATATTCTGGAAATATGCGATAGATTTCATTTTTGAATTGTCTGTATCAGACATAATTGCTAGTCCATCAAGCTCATTAACATCTAAATCGTGAAATTTTTTAAAATCTTCCTTAACATTCGCTTTTACAGTTATCCACTTATTTAAATCATTTTTTGTTGTTGCTAATACTTTGTCAATTGACTTTTTAGTGTATGGACTTGGCCAACTTAAACCAACATTATTATTGGATGAAAAAACATAATTTATTGCCCTATTTGAAAGTGGTGTTGCACCAGTCTTCTTAATAACAAAAACTCTGGCAGCATAATCATGACCTTTTTTAGTATTTTCTTTTATACCAGATAAATCTTTCTCAATTTTCCAAGTAATATTAATATATGGTGTCTTGTTTAAATCAATTTTAATCTCTTTACCTAGACCAGATGCAGCATTATCTGCAATTGATTTTAAAAAATTCCCATTTTCGTTAGATCCAACTGAGTAAAGTGTTTTATTATCAGCGCCCCTAACCTTTCTCACCTGAAGATCTATTAATTCATTCTCGGTAAAATCAAATACTTTCGTTTCACTTGCAAATAATCCGCTAATAACTATTAGCAAAATGATAAAAGTTTTTAATAAAAGTTTCATAAATAAATTTTAAAAAAACTTGTAAATACATTATTTTGACAAAATTTAAACATCCAAATTTCAACTTTTAGTCCTATATCAACAATATGAGAACAATTTCAATTTTTATACTACTTATTTATTGGTCAATTATGATTTTCGCACCTGTTATGTCTGAAGACGTAAAATTAAGCCGTGCTAAACAAAATAAATCACAAATTTTGAAGGTTTCTAAGGCAGTAAGATAATTTTTGGAGCAACACAAGTCCCATCATGGATTTGTTTAAATGCTTCACCTCCACTTTTTAAATCTCTAAATTCAATCCAATCCAAGGAGCCGATTTCTTTTTTTGCTAAAATTTCTAATGTTTGCTCAAAATCTTTGTTTGTGTAACAATAAGTGCCTATAACCGTAACCTCTTGTAAGGTCATTTTTCTGAAATTGAACGGACCAGCGGGCTGAGTTAATCCAATATGAATGATTGACCCTCCTGGTTTAACCACATCAATTGCTTGTTGTCTTGAAACTTCTAAGCCAACTGTATCAAAAATAATATCAAAACTATTACTCATTATTTCTTTGTCAGTTGGTGAGACAAATTTAGCGTCTAAATACTTCGAACATTCGGCCAATCTGAGCTTATTAGGGTCTGAAAGAACAATATTCTTTGTTTTCTTAATTTTAGACAAAATTAAACCACATAATAATCCAATAGCCCCACCTCCTTGTACTAAAACTTTACACTCAGATAACGGTTTTTTTAAAGATTTTTCACCAATTAACACTGCGTGGAGTGAAACTGCGGTTGGCTCAGCTACAGGAGCTTCATTTTTATCCAAACCATTTGGAATTTCGTATATATTTTGATCAGGTGTTGAAACAAATTCAGCGAACACTCCTTGACGTTCAATAGGCTTATTCATACCCAATATTATTCTGGAAGGACACAAGTGCTCTCTACCAGTTCTGCAATATTCACATTTTCCACATGTTATTAAAGGATTTAAAACAACATCTTTATCTTTAAATTTTCCGTTTTGAATTTTACCACTAACCTCATGCCCTAGTATAAGAGGTGGGATTCTCCTCTCATCATGTCCATGATAGGCATGCATATCAGACCCACAAATTCCTGAGGCATGTATTTTTAAAATACTTTCACCTGATACTTTCGATGGGTTCGGCTCATCTCTATATACTAATTCTTGTGTTCCAGTGTATACTAATGCTTTCATATTAATTTTTTGCCAATAAATAATAAGTTATCCACGATATAAAAGCACCAGTTATCCAAGCGTAAGACTGTAAAAACATTAAATTTTCATTCCAAATTGTAGAGGCTGAGAAAATAAAACCTAAAATTACAGAATAAATCGCTTTTATATGCCACCCTCCAGAGTAATAATATGTGCTATTTATATCGACTGAATATATATCTTTATTACTTAAATTTTCTTTTTTTATTAAATAGTAATCCGCAACCAAAACTCCAGATAAAGGACCAAAAAAACAACCAAAAGTATCTATAAAAGACAAAATTCCAATTTGACTTAGTATTGTTAACCAGAAAATTGCAATTATTAGACCAAAAAATGAAATTAAATAACTTGCGCTTTTAAAATTAAGTTTAGACGGTAAAAAATTAATTAAAGAATATTGCGATGGAATGTAATTCGCAACTAAATTTGTTGATGCTGATGCTACTATTATAAATAAAAGTACGACAATTGTAATTTGAATGTTGTCAAACTTTCCTATTATATCTGTGGGGCTCGTGAATATTCTATCTAAATTTGAAAATTTTTGTCCTAAAAATGCATCTGACCCTATTACAATAAACATTGAGAAAAAAGAAAATATAATTAAATTCAATATTAAACTTAAGTTTCCTTTGTTTAAATCTTCCTTGCGTTTTACATATCTCGAATAATCTCCAAAACTTACTATTATTATTGAGAAGTAAGCAAAAATTGTACCCGCAACTGTTAAGAGAGGTGCAAGATTATTAATATCTAAAAAATTCTGAAAGTTTAAAATTTGCATAAATGCTGTGGAACTTGTTTTGACATCTGATAAAAGAACTACAAAAAAAAAGAGGGTCATGCCTATGTAAACAATAATTGCAGAATAATTTACAATTTTTTTGCTATATTGAATTCCTACGCTAAATAGCGCTGTCTGAAAAATAATTACAATTAATAATGAGATCCAATCAATTAAATTTAAGCCCATTAAAAATGTAAGAAATATCTCTCTTTCAAGTAATGAATTATCAATTAAATAAATAAAAATCCTAATCAAATAAACTAATATTTTTGATAAAAAATACGTTTGAATTCCAAATAAAAATATTCCTACCAAACCTCTTATTAATCCAAAAAATTTGGCGCCTTTAAAACCTAGTGAAGATCTTAATAAAACCACAAAAGGTATTCCAAATTTTTGTGAAGGTTTTCCAATTAAATTACAAAACAAATATACAAATAATGAGCCAAAAATAGTCCCAAAAAAAACTACAAACGTATTTAAATCATAAATTAAATAAAGTGATGCTATTAGAGAAAAACCAATTACACTTTGAATATTTACACCCCAAAAACAAAAAAGATCTTTCCAGTTCCAGTTTTTGAAATTTGGATTAACGGTAACAAGATCCCAATTAGAAAAAGAGTATTTAACTTTTGATTGATTCACAAATCGTATTTTAAACTAATATTTTTTACTGTCCATATAAGAGAGTTGGAAGCCATAATGCAATTTTTGGAAATATAATAATTAAAATTAAACCGAAAATTTGTAATACCATAAACTGCATCATTCCATAGTAAATATCCTTTAAATCCCATTCAGGTACAACTCCTTTTAAAAAATAAGCAGATAATGCAACAGGAGGTGAGAGCCAGGCAGTTTGTAAATTTACAGCCACCAAAATTGCAAACCATGTCAAATTAAATCCTAAAGCTTCTACTAGGGGTAAAATTATCGGTATTATAATCATTACAATAGGCACCCATTCTAAAGGCCATCCCAATAAAAAAATCATAACCATTATCATTGCAAGGATTAAATATTTGTTCATCTCTAATCCAAGTAAAAATTCTGTAAGTAATGTTGGTGTTCCTAATCTAGCAAAAACTGCTCCAAAAAAATTAGAGGCAGCAACTAATACCATTATTAACGCAGTTATCTCTAATGTTTTTACAAGAGCTTCCTGTAACTTAGAGAGTGTTAATTTTCTATAAGCTAATGAAAGAAGTAAAGCTCCCATTGCACCGCAACCGGCTGCTTCTGTTGGGGTAGCAAACCCAAATAAAATACTTCCTAAAGCTGCAAAGACAAGAGCAGCTGGTGGAACCAATCCTAAAAAAAACTCAATCCATACTTCTTTCATGCTTGCAGCTCTCATGTCATCTGGAACGACTGGTCCTAATTTGGGATTTAACATACATCTAATTGTAGTATATCCAGCATACAAACTAGCTAAAAGAATTCCTGGAAGTATAGCGGCGGCAAATAAATCAATGACGGGTATTTCCATTATAGGCCCCATTACTACAAGCATAATACTTGGAGGGATTAGTATTCCTAAAGTTCCTCCAGCAGTGATTGTTCCAGCCGCAAGTCTTACATCATAATTAGATCTATTCATCGACTTAGCAGCCATAATTCCCAAAATAGTAACCGAAGCTCCTACAATGCCTGTTGCAGCAGCAAAAATAACTGAAACAAATAATACTGCGTAATATAAAGATCCTTTAACTTTTGCTAACATCATTTGAAATGCAGAAAACAATCTTTCCATTAATCCTGCCTGTTCCATCATAATTCCCATAAATACAAAGAGCGGGACAGCGGCTAAGGTTTGCTCTGTCATAACCATAGAAAATTGCAGGGTCATTAAATAAAAAACTAATTTTCCAAAACCCAAATATCCGAATACAAATCCCAAGAAAATTAAAGTAAACGAAATTGGGAATCCAACAAAGATTGCAAATAACATTACACCAACAAGAATAAAGCCTAAAATTGCTGGATCGATAAATTCTGCTATCATTTAGATTCTCCAGGCCATTCACCCTTTTTAGCTGCCCAATAACTTTTAAATAATTCAGATATTCCTTGAATAAGTAAAAATATTATTCCAACTAATAAACATGTCTTTATTGGCCACATATATGGCATCCAAGTAGTGTCCATTCCTCTTTCGCCTCTTTGAATAGACTCTCCAACATAACCAATAGTCATATAAAGAAAAACTATTAAGCCTGGAAAATAAAATACAAGATATAACCAAAAATCTATTAAACCTTGATTTTTAGTTTTGAAATTTCTGTATAAAAAATCTGCTCTTATATGAACTCCTCTTGAAAGTGCGTAACCAGCACCTAACATAAATAGAGCTCCATATAAAAATCGACTTATGTCATAAGCCCAAATAGTAGGTGCTAAAAATAATTTTCTAGCGAGTACCTCATAGGTCATAGCAAAAATAAGAGGCATCAATATCCAGCAAACAATATTACCAATTAGCTTGCTAAATTTATCAATATTTACAATAGATTTTGCCATCCACAATGGCATATCATCTGGCATTTTACCCGAACTACCTCGCCTCTCGGCAATCATTTCATCTGAAATATCTAATTTACTTGGTTCGTCAGCCATAAAATTCTAGTTAAAAAAATTAGAGCGGACTGTAAAAGTCCGCTCTAATAAAATCAAAGTTAATTACTGATTATTTTAATGTTGCTGCGTGAGCCATTCCTAGCTTAGCATTAGACATTTGAGCACCACTCCAGAATGGAACAGCAATATCAGCAAAATTTTTCATTGAAGTATAAACTTCGTTAAAAAATTTATTTTCTGCAGCATTTTTATTTAAAGATGCTTTAGCAGCAGCCATATATTCTGTAAAATAATCTGAAGGTGTATCTTCTAAAATTACTCCATGCTTAGTAGTTAACTCTCTTAATGCTTTTCCATTTTCATAGATTCTGTAACTTAAAGATTTTGCTAATGAAGCATTAGCAGCAACTTCAAGAGATTTTTTCTCATGATCTGTCATAGCATTATAAGTTTTTCCAGTAATGTAAAAGTCAGCATTAACAACTACTTGGTGTAAGCCTTGTAGATAATAGTGCTTTAATACTTTTTGGAAACCAAATGTTAAGTCTGGTTTTGGACAACACCATTCAGCAGCATCGATAGTTCCTGCTTCAAGAGCTGGTAGAATGTCTCCACCACCCATTGCTACAGATGCAATACCAATGTCTTTGTAAGTTTGTCCTGGAATTCCTGGAGGAGTTCTGAATTTATATTTTCTAAAGTCAGCCATATCTTTAATTGGTTTTGGAAACCAACCTAAAGCTTCTGGACCAACTGGTTGAATCATAAATCCTTTGATGTCTCTTCCCATTTCTTTCCAAAGTTGATCGTATAACTCTTTACCACCACCATATTGGAACCATGATAAGAATGCGATATTATCTATACCGACACCACCACCCGCTACTGGAGAACCAAATAACATAGCCGCTGGGTGATCTCCTGACCAATAGTGTGTCCATGCAAATCCGCAATCAATTAAACCTTTATCTACAGCATCTAGAGTTTCTTTAACTCCAACTACAGCACCAGCAGGTAAAATTTCAAATTTTAATGAACCAGCTGTAAGAGTAGTAACTGTATCAGTGAAATCCTTTAACATTTTAACTTCATCAGCTTTAGTGTTAAGGACCGTTTGACATTTTAGTGTTTTTGCAGCGTTAGCACTTGATGTAAAACCTAGTACCAAGACAGTTGCAAACAACATTGAAATGATTTTTTTCATTATATATCCTCTTGTTAGTTAAATTTAACCATTGCATACAATCAGAAAAACAAACCTGACACAAGTGACAATTGATTAATATGAGTGTAAAAACGAGATAATAATATTAATTAAAAAAGCAATTCAACTTGAGATGGAAAATTTTGATTTTATAATTATTGGTGCTGGATCTGCAGGATGCGTGTTAGCAAACAGACTATCAGATAATTCTCATAATAAAGTTTTATTAATTGAAGCTGGAGGTAAAGATAATTATCCTTGGATACATATACCAGTTGGTTATTTCAAAACTATGCATAATCCATCTGTTGATTGGTGTTATAAAACAGAGCCAGATAAAACAATGAATAATCGATCAATTCGTTATCCAAGAGGTAAAACTCTTGGTGGAAGTTCATCTATTAATGGTCTTCTATATATACGAGGTCAAAGTAGAGATTATGATGTTTGGCGCCAATTAGGAAATACAGGTTGGGGTTGGGATGATGTTCTTCCCTACTTTATAAAAGCAGAGAATCAAGAACGAGGGAAAGATGATTATCACGGTGTTGGTGGTCCTTTATCTGTATCAGACCAAAGAATACAATTACCATTATTAAATGAATTTCAAAATGCTGCTGAAGAATTTGGTATTCCAAAAACAAAAGATTTTAATACAGGTAACAATCATGGGTGTGGATATTTTCAAGTAACTGAAAAAGATGGGTTTAGATGTAGTACTGCAGTAGGTTATTTAAATCCAATTAAAAAAAGAAATAACTTGAAAATAATAACAAATGCTCATGTTAAAAAAATAAACTTTGAGAATAAGACTGCTAAAAGCGTTGAATATTGGCAAGAAAATGATTTAAAAAAAGTTTCAGCAAACAAAGAAATAATTCTCTCTTCAGGATCTATTGGCTCTCCACAAATTTTGCAAACATCAGGAATAGGAAATTCAGGAAAATTAAAAGATTTAGGTATTGATATTATACACAATTTAAGGGGAGTTGGAGAAAATCTTCAAGATCATCTTATGTTTCGACCCATCTATAAAGTACACGGATTAAAATCTTTAAACAAAAAGATTAATAGTTTATTTGGTAAACTTTTGATTGGATTAGAATATGTTTTTAATAGAAGTGGGCCAATGACAATGGGTGCAAGCCAAATGTGTATGTTTGCGAAAAGTGATCCATCATTAGAACTACCAGATCTTCAATGGCATGTTCAACCTATGAGTATGGATGCTTTAGGAGCAACAAAAAATCATGATTTTCATGCATTCACACCGACCGTCTCAAATATTAGACCAACTAGTAGAGGTCATGTAAATATTATTGATAAAGATTCTAGAGTTTATGCAAAAGTTAAACTAAATTACCTTTCTACCGATCATGACCGGATGGTTGCCGCAAAAGGTTTAAAACTTACAAGAAAAATTATAATGGAGTCTGAAACATTTAAAAAATATAAACCAGAAGAATATAGACCGGGAATTGACATAAATGATGATGAAGAATTGGTTAAAGCTGGATCAGATTATACTCAAACTATTTTTCATCCAGTTGGAACTTGTAAAATGGGTCAAGATGAAATGGCAGTTGTGGATGAAAAACTCAAAGTGAGAGGTGTGAACAATCTGAGGGTAATTGATGCATCTATAATGCCAAATATAACTTCAGGTAACACTAATGCACCTACAATAATGATTGCAGAAAAAGGTGCTGATATGATACTTAGAAGTTAATGTTCACAGATTTAATTACTCCAGAACAAATTACTATTCTAACACAAATTATTTTAATCGATTTAGTTTTAGCTGGTGACAATGCAATCATCATTGGGATGGTCGCATCAAAATTTCCATTAGAACAAAGAAAAAAGATTATTTTTTGGGGTATAGGTGGTGCTGTAATTTTAAGAATTATTTTAACTTTATTAACTGCTTACCTACTACAAATTACAGGTTTAAGATTAATTGGTGGTCTTCTTCTACTTTATATAGTTTACAAACTATATGTTGATGTTGTGAAGGGATCTAATCAAGAAAGTGATATAAAAGTAGACAATTCAAGTTTCTTAAAAGCTATTTGGACAATTTTATTAGCTGACTTTACAATGAGTTTGGACAATGTTTTGGGTGTTGCTGGAGCAGCTGGAGATCATTATTATTTACTAATTTTTGGTCTAGTTTTATCAATTGTTTTGATGGCTACAGCTGCAACATTAATTTCCAATTGGATTAAGAAATATAAGTGGATTGCATGGGCTGGTTTACTGGCAATTCTAATTGTTGCTATTGAGTTGATTTACACTGATATTAAAATATTATTTTTATAATGTTCTTAAAAAATTATAACTTCAAAAATAAGACTGCAATCGTAACTGGTGCTGGTAAAGGTATTGGTAGAGCTTGCGCTATAGCTCTAGCAGAAGCAGGAGCAAATTTAATAATTATTAGCAGAACCAAAAAAGATTTAGATGAGGTTTCAAAGAAAATAAAAAAATTTAAAACAAAGTGTAAATCCTATGTTTGTGACATTACAAATTATAATGATATTAAAGAAATTATTAACAAACAGTCCAAACTAGACATTCTTATCAATAACGCTGGTAATAATAGACCAGCACATTTTACAAAAGTGAAAACCAAAGATATGGAACATATGGTTAAGATAAATACAATAGCCACTTTTAATCTTGCGCATCTATGTGCGCTTAAAATGATAAAATCAAAAAATAGAAAAAAAATGGGTGGTGCTATTATTAATATGTCATCACAAATGGGTCATGTAGGCGGACCAATAAGAAGTGTTTATAATATGAATAAATTTGGTTTAGAGGGCTTAACAAAAGGAATGTCAATAGATCTCGCAAAATATAATATTAGAGTGAATACTGTTTGCCCAACATTTGTTGTTACTCCTATGACTAGGAAATTTTTAAAAGACAAAAAATTTAAAAAAGACATGTTGAATAATATTCCTCTTGGAAGATTTGCTGAATTATCTGAAGTAGCTTCAGCTGTGGTATTTCTAGCTTCTGATGCAGCTTCAATGATAACTGGCACTTCATTATTGGTTGATGGTGGATGGACTGCAAAATAATATCTAAATTTTTACTTGTAATATTTTTTTTTACTACCACTCACCTTTATGCTGTTGAGTTTAAAGGAAAATTTTTACAAGGACATTTTATAGTCGGTTTAACAGACCCATCAGCTAAAATTATTATTGGTAAAAAAGAAGTTAAAGTATCAAAAGAAGGATATTTTGTTTTTGGAATAGATAGAGATAGAAAATTTGATTTAACTATAACAAAAATAATTGATGGAAAAAAAGATACAATTATTAAAAAAGTCTTAAAGAGAAAATATAATATTCAAAGAATAGATGGTTTAGAAGAAAGTAAAGTCACTCCACCAGAGTCAGTTTATAAAAGAATTAAAGAAGAAAATAATAAAATTGGTGAGGCAAGAGCAATTAATTCTGATTTACCTTTTTTCAAAAATCAATTTATTATGCCAGTAGAAGGAATAATTAGTGGCGTTTATGGAAGTCAAAGAATTTTAAATGGCAAACCTAAATGGCCTCATTATGGAATTGATATTGCTGCTAAACAAGGAACTATGATTAAATCATCTGGGTCAGGTATTGTTACAATGGCAGAGGATGATCTTTATTATACTGGTGGAACAATAATTATGGATCATGGTCATGGCATTTCAACTATTTATTCACATCTCGAAAATGTAATGGTTTCTGTTGGAGATAAAATTAATCAAGGAGATATAATTGGGACAGTTGGTTCAACTGGAAGATCAACTGGTCCACATCTTGATTTTAGGGTTAACTGGTTTCAAACTAGACTGGATCCTATGTCTGTAATAAACTAAATTATGCAAACATTAATTCTCTTAGCTATGGTGATTGTTGTTGCTTGGGTATTATTCAGACCCTTTACTAAAAAAGAGCTTGATAGGTTCAACGATAAAAACTGGTCTGATATGAATTTATAATGGGGCACCTGGCAACAGAACGCCCAGGTTAAATTTCAGATCTAGCTCGTAACCTTTCATACATAAGTCTGGCTTTTACTCCTAAATCCAGAAAAGGTTGTGGTGGTAGCCAAGTTGGTTTACTTCTTGCCTCAATAGTTTCAATTTCTTTTGTGTGTTCATTACTAGCCTTAATAGCAATTTGTTCACCAAACAATGTCCCTACTCCAATACCTGAACCATTATAACAACCTGCAACAAATATATTTTCATCAATTTTTTCAAAAATTTGAGAACTATTTCTAGTTCTTGAAACAATTCCTGACCAAGTTGATTGAATTAAATCATCTGGTAATTGAGGAAATCTTTTTTTTATACCAATTTTTTGCTTTATAGATCTTTTTTCCAAATTAGATTTAGACATCTGGTAAGGATTGTGAACCTCTGCGGTATTTCTTATTAAAATTCTTCTATCTTTGGTCATTCTAATCGTCGCACCCATTGGTCTGACGGGTAAAACACCCCACTCTTTAGGTTCACCAATTGATGTAAATTCTTTTTCAGTTAAAGGCCTTGTCATACTTGCAGTTAAAGTAATTGGAAAATTATAATTTGCTTTGATACCAAGTGATTTAAGAAATCCATTAGTTGCAAAGATTATTTTTTTTGAATTTATTGAGCCATTTTTAAAATTGCAATTTATTAAACCATCAATCTTTTTCCATTTTAATAAAAATGAATTCTCATAAAGTATTACATTCTCAGGCAATGTATCAATCATTGCTCTTACTAACTTTCCTGGATGCAATAAAATTCCTCCTTTTGTATAAAGCGCAATATTATAAAATTTAGTTCCTAATCTATTGGTAAGATCTTTATTAGATAACAAGTTATGCTCAAATTTCAAATTAGAGAGAGTTTTAGAGAAATTTTTTAAAATGTTTTCATCTTTGGGGTTAGAGGATGCAAAATATTTTCCACACTCGTTCCAATCACAATCAACTTGATACTCTTTTATAAATTTTTTAACTGCATCTATTCCCAATTTATAAATATCAGACTTTTTTTTATAATTTTCTAATTCTTTATTAGAAGTAAAACCATCATTAAGAGTTGTATCAACTAAATAACCTGAATTTCTTGAACTTGCACCCTCACCTGCCAATTGAGCATCTACTAATAATATCTTTTGATTTGGATAAAGTTGGCCTAACTTTCTTGCAGCTGACAAACCTGTATAGCCAGCACCAATAATCAACCATTCACAATTTAAATCTGATGAGAGTATCTTTATATTACTCCTTTTACACAGATCATTCACCCAACTACAATTATAGTCATTGATAACTGTCATAGAAGGTAGACTACTATAAAATTAAACGAATGTTTAAAATTTTAAAGATTAATTTTAATAAAACATCTAAAATCTTAGATTTACAGCTGCGACGAAAGAAACCTCAAAAGTTGCAGGAATATTTTTTAATGATATGGTAATAGGAAACAAATTTATATTTAATTATGATTATATCACCGGATAAAAAAGACCAGGATTTATTAGGAACCCTGGTTGAATTTGCATATGCAGAATATGGTTCGGCATTAGAAATGCTTACTGCAGCAAAAAAGACTACTTCATCAAAACTAAAGTTAGGTTACATTAGACATGCATTAGATGAATATAGACATGCTGGTTTACTTTTCCAGGTTTTGTCAAACCAGGTTAAAAATGGAGTAGGAGAGTTTAAAAGAGAATATAAATTTTCACCACAAAATGTAATTCTAAAAGGCTATGTTGATAAAGAAGGTTTTTTAGTTGAAAAATTTCCATTAAAAAAATTTGTTGAATTTGTCTATTCTAACGAATATTTGGCAAAAGAGTCTTTTGATTATTTAAGTAAAAGAATAAAAGACACTAAATCTGTTGATACTTTAAAAAATATTATGGATGATGAACTTGGTCATGCAGATGATTCAGAAGCAACATTAGAAGCAATTCAAAAAGATGAATTAGTTCACCATGGAATGGCAAAGAAATTTTATGAATCCAAATTTCCAGAAGCAAGATTACAAATTGCCTTTAAAAGGGAAAAAATGAAAAACAGATTCAGAATGTTCTATTATAAAAATTTGAAGTTTTTGAATAAAATATTTGATCCAATATTAAATTTTATAATCAATGTATTTGGGAAAGTTGTAAATTTAATTTCTATACCAGATAAAGATAAAAGAAATTTAATGTCCTCAAATTCAAATAGTGTGGTTTAATAATTGTTCTATCTTGGTATATCTGGCTATTATCATGATGCATCTGTTGCTCTGCTGGACTCAAATGGAAATATCATTGATTTTAAAAAAGAAGAGTGGTTGTCTAGAGTAAAGGGTGACAAATCATTTCCAAGACAAAGTCTACTTGAAATGATTAAGAACTATGATTTATCTGAAAAAAACTTAACATCCATATCCTTTTATGAAAAACCAGTTAGGGCATGGATTACAGTTTTAAAACATTCTGTAAAATATAATCCTATAAAAAATGATTTAACTAGAAATTATTTTAAAAATGCTTGGAGATCATCAATGAGATTTCACATGGATCTTTCAAAGTATTTAAATGTAAAAAAAATTCCTATTCTTTATGCTGAACATCACTTAAGTCATACATTAAGTGCTTTATATTATTATAACGAGTTTCCATGTGTATCTGTAGTGGTAGATGGATACGGTGATAAATATTGTACATCTATTCATCATGTAAAATCTCATAACGAAATTGTAAATGTATGGAGTTCAGAATATCCGAATTCTTTAGGTTTATTTTATTCAGCAATTACTGATTTTTTAGGATTTGCAGTTAACGAAGGTGAATACAAGATGATGGGTCTTGCCTCTTTTGGTGAACCAAAGTATTACGATATTTTAAGTAAAACTATTAAATTTGAAAATAATAAATTATACATTGATACGAAGTATTACGATTACGTTAGAAGAACAGATAGATCTTACTCTGACTTATTAGTAGATGAATTAGGTGTAAAACCTAGAAGACCAGATTTACCTTTTGAGGTTGGTACTGAAGATTTCAAGACTTATGCAAATATAGCTGCATCAGCTCAAAAACTATTAGAGGATTTATTATTTGCTATTTTTAAATACGCTCATGAATTAACTGGTGAGAAGAATTTTTTATTTTCAGGTGGGGTAGCAATGAATAGTTCTGCTGTAAGAAAAGCTGCAAATTTAGATTTTATTGAAAAATTAAACTTACCTCCCTCACCTGGAGATTCAGGAGCAGCGATTGGAGCAGCATATTATGGATTTATAAATAAAAACAACAAAACAGCAACAAGGAACAATCTAAACAAAAATATTTTTCCTGGGATTGTAAAGTCTAGTGAGGAATTTTATGATTTAGTATTTGAAAAAATAGCAGGTAATAATAATTCTATAGAAAAAGCTGCAGAGACTATTGCTGAAGATCAAATTATTGCTACTTGTTTTTCAAATATTGAAACTGGACCAAGAGCTCTTGGACATAGATCTTTAATATGTAATGCTCATAAATCTGAATTAATAAAAATATTAAGCACAGACATTAAAAAAAGAAATATTTTCAGACCAACTGCACCTGCGGTGCTTAAAAAAGACGCTGAAAATTACTTTCATTTAGAAAAAAAATTAATGAATTGTTATACACACATGGGAGCAACAGCAACACCGAAAGATAATGTTTTACAAGAAATTAAAGGTGTTATACACGTTGATAACACCTCTAGAGTACAAATTTGTGATGAAGAAAGTTTACTGGGAAAACTATTAATGAGTTTGAACAAACATAAAATTCAAGTAGTTGCTAACACTTCTTTTAATATTTCCTCAGATCCAATGGTTTATGATAAAGAGGATGCTTTTTTGGCAATCGAAAGAATGGGAATTAAATATTTACTTACAGAGACAGGATTATATAAAAGGAAATGAGATTTTTTAGTTTAATTTTTCATTTATTAGGTAGCTTAAGAAAAAATACCCCTCCAACACAATTCTTGGTATTTCTTTTACTTTTTCTTATTTTAATGATTATAGGTGTAATTGCAGTGATTAAAGCAATTATTCCTTTTACTTATATAGCGTTATAAACTTTGAAATAAATTTTCAACAATATACTTGAAGCTTTTTTTATTATTATGTTTATCAAGTCCAAAGTAACTTCTTATTTCATCTTCTTTATTAATAGATTTATTTTTCAAAATTTTGTACGAGTCAATATGTTGTATATTTTTTTTATTCAAAGCATTTAATATTAAGTCATATCTCCAGGTTGGATATTTTGTTAAATCCTCCTCTAAATTAAAAGTAATAATAATCAATTTTTGATTATATTTTTTTGATATTTTATAAATCTCATCTAAATAAAAATTTAATAATTTTACTTTATATTCTTGCTTACAATCATCATGTCTTGGATCAAAATCATTCTTGAAAAGATTATAAAAATTTTTTAAAAATTTGAATAAATAGAAATCTGTTTTAAAACTATCTATTTTATCTATATCAACTGGGATATTTTTCATAACAAAATTATTGTTTTCTAATTCTAATTTAACTTTTTCGTAATCTCTTTTGCTAAAGATTGACCTATCTAAATCCTCTAACAAAAATCCAATCACAATTGTTCTATTTTGATTCATATGTGCAGTTAATTTATAAGAAAGAAATATCTGATCTAAACCATAAGAATTTAGTGCATAATTTTTGAAATTAAAATTATCATTTTCAGAAATTAATAATTTAAAATCATCATGATTAATATATGAACTACCATAAAGAGAGATATTTTTTATATTAAATGAATTACTTTCAATAATGGCACTTTTATTAATAGAGGTTGGAATATTTACGTCGTTTTTTACAAATGATAATATTGGATGATATTTTGTATTATCTTTAAAGGAAATAGGTTTTGGATTAAAATTCCAATATTTTTGGTGACAATAACCATTATAAAATAAGTCTGGTATTTTTATAAATTTAAAATTAAAAAAAATGGTTAATTGAAAAATTATTTCAAATATAAATATATAAATTAAACTTAATTTAAAAAATGATCTCATCTAAACTTTAAGTAAAGTTTTTCATAATATTGTATATATAAATGGAGCAACCACAGAGCCTTTAGTTAAAACTATCAATCCACCAAATATAAAAAAGAAAATAATAATTGGTAAAAGCCAATACTTTTTTCTAACTTTTAAAAAATCCCATAATTCTTTTATAAAACTCATATTAAATTAGTATTTAACCTTTTGTATATTTATAAATAGTTTCAGCAATTTTTTTGTAACCTTCTATATTATAATGCCAAGCAAATGGTTGGGAAGGGAAAAAATTTTTTGGATTACTTTCATTATCAAAAAATTCTCTTACATCAATAAAATTGATATCTAATTTTTTAACTATTGATACAATTTTATCGTAATTTTCATCTGAATATTTTTCACCACTATACCTTCTGTATTCAGGCACATATACAAAAACAAATCTTGAATTGTTTGCTTTGCTTAAATCAACTGAGAGTTTCAAGATTTTTTCAAATTCTTTAAAAATAATATCCTCATAAGTTGTATCCTTTTTTTTAAAAATTTTTTTTGTTCTATTTAACCTGATAAATTTTAAAATTTTGTATTTTAGTGGATAATCATCTTTAATCTTAGTGGCGTTATTAATTACTTGATTTTCAAGTCGGGTTTTAAGTTCGACTTGAAAGTTTTTTTTCAGTAAACTATCGATATCTTCTTGCTTATCTATTAAATTTTGAGAATAATTAATAGAGTTTAGATATTTTAAAAGATTCTCATTTGTTCTCTCATTTACCAATTCAAATAAATCATTACTTTCGTAATACATCCATAAAACTTTTTTAATGTTCGAATTTAGATATTCTCGTAAAACAGCATATTCAATTAAGGGGCCATTACCCCCATAACCTAAATTTAAAACAGTTTTATTAGATAAAGTTCTTAAAACTGAGGCAATATCATTTGGTCTGTTAACACAAGAACCATGAGTCAACGAGTCTCCAATTAAAAGATATTCAATTTCTTCACTATCCCATTCTTCATCTGGATTATTAAATCCATGTCTATCGCTTTGATAAATTGAGAAATATCCATTTTCATTACAATGAATTGTTTCTGAATTCGAAATACCAGATAAAGGAAAAATTGGATAGTTAGATTTTTTTAAAAAATATGCAGGTTGAGATCTTATGACAATATCTTCATTTATTTGTTTTAAATCATCATAAACTTGAAGTCTTTTTCTTTTATCCCATTTTTTTCCTGATTGTCTCTCATACAATTGTTCTTTTAAAATTTGATCTTTTAAAAGTTTTTCTTTTGAGAACTTTTCCTTAAAGGGTAAATAAATTTCAAATGCATATAAAGAAAATATTATAGTTATTAAAGATATTGAAAAATATCTTAACATCAATTTGAATCTCTCAAATAAGCTTTTGAGGTTTCATGTCTCCTTTATTGATACCAGCAACCCTAACTGGTTTTTTCATTGCATCTCTTCTAAAAGGCTCTCCAAGTTCTTGATTAAGAATTACCTCAATAAATGTCGTTATTCCTTTTTTTTGATCTTCACATGATTGCTTTATAGCATTTGTGGTTTCTTCCATAGTTTTGACTGTAACACCTTTTAATCCACAAGCATCAGCAACTTTTGCATAACTTAATTCAGGATCAAGTTCTGTTCCTACAAAATTATTATCAAACCATAGAGTTGTATTTCTTTTTTCCGCACCCCACTGATAATTTCTAAAAATAACCATTGTAATAGCTGGCCATTCTTCTCTTGCACATGAACTCATTTCGTTCATACTTATTCCAAAAGCTCCGTCGCCTGCGAAACCGATTACTGGAGTATCTGGACATCCTATCTTTGCACCAAGGATTGATGGAAAACCATACCCACAAGGTCCAAATAATCCAGGAGCTAAATACTTTCTAGGTTTTTCAAAAGTTGGGTAAGCATTTCCAATTGCACAATTATTACCAATGTCACTTGATATGATAACGTCCTCTGGCATTCCAGCTTGAATTGCTCTCCATGCTTGCCTAGGAGACATTCTATCCGAGTCTCTCTCTCTTGCTTCTTTGTTCCAAACAGTTCCTTCATCATCATCTTCATGGTCTAAACTTGCCAATTTCTGCAACCAAGCAGATTTTGTTTGATGAATTAAATCTTTTCTTTTTTGTCTATCAATTTCTCCTGCTTTTGAGGATAGTTTGTCAAAAATTTGTTGAGCAACTAATTTTGCATCTCCACTAATTCCTACAGTTACTTTTTTTGTTAAACCAATTCTATCTGGATTAATATCAACTTGAATTATGCTTGCATTTTTTGGCCAGTAATCAATGCCATAACCCGGAAGTGTTGAAAATGGATTTAATCTTGTTCCTAATGCTAAAACAACATCAGCTTTTGAAATTAATTCCATTGCTGCTTTTGATCCATTATATCCTAACGGTCCAACCGCTAAAGGATGGCTTCCAGGAAAACTATCATTGTGTTGATAACCTGAGCATACAGGTGCATCTAATTTTTCAGCAAGTTTCCTAGTTTCCTCAATCGCTCCACCAATAACAACTCCTGCCCCAGATAAAATAACTGGGAACTTAGCATGAGATAATAATTCTGCTGCCCTATCAATTGCTTCTGCACCTCCCCCTTGTCTTTCTAACCTTACAATTGGCGGCAATTCAATATCAATAACTTGTGTCCAATAATCTCTTGGAACATTAATTTGTGCTGGTGCTGATCCTCGAATTGCTTTTTCAATAACTCGATTCAAGACCTCTGCCATTCTTGATGGATCTCTTACTTCTTCCTGATAACATACCATATCTTTAAATAAGTTCATCTGCTCGACTTCTTGAAAACCACCTTGACCCATAGTTTTATTTGCTGCTTGCGGTGTTACTAATAATAAAGGTGTGTGATTCCAATAAGCTGTTTTAATTGGAGTTACTAATCCTGTTATACCTGGCCCATTTTGCGCAATAACCATTGACATTTTTCCTGTAGCTCTCGTATAACCATCAGCAATTAAACCTCCATTTGTTTCATGAGCGACATCCCAGAAAGTTATTCCTGCATCAGGAAAGATATCTGAAATTGGCATGAATGCCGAACCAATGATTCCGAAAGCATGTTCAATTCCATGCATCTGTAAAACTTTTACAAACGCTTCTTCTGTTGTCATTTTTGTCATTAATAGACCCTTTCTAAACTAGTAAATGTAATAATTTTTTATAAAACTATTTGTTAATTGTCGCGATTAATATATAAGATTTCTAAAAATTCAAACAAACAAATCGACACTATTTATGGCAACAGACATCATAATTCATGATAAAAAGGATAATGTTGGGGTGGTGGTTATTGAAAAAATAACCGCAAAACAAGAGTGTAAATGCTGGATTATGGAAGATGATAGCTCTACAAACATTCAATCAGTGGATGAAATACCATTAGGTCATAAAATCGCTATGGTGGACTTAAAAGAGGGTGATACAATACTCAAATATGGTCATGATATCGGTAAAGTAGTAAAATCAATTAAAAAAGGTGAGCATGTTCATGTTCATAACGTCAAAACAAAGAAGTGGTAACAAATGGAAATACCAAAAAATTTTTTAGGCTATAAAAGAGAAAATGGTAGAGCAGGAACTAGAAATCACGTTATCATTTTACCTGTTGATGATATTTCAAATGCTTGTGCTGAAGCAGTAGCAAATAACATTAAGGGCACTATTGCATTGCCACATTCTTACGGAAGACTTCAATTTGGAGCAGATTTAGAATTACATTTTAGAACAATGATTGGAACTGGAAGTAATCCTAATGTTGCTGCTGTGATTGTTATTGGTATAGAGCCTAAATGGACTAAAAGAATTGTAGATGGAATTGCTAAAACTGGAAAACCTGTTGAAGGTTTTCATATAGAACGTACAGGTGATATTGGTACTGTAATGAAAGCTTCAAAAAAGGCGCAAGAATTTTCACAGTGGGCCTCTGAAATTCAAAGAGAAGAATGTCCAATGAGTGATTTATGGATTTCAGTAAAGTGTGGGGAGTCAGATACAACATCTGGATTAGCATCTAACCCGACAGTTGGAAATTTAATGGAAAAATTAGAACCACTTGGTGTACACTTATGTTTTGGTGAAACATCTGAACTTACTGGTGCGGAACAAGTTTGTGCAACAAGAGGAGCAACAAAAGATGCCTCAGAAAAATTTATGAAAACCTGGAATAACTATAATGATTTTATTTTAAAAGAGGCAACTGATGATCTTTCAGAAAGTCAACCAACTGCTGGAAATATTGCTGGTGGTTTAACTACAATTGAAGAAAAGGCATTTGGAAATTTTCAGAAGATTGGAAATTTAAAATTTATAGATGTACTTGAGCCAGCAGAAGAACCTGCTAAAGGTCCAGGGTTATATTTTATGGATACATCTTCAGCAGCGGCGGAATGTATTACTCTTCAAGCAGCGGGAGGATTCAATATCCATTTGTTTCCAACTGGACAAGGAAACATAGTGGGCAATCCTATTGAACCAGTTGTAAAATTAACCGCTAACCCATTAACAGCCCAAAGTATGAGTGAACATGTAGATTGTGATGTATCAAAAATTCTTTCAAGAGAAATGAATTTATCTGAGGCGGGAGATAAACTCATTGAGACAACACTTAGAGTGGCTAATGGAAGACTAACCTGTGCTGAAGCTTTAGGTCATAAAGAATTTGTTATGACTAAGCTTTATAGAAGTGCTTAAGTCTAATTTTTATTTCCAACTGTGTCTTCAAAACTATTATACTTAAAAAAAATTTTTCCAGGTGTAGCTTTAGCTTTAGTTTTTTTTTTATTTTCTCAAGGAATAAATAATGTTTTAGCGATAGAAATTTTTGGCACACCCAAAAGTCCTATATCAACAGTCTTGATAGCAATCCTTTTGGGAATTTTGATGGGAAATGCATTTACCCCAAGACCAGGTATGATGGTTGGGCTCGATTTTACCCAGCAATATATTTTAAAACTTGGAATTATTTTTTTAGGTATAAGATTAAGTTTTGAAGAATTTGTAAAATTCGGTTCAATAGCAATTCCTCTAATTATCATATGTATAATTGGTGTATTAATTTTAATAAAGTTATTGATTAAAAAAGTCCCTATCTCATCAAAAATGTCATACTTAATAGCAATCGGTACAAGTGTTTGTGGGGCTACAGCGATAGTTGCTACTGCACCTGTTATTAATGCAAAAAAAACTGAAGTTGCCTATGCTATAGCAAATATCACTTTGTTTGGTGTTATTGCGATGTTACTTTATCCTTATTTTGCTGAATGGTTTTTTAATGAAGATAAACTTAAGGCAGGACTTTTTTTAGGGACGTCAATTCATGAAACATCACAAGTTGCAGCAGCTGGTCTTATTTATGATCAGCAATTTAATAGCCCAGAAACATTAAATGTAGCAACAGTTACCAAATTAATTAGAAATACTTTTCTAGTGATAATGATTCCACTTTTTGCATTTTTATATAATAGAGGTAAGGTAAAAAATAACCAATATTCTATTTTGAATATTTTTCCTTATTTTGTTCTTGGCTTCATAGGTATGATAATAATAAGAAATTTAGGTGATCAAATTTTTTCTATTGAAAATAATTACAATTTATTATGGTTAAATTTTATTGAATATTTAAAAATTTTAGCTACAGCATTTTTAACTATGGCCATGGCAGCAGTTGGAATATCTATAAATTTAGGTGAATTAAAATCTATGGGATACAAACCTTTTGTCGTTGGTTTAATTGCTGCTGTTACTGTTGGTTTTATCAGTTTGATATATATTCAAACATTATCTAAATTTTTTATTTAGATTGTTTTGAGTCTTTATTAAAATATTTTTTTCTTAAATCAGAGAGAAATCTTCTTATGAAAGCTGCCGCCACTCCCAAAGCTACGGCAAAAAAAATAGAAAATAATCCGTATGCTATTGGTGTTTCTGATGAAAATTTTTTTACAAGTATAGCTAAAGGAGTTAAATCCTTTTGATTTATTTTTGTAACTCCATTTAAAACATGTTCTACAAAAAATGTATCATAGGCAATTGCAATACCTACAATTAATAACAATAAAGCTAATAAAGCCTTTAATCCTGAGCTCTCAATAGATTGACCAATCTTTTGACCTGTTTGAACTCCAATTATTGACCCTACAACAAGCATTAAAACTAACACTAAGTCAATTGATCCATAATTAAATGCATGTAAGAAAGTAACTATAACACTTACAAAAATTGTCACAAACAATGATGTGCCTGGCACTAACCTTGTTGGCATTCCTATAATATATATCATTGCTGGAACTAAAATAAATGCGCCACCAATACCCATTATTGCAGCAATAAAACCTACAATTAATCCGATAACAATTGGTGTGAAAGCACTTTCATATAATTTTGATTTTGGAAAACGCATTCTAAAAGGAAGACCATGAATCCAATAGTGAACATGAAGTTTTTTTCTAATAACTATATTTTTTTTGGCTTTATCTATTTCACCCAAGCTTTCAACTAGCATAAGTGTTCCAATAATTGCAAGAATATACATATAAGCAAGTGAAATTACTGTATCTATTTTTCCAATATCCTTGAAATATGTAAAAGTATATATGCCTAGTAAAGTTCCTGCAGCACCACCAATAACAATCATAAAACCCATTTTATAATCTAAAGTATTTTTTAAATAATGAGTTGTTGATCCAGAAACTGAAGTTGCCAGTATATTGTTAGCTTCATTAGCTACAGCGTATGCAGGAGGAACCCCTAGAAATATTAAAAAAGGTGTCATTAAAAAACCTCCACCTACCCCAAATAATCCAGATAAAATACCTACGAGTGCGCTGAGCAGTATTATCTCAAGGGGGCTGATATAAACTTGGGCTATTGGTAAAAATACTTCCATTTAAAAATGGAACCTTAAGTTTTACTTACTTAAAAGTTAAAAAAGTTCCAACTATTATCACACCCCAGCAAGTAACTATTGCTGAAAAAATTCCCGTTTTTATAAAAGTTGATTTATTATTTAAAATTTTTTGAGGTATTTTTTTTATATTTGAAAGGTGCATTAATTCCTCAATAACACCAGAGAAAAAATTGTCAAACTTAAATTAAAAAAATATTTTGAATTTAATAAATCGTTGCTCCAAAAACTTTTATCTGTTCGTCCTCAACACCCAAAACCAACCTACCTAGAAATTCACCTGGGATTTCTTTATTAGTTTGCTTAATAAGAACTGTAATATGCTCTCCTCTCCTTAGTGTTCCAAATGGCTCATAAGTCTCATTCAAGTTGGTAATAAGCTTATTATTGGCCCACTGTTTTCCTAATTCGACTTCATTCGCTCCAAAAAGCATCTGTGTAGAGAAATCTCTAGTAAATCCTCCATAATCTCTCAAATTTGAGGATTTAACTAAATTATTCCAAAACGGTCTCCCGATTTCAAAAATTTCCTCATCAGATTTAGACAATAGATCCATAACTAAAAATGAAATATTTTACGTTTTAAGAAGCTTTCTTCTTCTCGTTTTCATCGACAATATGATAAACTGGTACTTTCTCCAATGAGAATTTTCCAGTTTTAGGATCCCTCCTTGAGACAGTTAAACAATGCCAGTTTTCATCATCAAGTTTCATAAAATCTCCTCTGTAATAGTAACCAGGCCAACGGGTTTCCTCTCTAAATAAAGTATGTTCTGTAACACATTGAGATGTAAGAGCCCTATGTTTTAGCTCCCAAGCTCTCATAAGTTGGTGATAATCCTCTGCCCCTATGTTTTCTAAATCTTCCTGTAACCATTCCAATAATTCTAAACCTCTTTTTAACATATTTCCATTAGTCATATAGTTTGATGTGATACCGCCTACATACTCATCCATGATTTTTTGAAGCCTTTGTAGTCCTTGGATTGGAGAGATATAACTAGGTGAGACAGTTCCACCTGTGATCTCATTTTGAGCTATTGTATAATTATCAAGAGGTTTGTATACAGCCTCTTTGAAATCATTACACTGTTTATCAGAAACTTTTATATCTTTGGCTTTTTCATCTTCAATATATTTTACAGCTGCTTTTGCGGCTAATCTTCCCTCAGTAAATGAACCAGAAGAAAATTTGTGTGCACTCCCACCTACAGTATCTCCTGCTCCAAATAAACCATCTATAGTCAGCATTCTATTATAACCCCAAAAATATTCAGGAGGTGATAAATCTTCAGGACCGCTAACCCATGCACCTGAACAAGTAGCATGAGAACCCATTACATAAGGTTCAGAAGTCGTTAGTTCAGGATTAGTATATTTTGGATCAATATTTTGAGAAGCCCAAACAACAGCTTGACCAACAGTCATTCCTAAAAAGTTTTCCCAACCAACTGTCTCTAGATGTGGGTCCTGGAAGGCTTCAGTAGTAACCATGTGAATTGGTCCACCTCCAGCTGCTACTTCTTGTATAAAAGCATGATTTCTCAAACAAGTTGGTGTTGGATGGTGATCAATATATTCACCAACAAGCTCTTTGGTTTGATCATACCACTTTTTCTCGTAATTTTCTCCATTAGCATTTTGAGTATAAGTTTTTAAATGTAAAAAATAAGCTCCAACTGGACCATAACCATCTTTAAATCTACATAGAACAATTCTATTTTCCATTTGAGTCATTTTTGCTCCAGCAGCGATAGGTAAAGCGTATGCAGAACCATTACTCCATGGAGCATACCAAGTTCTTCCCATACCTTCACCAACTGCTCTTGGTTTGAAAATATGTGAAGCTCCTCCTGCTGCTACAATTACTGTCTTTGACCTAAAAACATGAAAATCACCAGTTCTCATATTAAATCCAACCGCACCTCCAATTCTATTTTCTCGTGCTTCATCCATTAAAAGATGAGTTATCATAATTCTATTATAAATTTTATCTGCAGATTTTTTAGCTGCTTCAGCTACAATTGGTTTATAACTTTCACCATGAATCATTATTTGCCACTTACCCTCACGCAAATATCTTCCTGTTTTTTCATTTTTCATCATTGGAAGACCCCATTCATCAAACATGTGTACGGTTGAGTCAACATGACGAGCCATGTCATATCCTAAATCTTCTCTTACCATACCCATTAGATCGTTTCTTGCATATCTAACATGATCTTCTGGCTGGTTTTCATCCCATTGCATTCCCATATAACAGTTGATTGCATAAAGCCCTTGAGCAACTGCTCCACTTCTGTCTATGTTGGCTTTCTCAACACAAACAATTTTAAGATCTCTTCCCCAATGTCTAGCTTCAAAAGTTGCACCGGTTCCAGCCATTCCTCCACCAACAACTAATACATCGCACTCTTCATAATGAGTTTTATGTTTTGCCATTAGTAATAGACCCCTTTTTTAAACTTTTCTTTTGGCACTGATGGTAATTCTTGATTAGTATTTAAGCCCTCTGGCTCTGTATAAAGTCTTTGAGAATTTATTTCTCCTTGGTTTGGTTTATCACCTTCTGCGAGTTTTGGAATAAATTTTCCCCAAGGTTTAGTCGTTATTGGTGATACAAAATTTTTTTCTGTACCATTTCTAAATTTTATTTTCCATGATATAGTGCCTTTTTCCTCTTCTCTTCTCACTCTTACGCTATGACCCATTGGTGCAAAATCTGCATAACCCCTTACATCGATTGCATGATTTGGACAAGCTTTGACACACGAATAACACTCCCAACAAAAGTTAGGTTCAATATTTTTTGCGCGTCTAATATTTTCATCTATGTGCATAATATCTGAAGGACAGATATCTACACAGTGACCACAGCCATCACATCTAGTCATGTATACAAAAGTTGACATAATTTATATTTCTCCTTTTTCTATTAACATATTAATAGTGTTTTGGCTCTTCTCTTTTTATACCTAGGCCAAATTGTTCAGGTGCATCAGCTGGTGGTGGTAAATTATCTCTTGATCCATCAGCTTCAGCTAGATTTTTTTGTATTGCAGCACCTGGCTTGTAAAACATATGTGCGAACTTGGACCAATACACACCTCCAAATAAGATTAAATTAGAGGCAATAAATAAAATTAAAAATAAATATGACAGACCTATTTGATTATTAAATTGAGTATATGACCACGCTAAACCAAAAGTTGAGCAAGCTAATAAAGCTAATACAAATAAATCAGCTTTTATAATTCTGTACCAAGGGTGAGCTTCAGCAGAAACGTCTACTCTTAAAAAAAACCAAAACCAATAACCACCAATACAAGTAAGAATAGCTCCTACATGCCATAATAAAGACCAAGTTACTGAGTCAGATTTACCAACTCCTGTATAGCAAAAAACTAAGACTGATGAAGATACCCAGAATAAAATTGTACCATACATTCCAAGAACATGGGCTAATCTTCTTTTTCCAAACCCTAACTCAGATGTTGTTCCAATATCTACCACGGTTGTTTTCGCAATGATTGAAGTTTTTTCTCCAATACCCAGCTCTTTAGTTGCTGACAACTTAGCCTTTTTTGCATTATTAAAAAAATATGTAAGATTTTTATGATGGATCATTTGAACGATTGTTCCAATAGCAATTAAAAGTATCATAGCTATTATAAAGCTTTGCATTGCAATAGTAGGAATAGTTTCGGCCAAAATTGAAAATGGGTTCGTTTGTAACATATCCGCCTTATGTTATTATATTTTTAATATTTTTAGAATATGTCTAATCTATTTAAAAAAATAGATCAATTACTTACTCTGTCCAATTTTTCTTTAATAACAAGCTAAATTTTTCTTTTATAGTGTTGCTTATTGGGAATAACAGATCTAACTCCTCCTTGAGGATTGTCTACATCTTTTTCTCTTCGAGGAATCAAATGTAAATGACAATGATAAATAGACTGACCTGAAAATTTTCCAATATTCGTACCAAGATTAAATCCTTTAACTGACTTGTCTTTTTCTAAAATTTCATTTTTAATTATCTTTATTAAATCATTACATGCAATTAGTTCTTCATTATTTAAATCAAAATAATTCTTTATGTGTCTCTTTGGAATTATCAAACAATGATCTTTTGTAACTGGATAGGAGTCATAGCTAGCATATGACAAATGATTTTCATGAACTATATCATCTTTTTTAATACTACAAAACAAACATGGATTATTTGGGTCTTTCATATTTCAAAATTTATATTTTTTGCATTTTCTAATTGCTAATTTGTATTGACCTAGAAAAATTTTATAATTTTTTAAACTTTTTCTCCTCCAGTTTATCTGACTAATTTTTTTTACAGATGTCACACCCTTTCCTGAACCAAGAAGTAATATTTCGTCATAATCTTTTAATTCTTTTAAAAAGATATCTTTTTTAATAATATTTTTTATTTTTGTTTTAAAATATTTATAAGTATGGCCCTGGTAATAATTTTTTTTAGGAGTAAAAACTCCTTTATCATTAATAAAAAGTAAATTTGAAGTTCCTGTCTCCAAAATTTTATTCTCATACATAATTCCGATATCTGATCTTGAGTTATCAATTTTTTTTAGTTGTGACAATATTTTTTTGTATTTTAGATTTTTGTATTCTGGCCTATCACGTTTTAAATTTTTAAATTTAAGAGTGAAATCTAATTTTGGTGAAAGTTTTTTTCTTAAAGATATGGAGATTATCTTTTTGTTAATTGCAACTCTTAAAAGGTGATTGTAGTTAATCTTTTTTGATAAGTTCTTATTTATAGTTTGAACAATATCTTTTTTTAAAGATTTTTTCTTAATATGATATTTTTTCAATGAAAAAATTAAATTTCCTATATGATTATCAAAAAATAAAATTTTTGGTGGATTTCCAAAAATCCACATTGTAGTAAAAATTCCATGATCTCCCCACAAATCTTGAAATTTAACTTCTTTAAGATTTTTAAGTAGATAAGATTTTTTTAATAAGTAGGTTACCATTGACTGTTAAAAATGACTCAGGGTGAAATTGAAATCCATAAATTTTATCTTTATTATTTTCAAATGACATAGCTATATTTGATTTTATGCATCTCATAGTTATCTCAAAATCTTTGGTTTTAAAAGGCTCATTTAATCTTAAAGAGTGATAACGACCAACTTTAAAATTTGTCCCTTTTTTAAATAATGACTTATCGTTGATAACTCTTACATAAGATTGGAAGCCATGATAAATTTTTTTTGTTGAATAATTTTTGCTCCTTCGCAATATAATATTTGTTGAAATCCCAAGCAAATACCAACAATTTTTTTTCTTCCTTTATATTTTTTATAAATATTAGATGTAATCGGATAATTTTTTGGATTTCCAGGACCAGGTGAAAAAACAATTACTGAAGCTTTTTCAAGTTTTGATTTATTGATTTTATTGTAATTATCACAAACAACTTTATCAAATAATGAAAATTGATGAACTACATTGTGAGTAAAAGAGTCATTATGATCGATTATATATATCATTTAAACAAATCTATTAAGGCTTTAGCTTTTATGTAATTTTCATTAAATTCATGGTTAGCATTGCTATCCACCACAACTCCTGAGGCTACAGAAATTTCTGAAACATCTTTGTAATTTAAAATTGACCGAATAATAATGTTGAAACGCATGTCTCCATTAAATTTTAGAAACCCAAAGCTTCCGGTATAAATATTTCTATTTTCTTTCTCTTGATGATTAAGAAGA
Source organism: uncultured Pelagibacteraceae bacterium (assembly GCA_902629585.1). GTDB lineage: Bacteria > Pseudomonadota > Alphaproteobacteria > Pelagibacterales > Pelagibacteraceae > Pelagibacter. Next base: position 104,223 of record CACORI010000001.1, on the reverse strand, counting down.
TTTAAAGTGTTAATCTTAGGACAACCAATTACTGAACCACCTGGCATCATAGCTTTGATTATTTCAAGATTAGAAATATTATTTTTTAGTTTACCTTTTATTAATGTGACATAATGAAATAGATCTTTATATTCCTCTACAATTTTTGCCATGGATAATTTGACACTTCCGATTTGACAAATTCGTGATAGATCGTTTCTTTCCATATCAACTATCATATTATGTTCTTTAGTTTCTTTAATATTTTTTCTAAAATATTTTAAAGCTTTAATTTTATTCATTTTTTCACTTTTTTTAACAGTGCCTGCAATAGGTTTTGTAGTAATCAAAGAGCCTTTTTTTGTAATTAAATTTTCTGGAGAACAACTGATTATTGAATAGTTTGTATCTCTTATTAAAAAAGCCTCTGGAGCTAAATTAGTTTGAGATAACCTACAAAAAAAATCTAATGGATCTATCTTTGATTTAGTCTTATATTTAGTGCATATCTTTATTTGATAGGTATCACCACTTCTAATTTTTTTTTTAAATTTATCAAAAATTTTTGAGTAAGATTTTCTATCAATATTAATTTTAAAACGATTATTAAATTTTTTTTTTTTATTTTGTCTATATTCTAAATTATTTGATAAACTTATTTTTTTTTCGGGTTTGTAAAAGATACCTTTAGGAAAATTAATTTTTTTTTGTATTGGTAATCGTATACCAATAAGATTATTCAATAATTCATAACCAAAAAAACCAATATATAAATCTGTTTTTTTTAAAAATTTTTTTGGTTTCTTGTTTAAAAATTTTTTAATATTTTTATTGTTTAAAATAATTTTTTTAGAAAATTCTGTATATAAATCAAATCCATTATGAGATTTATAAATTATATAGGGCTTTTTTGATTTATGAATATCTGATAATTGATTTTGTTTGCTCAATTTACTCTGTTCTTAATCTTAAAACTGGTTCTTCTTTAATTGGTAAATGGATTATTGCTGCAAAAATTGATAACGCAATTGCCAAATACCACGCATAGTCGTAAGAGCCATAAATATCATGAAACAAGCCTCCCAAATATGCTCCAAAAAATGATCCAATTTGATGACTTAGAAATACTAAACCATATAATAAACCTAAATATTTTGTTCCAAAAAGGTGTGCTACTATTCCACTTGTTGCTGGTACTGTTGATAACCATAAAAATCCAAAGCTTGCGCCAAATATGAATGCTGAAATATTACTGGCAGGAGTAAAAATAAAGAAAACTATTGAAACGCCTCTTAAAAAGTAAATTGCACTTAAAATAATTTTTTTACTCATTTTTGCAGATAGATAACCACTTAATAGAGATCCAAAAATATTAAAAAGACCTATTAATGATAAAATTGCTGCTGCGGTCCAATCTTCTAAACCCCTGTCAATTACATATTTAGGTACATGCGTTCCAACTAAAGTAATATGAAATCCACAAACGAAAAAACCTGATACTAATAAAATGTAACTTTTTGTTTTAAATGCTTCAGAGAGAGCTTCTTTAAAACTTTGATCTGATTTTTTTTCTATATTTTCAGTTTTAGATGGAGATCGTACAAAATAAGCAGCTACTAAACCTAAAATTAAAAATAAAAAAAATATAAATAGGGTATAATTCCAACCAAATTCACTTAGAGAATAGTTAGTAAAAATTGGAGAAAGAAAATAACCAAAAGAGCCGACAGCAGTCACAAAGCTCATTGCAATTGTTCTTGTCGATAATGGAAAATGTTTGCCGACAACTGACATAGGAATACTTATGGCAGTACCTCCTAGACCAATACCAATTAATAAACCCATATGAATTTGAAAGAAAATTCCTGTGTTTGGCCCTGTAAATAAAAAGTATATGCCAAAGGTATAAAATATAAATGCAGAAATTATGGCTACGTGACCACCATATCGGTCAGCCACTGCACCAAAAATTGGTCCTGTTAGACCCCACATTAACATTTGCATTCCGATAGCAAATCCAAAAGCAGTGTTGCTGATATTTAAGCTTTCATTGAAATCAATAAAAAATAAACCAAAAACTTGTCTTACCCCAAGAGAAATTAAAACAACAAAACAAGCAGCAAATAATGTAACCACTGCGGTTTTAGATCTAAAAAATTTTTCTGATATCATTTCAAATGTCTTAATGATTGTTTAATATCCTCTATTAAGTCATTTGGATCTTCAAGTCCGATATGTAATCTTACTAAATGCTCATCATTTGATAAATTCATATATCTTCTGCTTCCAGTTTCTCTGAATTCTTGATGTAAAGCTAAACTTTCAAAACCACCCCAGCTATAACCATAACCAAAAAGTTTCAAGGAATTTACAAATTTTCTAACTGAGTTAATATTCTTGGATTTAATTTTCAAACCCATTAAACCAGAGGCACCAGAATAATACTTTTTCCACATTCTAAAATTGCTAGAATCTTTTTTGTATGGATATAACAATTTAATTTTTTTGTTTTTTGACAAAAATGCAGCAACTTTTTTGGCATTTTCTCTATGACGGTCTAATCTAACATCAAGAGTTCGAAGACCTCTAGTTATTAAATAAGCATCATCAGGACCAAGCCTTAATCCTGTAATTCTTTCTGCATTTTTAACTTTTGAGAATACTTTTTTATTAACTGCCAAGCTTCCTCCCATTACATCTGAATGACCAGAATAATATTTGGTGGCTGATACAATCGACATATCAAAACCAAGCTTTATCGGTTTTAAAAAATAAGGTGTTCCCCAGGTATTATCTATAGCTGTCAAAATTTTATTCTTTTTTGCAATCGATAATATTTTTCCAAGATCTTGAAAATCAAATGTATTACTACCAGGATTTTCAACAAATATTAATTTGGTTTTTTTTGTAATATTTTTTTTTAAAGTATTTAAATCACTTGGATTATAAAAAATTGTTTTAATATCAAATTCTCTTAAAAATTTTTCTGTAAGTAATCTTGTTGGACTATAAACTGGATCAGAGACAATAATTTCATCTCCAGGACGTGTAACACTGAATATTGCCAAAAAAACTGCTCCAAATCCTGTTGGAGTTGTAAAGACATGATAACTTTCCTCAAGTTTAGTTAAAATTTTTTGTAGAATATAAGTCGTAGATGTACCCTGTCTTCCATAATCGTAGTGACCTCCCGTAGGGTTTATTTTTGCTTTAGCTTGAGTTTTTCTTATATGTTTCATTGATTTAAAAATAATAGTTGATGCTCTAACTACTGGAGGATTGACTGATTGGTTATGAAAATCTTTTGCAGTATGCTTTAAAAATGTCTTAAACGATTTGCTCATAAAAAAAATTTGATATGTTATTAAGACAATGCTATATCCCGGACATAATTTCAATTAAATTATAACTTAAGGAAATAATGGGTTATCCGAAAAAACATAGAGGCCGTAGAAAACAAGGCTCAAAAAAGAGAAGAGCTAAGAGAAAGAATAAGAAAAAATAATTTCTGCGTTGATGATTTTAAATTATAGAATCAATTTAATCAGAAAACTTTCCCTCGCATTATTTATATTCTCTCTTTTATCTTTAATTGGCTCCCTTTGGTTACAAAATACTTTAGCCAATTTTAAATTTAATAAAGGAATTTATGACGAAAAAGTTGAAATTTCAGGTATCTTAAGTAAAAAAATAGACTGTTCAAAAAATTTAACAAAGTGTTTAAGTGGTCCAGAATTAGGTCTTATTAAATTTTCAAATAAATTAGGAAATTGTTTTAAAAACAAATATGAATTTTTTTATAAAGTTGATGGTAAGGTTTTTAAAGACAAAAAAAATTTTTTTACAGTTAATAATGAGATAAAACCACAATTTAAGAACAAAGATATTGAAGTTAAAATTAAATTTTCTGAGGAAAAAGATGAAACATGTATTAAAAATTATAAATATTTTAATTTTTATGAGATTTTTCCCTACTACCATGAATTTCTTTATCACTTAAAAGATATTTCAACATTAGGTTCGCAAGTTGCAATCAACCCTTTTATCTATGGTGAGGCTTCTATAAGTAATATAGTAAAAAGGTTTCCAATAAATTTAATATTTAAGCCCCTATTGTTTATAAGCGTAATTATAATGTTTTTATATTGGAGGCACTATAATCATTTATTAAGAGAAATCTTAAATATAAGAAATAACAAATTTTACTTATTTGGTATATTGTCAGCAATATTTCTTTTTTTTCACGTGTTATTTCTTGGGATGGAAATAGACAATAAAGCGTTTAACTTAATGAGAAAATTAATAATTATTTCGTTTATATTATCAGAAGTTATTGCACAATTTCTATTGTCTTTAAATTTATTTAAAAATAAAAATATTCTAAATATTTATTGTAAAACGTATATAATAAATATTAAATTATTATTTGTTATTCTTATTTTACTAATATCTATTTCAGTTTTATTTATTTTACTAATATTTAATTTACCAAGCAAAGTAGATTATATACTTGAATGGAATTATTTCGCAGGATTATTATTTTATTACTTATTATCAGCTTTAATGTGGAAAAAAATAATTAATCATTAATCCATCCACCACCTAGTACTTTATATCCAAGAGAATCTTTTTGATAAAAAACACAAGCTTGACCAGGTGAAATCCCGTCTTCAGAATTTTTCAGATTTACCTCAGCATTATTTTTTTGGTCAAATTTTATATTCGCATCTAAAAGCTTGCCAGTTGATCTGACCTTTACAAAAATATCAGAATTAAACTCTTTTTTATCAACTAACAAGTTCAATTTATTTAAAAAAATATTTTTTTTACCTAATTTATTTTTAGGACCAACTATAATTTCATTTTTTTTGGAGTCAATTTTGATTACATATAGCGCCTCTTTATCAGAAACCTTAATTCCTTTTCTTTGACCAATTGTAAAATTAATTATCCCATCATGTATTCCAATTACTTTTCCTTCTAAATTTTTTATATTCCCTTTTTTTAAAGCATCTGGTCTAAATTTTTGTATAACAGAAACATAATCTCCATTAGGAACAAAGCATATATCTTGGCTGTCTGGTTTATCTGCTACATTCAATTGTAATTTTTTTGCGATTTCTCTAGTTTCATTTTTTAACAATCCTCCTAGAGGAAATCTCAGATAATTCAATTGTTCTCTAGAGGTATTAAAAAGAAAATAACTTTGATCTCTATTTTCATCAATCGCTTTATACATATTAGTTTGACCATCATTTGTTATACTTTTTACATAATGACCAGTTATCATTGCATCAGCTTTTAAATTCTTAGAAACTTCGAATAAATCTTTAAATTTTACTGTTTGGTTACACTGAACACATGGAATAGGTGTTTCTCCTTTTAAATAGCTATCCGTAAAATTATCTATCACACCTTCTTTAAATTTATTCTGATAATATAAAATTTTGTGATCTATATCTAATTTATTTGCCACTCTTTTAGCATCCATTATATCTTGTCCTGAACAACATTGTTTTGATGATGAAACTTCTTTATTATCATCATACAGTTTTAAAGTAATTCCAATTACCTTATAACCTTCTCTTTTCATCATCCCAGCTACTGTTGAGGAGTCAACTCCACCAGACATTGCAACTACTACCTTGGTATCTGAGGGTTTTTTATTTATTCCAATTGAATTTATAATGTTATTCATTTGATGGTATTTATACTGATTTCTAATATAAGGTAAATTAATGATTTATGATTTTGAGCCAGGCGACAAAGTTATCAACCCTAATAATAAAGAATGGGGAATAGGACAGATACAATCTATTATAAAGGGTAAAGTGACAGTTAATTTTGAAAACGTGGGTAAAAAAGTAATAAACGCAGAAAATATAGAATTAAAAAAATATAATGGATAAAATACATCTTAAAAGAATTATCGAAAATTTAATTGATACTTTTTTAGAAGCAGGGAAAATTTCATTAGAGCTTAGAAATAAAGGACTTATAAAGAAAATTAAATCAGATAACACGCCTGTCAGTAATGGTGATTTAGAGGTCAACAAAATCATCACAGAAAAAATAAGGAGATTAACACCAAATATTCCCATTATCTCAGAGGAGACATCTGAAAACAAATCAATAAATGATTTAAATGATTTTTGGCTAATTGACCCAATAGATGGAACATATGACTATATTAATAATCTTGATGAATTTACTATCAACGCAGGCCTAATAATTAATAAACGACCAGAAGCTGGTTTAATTTATGCTCCAGCAAAAAATAGGATGTTTTATTCACATGGTGAAGGCTTTGCTTTTGAAATTATTAATCAACAGTCTGTTAAACTAGGTCACTCCAATAATTTTGATAAAAGCAAAATTAAATTTGTCTCTTACTCAAACAATATAAAGCCTGAGATAGAAAAAATACATAGATTATTAAATGTAAAAAATTATGTTCGGATGAAAAGTTCTCTTAAATTTTGTGTGGTTGCATCATGTGAATATGATGGTTATGTAGCAGAGCCAAGAGCATGTGAGTGGGATATCGCTGCTGGACATGCAATTTTAAAACATGCTGGTGGCAAAATTACAGATTTTGATGGTAATGAAATCTTATATGGTAAAAAGAATTTCAAAAATCCAAGTTTAATTTTAAAAAGTAAAAATATTCTTTAATGGACGAACAGTTAAGAGTAATATTAATAATAATTATTTCAGTATCTATTTTTGGGCTACTAATTTTTATATTTGTTAAAAATTATGTAAAAAAAAAAATTGAAATTCTTGTGAAGGAAGAAAAAAATAAAAAACTAAAGTAATTTAATTATATTAAGGTAATCATTTTTTTCTATTTCCATAACTTTTTTTGAGGTTTCAAAATCAAATCCATTTCTTGCTAGAAGAGAGATATCTTTTTTATAAAATAAAGGTCTGTTATCCTCTGTTCTAGCTGGTCCAATTCTTTTTTTTTTACAAATTTTTATTGCAGAATAAAAGTCCTGATCAGAATTCTTATCCTGAATTTGAGAAATTGTATCTTTAATAAAATTACTTTTAATTCCTTTGCTTATTAAATAATTTCTGATTTTATTGATTGAACTGCCTCTTTGTATCATGTTCTTAGCTTTGATGTCTGAATAAAACTTATCATCAATAAACCTATTATTTTCCAAATCTTCTAAAACAAGTTCTATCAAGTCTGAAATATTTTGTTTTTTAATATTAAGTCCAGAGTTTTTGAGATATTTCTTTAATAAATATGTCTTTAGTTGTTGTTTAGAGGGTGCATATTTTTCAACATATGAAAACGCAAAGTTTCTCATTTCTTCAACTGTAACTTTTAAAGTTTTTTTTTTCTTTCTTATAGGAATCATAAATAGATTTAATATAATATATTTAGAAATGATCGAACAAATTTATAATTATTTTACTATTGAAATGCTCTACTATTGGGTGAATTTAGGTATTCTTCCGTTTTGGCTAATTTTAGTTTTTTTTCCTCAATCTCACTTATGTAGATATTTAATCACTTCTATTTTTCCAATTTTCATACTTAGCGTAACTTATATTTTTGTACTTTATAAATCTTATCTAAATTCATATGATTTTATTGGAAATTTTAATTTATATTTTGGTATAGGTGATATTTCAGAATTATTTTCAGATAATACTTTTCTAATTATGTTTTGGATTCATTTTATCTCCATAAATCTTTTTACAGGTGGTTGGATAGTAAAAGACTCACAAAAATTTTATATAAATAAATTTCTTCTTATAATTCCACTAATAATTACATATTTAATTGGACCAATAGGTTTGTTTATTTATTGGTTAATTAGAATATTTTATGCCAAAAGCATTAGTCTTTATGACTAAAGAATTTCAATTTTACTTTGATTTTATAAGTCCTTATTCATACCTAGCTTATAAAAAATTGAAAGTACAATCTTCTGTTAAACAAATTAATATTAATTATAAACCAATTCTTTTAGGTGGGCTTCACAAACTTGGGGGAATAACTGCTCCTGCATTTAATGAAAGAAAAATGAAAAATATGAAAAATGATTGCGAGCTTGTTGCAATTAAAAATAATATAAATTTTAAGTGGAATACTAAATTTCCAATAAATAGTTTAGATTTAATGCGTGGTTATTTAATTTTAGAAAAAAATTTGAAATATTTGTTTTAATTTTTATTGGAGAGATAATATCGACATTTCTGATGAGAAAAATATTTTTAAAATTATTGAACAAATAGGGTTAAATAAAGATGAATTTTATACAAGAATTCAAGAACAAAAAATAAAAGATAAACTAAAAAAATTAACAGATAATGCCTTTAATAACGATATATTTGGAGCTCCAACATTTGTTGTTAATCAAAAAATTTTTTGGGGTCAAGATCGATTAGAATATGCTTTAGATGAATATTTTTCTTAAATAATTTTAAATTTACTATTCTTTAAGGAATTAAAACCACCATCAATATGAGAAACTTTTTTAAAGCCCATATCTTTTAAAGATTTAGCTGCTAGAGCGGATCTTAATCCACCAGCGCAAAATAAAACCATTTCTTTATTCATATCAAGTTTACCATCTTTAAAATAAACACTACCTGGATCTAACCAGAATTCTAACATTCCTCTTGGAATATGATTGGCCCCTTCAACTTGGCCTTCTTTTTGCAATTCCCTCACATCTCTTATATCTATAAGGTTGCACTGATTTTCATTTGCCATGCTGTGTGCCTCATCTGAAGAAATAGTTTTTATTTCCTTTAGGGCTTCTGAAACTAGAGTTTGAGATGATTTAATTGTCATAATATTGTAAATATTTATATCATAATTTAAAAAAATATATGAAAAAACTTTTCATAAAAATTTGTAAAATTTTAGGATTTGAAATAATCGATCAGAATAAATTTTCTGTTCCAACATTAGATAAGGAAGTTAATCAAGACCTTTCGAAATTTAATGAAAAATCAATTATATTGCCTTTAGGTGAAGTCAAAATTACAAGGAAAGTTAATTCAATTCTTTTAATTGTAAGAGTAAATACTAACGTTGAGGTTTGGGATCAAAATAAAAAAAGATTATTTGAACAAGCAAAAATAGAGTATTCTAAACGCTCAATAAAATCTTTAATTACTTCAATAGATTATTGTAAAAAAAAACATCCTAGTTTAAATGTAAATACTTTAATTGTTGATGATCATTCGAGTGAGCAAAATCTTAAGAAGATACAGGAAATAACTGAAAAAAAGAATGTTCAAATTATTTCTTTAGATCATAAAAAATTTGAATCAATAATCAAAGATCAAAAATCTCATGAAACATTTTCAAATCTTGCCAGTCTTCTTCAAAGTTTTGAAATTGGAAAAAACCAAGGTGAGGATCTAATTTTATTTTTAGAGGATGATTATCTTCATTTTGAATCTATGCTTAATGAAATGATTTTGACATATGAAAGAATAGCATCTCAAGTTGGCAAGGATATTTTAATGTGTCCTTCTGATTATCCATATTTATATATGAATAATGAGAAAACCAATATTCTGATTGGAAGTAAAAGACACTGGAGAACTATTAATAAAACATTATGCACTTTTTTGATAAGCAAATCTCTAATTGATAAATATTGGGAAAACTTACATAAAACCTGCTTAGATCGTCATGATCCTTTTGAAAAATATATCAACGAGATATATAAAAATGAAATATGTATATCTCCTATTAAAAGTTTATCTCTCCATTTAACAAATGTTAATTCAAGTTATGGTCTAGCACCGTTTATTGATTACAAAAAATTATGGGATCAAAATGAATAAAGAAGCCCTTAATCTTTAAGGACTTTTTTTTATAAACAAATAAGAGAGAATATTAGGGGGACTCTTTGATGAGTAATGTTATGAATTACACAGGAGCAAAGAGTCCCTTTATTGTTAACAATTAGTCACGTATTGCATATGCAATTACACCTGTTTCCGTAACATCAGTACCTTTGGTTTCACCTTCTTTACTTAACCTTAGGCCAATAGTTGCTTTCATAGTACTAAACACAATATAAGCGATTATGAATACAAATATATTTACTGCTAATACACCGATTAACTGTGAGCTAAAATTTGCACCAGAATTTGTAGCGGGAACGATTAATGTTCCCCAAATTCCCGCAAACAAGTGTGCCGGTATTGCGCCTACTACATCATCAATTTTTAATGAGAATAATAGTTTCGTACCATAAACTACGATTAAACCACCTACAGCACCTATTAAAATTGCTGAGAATGGTGAAGGAGCTAATGGTTCAGCTGTAACTGCAACTAATCCACCAATACATCCGTTTAGCATTTGAATTACATCCGTTTTACCAAAATGTAATCTTGTAACTACAGCGGCACCCATTACACCACCAGCTCCAGCTAAAAATGTATTAATAAAAATTGTTGATACTGCTATGGCATCATCAGCAGTTCCCATAGCTAATTGTGAACCACCATTAAAACCAAACCAACCTAACCATAAAATAAAAACACCTATGGTAACTAATGGAATTGATGAAGCAGCAAATGGTTTAAGTGGAGCTGGAGCTCCGGACTTTGTAAATCTTCCAAGTCTAGGACCAATAATCATAGCACCAGCTAAAGCAGCTGCACCTCCAGTTGAGTGTACCAAAGTAGAACCAGCAAAATCAGAAAAACCTAATTCTGCTAACCAGCCTCCACCCCACTGCCAACCCATTACAATTGGATAAATGATACCAGAAAGTATTGCAGCGAACACGAAAAACGGCCATAATTTTATTCTTTCTGCCATCGTACCTGAAACAATAGAAACTGTTGTTGCACAGAATACCATTTGAAAATACCAGTCCGAACCATCTGAATAACCTGTATCTACTGCACTTGAATCAGACCATGGTATGAATTTTCCTATATATCCACCTTCTGGAATACCGTAAGCTAAGTTATAACCTACTAACCAAAACATGATTCCTGCAATTGAAAATAAACCTATGTTTTTTGCACAGATAACAGACACACTTTTTGATGTTACCATACCAGACTCTAGCATTGCAAAACCTGCTGCCATAAACATTACTAAGAATCCACAAATTAAGAATAGTAGAGTGTTGAATATAAAACCCACTTCAGCAGAAACAGTAGTTTCTGCTATACTTGCACTACTTAAGTTTAACAAAAAAATTAAACTAATAAGTGGTGTAATAATTACTTTTAATAATTTTTTCATTATACCTCCAATTAAAAAAATTATTTATATTTTTAAAAAAATCAAAAAACTAACGCTGAATAGTAAAATTGGATATGCAGAAATTGCATATAGAAACAGCCTTAATACTTATTTTTAAAATATTAAGGCTGTTTAAAAGTTTATTATTTATTGAAAACTTCTTTTAAAGCTTTTGCAGGTAAGAATTTAACCTTTTGAGATGCAGCGATCTGAATTTGCTCACCAGTTCTTGGGTTTCTTCCAACTCTAGCTTTTCTTTTTGCTACTTTATAAGTGCCAAACCCAGCAATTTTTACAGAGTCATCTGCCTTTAAAGCATCCAAAATAGTGTTGGTAATAGTGTCAAAAGTTCTTTCAGCATCTGCTTTACTTAAATTTAATGCTCCTGAAAGTTTAACAACTAGTTGTTTTTTATTCATTTTAGCTCCGGTTTATTGGTTTTTTTCTATCTTTCAAAATAACCTATATAAATCAAGCTTTATTTTAGTGTGTTAATTTTTTATTAGCACAATATATTGTAAAAGATCTAAATAATGTTGATTTTACTGGGTTTTTTTACATTTACCAAAAAATATTAATTTAATAAACCTAAGTCTTTTAAATCATTAAAAGTTGTAAAAAACATCAAAGATAACAACATAAACATTCCGATTCGAAAAAAACCCTCTTGTGTTTTTTGAGATAATGGTCGACCTAAAATCTTCTCAAATGCATAAAACATCAAATGCCCACCATCCAACATAGGGATTGGGAATAAGTTAATAAGTCCTAAACTTATAGAAATGTAAGCCATCATACTAATAAAAGCCAACAAGCCAATATCAGCTACCTGTCCAGAAATTTTTGCTATTCTAATTGGTCCACCTAGCTGAGAAGTATCAGCCTTTCCAAGGATCATCCCCCCAATATATTTTAAACTGGAAATACTAACAAAATATACCTCGTTAACTGCATGAAATATTGCCTGAGTAGGACCAAGTTTCACATGATTAATCTGATTATTGTAGGCTCCAATTTTTATACCAACAATTCTTCTATTAATTTTATTTCCTAAATTATCTTCGCCTAAAACCATCTTTGGTTTAATTTTGAGAATAATTTCGTCATAAGATCTTTTTACTTTAAAGTCAATTATATCATCAGTGGAAATTGTTATAAATTTTGAAACATCCATTATGCTTTTAACCTTATTTCCGTCAATTTCTAAAATTATGTCATCTTTCTCAAGTCCACCAATCATGGCTGGACTATCTTTTTCAACCTCATTTATTACAGCGGGTGTAAAATCTTTTCCTACAAAAGTATAGATTGAAAAAAAAATTACCAAGGCTAAAATAAAATTTGCTAAAGGTCCTCCAAAAACAATTAATGATCTTTGATATAATGGTTTTAGTGTAAATAATTTTTTTCTTTCATCTTCACTATATTTCTGTGAAATTTCTTCGTGATCTGCCTGTGAATAAACATTTCTATCTCCAAAAAATTTTACATATCCACCTAGTGGTATCCAGCAAACTTTCCATCTTGTTCCAGATTTATCATTCCATCCAAAAATTTCTTTACCAAACCCTATTGAGAAATCAGTTACACCAACACCAAATTTTTTTGCAAAATAATAATGGCCATATTCATGAATAAAAACAACTATAAGAATAACAATAATGAATGGAATTAAATAATTTAACATTTTTTTATTTAAAAATTAGAATATTATACTCAAAAATCATATATTTAGTTAGATACATTTTGTATCAGTGATACTGTATTATTTGTTGGAATATTTACATCTTTGGAAATTTCATGAAATACTAGTTCTGGTTTTTTACAATCTTTTAAAAATTTAGGCCCTTGTAACTCTAAATTCAAATATTTATTTATATCAGTTTGATTTAATATTACAGGTTGACGATGATGAATCTGAGTTAAAGCTTCTGTTGCTCTATCTGTGATTAAACAAAATTCATCATTTTCATAAATGCCTGCAAAATATATCGGTTTTTTGTCTTTTCTATAAAAATAAAAAGGAGTTTTTTTACTATCTTCTCTTTTCCATTCATAAAAACCATCAGCTATTGCAACACATCTAAAGTTTTTGATTAATTTTTTAAAAGAAATTTTTTCGTCAATAGTTTCTAACCTTGCATTTATTAAAGCTTTGAAATCTTTATTTTTTGCCCAACTAGGAACTACACCCCATTTAAGATTTTCTAATGTATTTCCATTTTTATATTTCTTAATAACAGGTAACTTTTGACCAGGGTGTGCATTATAATTTTCTTTATCATGAACTTGAATAGCAGATTTTATTATTTTTTCAGTTTTTGATACTGGGTTAGTTACTACATATCTTCCACACATATATTTATTGTAATAATAAAAAATTACAATTTAAACCCTTATTTTGTTTGATCTGTAACCCACTTTTCAAAATCTTTATGAGTTTTTTTTATTGGGAAAGCTGAAATTGCTGGACAATCATATGAGTGATTTATTTTTATAAAATTTATTGCTTTTTCTACTTTTGATTTTGAAGTTTTAATAATTACTGAACATTCTTTTTCGATAAAGATTTTTTTTTTCCACTCATAAGTTGAATAAATTGTTGGAATGATATTCACACAAGCAGCAAGTTTGTTTTTGACTATTTTAACACCTAATTTTTTAGCTTCTTCAAATGATTTAAAAGTTACATAGATAAAATAGATTTTCATTAATTAAAAAATTATTCAGTTTTTTAAAATATCTAACCAATTTCGAACTTCACATGTTCTATTAGTAAAATCTAATTTTTTTTCCTCATTTTGTAAAAAGTCCATATGATTTTCAAAAACACTCTCATTTTTAAAATATTTATTGTTTAGTAATCGCTCTTTTCTACCCTTAGAAATATTTATCATCTGCCAATATTCATAATCTGGATGATATTGAAGACCCCAAATTTCAGATTTTCCGACTTTAAAATACAATGCCATAACATCATTTATTTTGTCGCTGGCTAACAAAATTGCACCCTTAGGTATTTTACAGACTTCATCAAAATTAAATGCAGGTGAAGTAAACTTTACTTTTTTATTTTTAAAAATAAGATTTTTTTTACCTTTTTCATTAATTTCTATATCTGATGCAATTCCAATATGTGCGCCATTTTTTCCTGGTAAAACTTTTCCACCTGCAGCAGTTGAGCAAATCTGCAATCCCCAACAAATAGCCAAAATTTTTTTATTGTATTTAAAACAATTAGCTGCGAAATTTATATGTTTTTTAATTTCATTTGTCATATCGTTGAGCCTCATAGCACCACCGGTAAAAATTATTCCATCATAATTATTCATATTATTTAAAGCTTCTTTAGTTTCATTGTCTAAGCCAGGATTTATAACTTTTATAGAAGTAGAGGGTTCTAGCTTAAGAACTAATCTTTTTAAGTTATCTGAGCAAGAAGCTCCAGCAGCTTTTACAAAAAACTGATTATCTTCTAGATTATTTCCTTCTACAATTAAAATATTTAAATCAGTCATGTGAATAATTTGCCAGACATACTGTGTTGATACATTAATTTCATATCTTTCTCAGTCAATTTTTTTGGATTACTGCTTGTAGACGGGTCTTCTAATGCCATTTTTGATAACTTATCTATTGATAGATCTTTATCATCAATCACCTCTGATAATTTGTGAGGTAATTTTAATTCTTTTCTTAAATCTAAAATCCATTTAATAAATCCATCAAATGATCGATCATCTAACTCTATGAAATTACAAAGTTTTATTATTTTTTCCTCAATAACATCTTTATTAAATGTTAAAACATAAGGCATAAATATTGCATTGGATAAGCCATGATGAATATTATTCAAAGCATTTACCGGATGACTTAAAGAATGAATACCCCCTAATCCTTTTTGAAACGCAGTCGAACCCATGCTTGCAGCAGATAACATATTGGATCTTGCTTCTAAGTTGTTGCCATTTTTGAATGCCTCTGGTAACCATTTTTTAATTATTCTAATTCCCTCTATGGCAATTCCATCTGCCATCGGATGATATCCTGGTGCACAATAAGCCTCTAGATTATGTGATAATGCATCCATTCCAGTTGCTGCTGTAATTTTTGAGGGCAACCCTAAAGTTAAAACAGGATCAAGTATTACAATAGAGGGCAACATTTTTGGATGGAAAATAATCTTTTTAATGCCTGTATCTTCGTTTAAAATTACAACTGCTCTTCCAGTTTCTGATCCAGTGCCTGCTGTTGTTGGAACAGCAATAATTGGGGAAATCATATCCAAATTTGCTTTAGTCCAATTTTCTCCAATATCTTCAAATTCCCATAAGGGCAATGTTTGACTTACCATAAATGCGATTGCTTTTCCGACATCTAATGCGCTGCCTCCTCCAAAAGCAATCACGCCATCACATTTATTTTTTTGGTAACATTTTACACCATTCTTCACATTAATTTCTGTTGGATTTCCTTTTACATCTGAATATAATTCGACATCAATCCCCTTTGTTTTTAGACTGTACAATGCTTTTTGAATTATATCTAATTCGCTTAATCCGTTATCTGTGACTAAGAGAGCTTTTCTTATACCTAGTGCTTCACAAGCAAAATTTAGTTCTTCAACTCTATTATCTCCAACCCACATTAAAGTAGGATAATTCCAATTATTTTTTTGCATTTAATTAATAAGTGTATTAAGAAAATTTAATTTTATAAAGTAATAATATTTATAACTTATCAAAGTTTATAACTATAAAATATCAAATAAGTTCACGTTTAATTAATTCTTTTATTTGATCAATCATTATTTTTGGAGATTGCATTGCGGGATATATTTCTTGGGCTTTTTTATAGCTTTCAATAGCCTTTTCATAATTTTCAAGTTTTATATTAACTAAACCTTGTCCAGCTAATGCTCCAAAGTGCCTTTTCTCTAAAAATAAAACTTTATCAATATCATTTTGAGAAGCTTGATATTCGCCTAGCATATATAAAACTGTTGCTCTTTTATTCCATGCCTCTGCCCATTTTGGATCAAGTTTAATTACATCACTAAAAATTTTTTTTGCTTTTATCAATTGCTTTTCTCTGACTAATTTGGATCCTTCACTTAACTTTAGTGTTAAATTTTGATCTGATGGATGAGTACTCCATAAATCCCAAATTTTCTGTTCAATTCCAAAAGACAAAGATGCATCACTGATTTGAAGATTCTCAAATAATTTATCTAGTTGGAGTTTTCTCTCATTTGAAAGTGAATAATTAATTAAAATTATATAAATAACAAAACTTAAAAAAATTTTCTTCATTACCGTACTTTATCTTATTTTATGTGTTCGCTAAATAAGCTTTTTTGTGATTTTGGCTCAAGGTGAACACATCTGGCCTTATATGTTACATAAAGTGCTAGACTATCCTATGCTATTTAATTAAGGTTCCGCATTGTTAAATATAGGAGGGAAAATGAGTAAATCAAAATCGCTCTATAATGCAGATTTGGCACCAACTCCATCAAATAAGAAAAATTGGGGATGGTTCGAAATTTTCAATGTATGGGCAAATGATGTTCAAAGTTTATTTGGGTATACTTTAGCAGCATCATTATTTTTAGCTTCAGGATTGAATGGTTGGGCAGTATTTTTAGCATTAATACTTGCTGGCTTTTTTATTATGTGGCTTGTGAATTTGTCAGGGAAACCAAGTGTAAAACATGGAATACCTTATCCAGTATTTGCAAGGGTAAGTATGGGTGTGTTTGGTGCAAACTTTCCTGCGATGGCAAGAGGACTTGTGGCTATGTTCTGGTATGGAGCACAAACTTATGCTGCTTCTACTGCTGTTGCACTTTTAATTACGGCTATTACTGGTAACCCAGGCACTGAAATGTTCTTAGGAATGACAGGTGTTATGTGGGTATCATTTATATTTGTGTCAGGGTTTCAAGTTTACTTATTCTGGCAAGGTATAGATCTTGTAAAAAGATTCTTAAACTTTGCAGGCCCAGCAGTATATGTAGTTATGGTTCTGTTAATGCTAGTAATCTGGTTCAAGGCTGGAGGAAATCTTTTATCAGAAGTTGGTGAAATATTTTCTGGAGGATCAAGATCAGGTGGTTTTGAAGGTTTAGGAACTTTTGGTGCTTTTCTTGCAGTATTCTCGATCATGGTAGGATACTTTGCTGCAGTAGTAATCAACTTTGGTGACTTTGCAAGATTTGTTAAAAGTGAAGATGAGATGAAAAAAGGAAATCTTTGGGGATTAGTAGGTAACGTTATTTTCTTCTCGTTTATTACTTTAATGATCACAGGTGGAACTATTGCTATTTTTGGAGAATATGTAGCAAGCCCAACAGATATGGTAGCTAAAGTAGACAATATTATATTAACTATTGTTGCGGCATTTGCTTTCTTTGCAGCAACAGTCGGTATCAATATGGTTGCAAACTTTATACCTCCTGCATATGACCTTGCAAACTTAATACCAAGCAAAATCAATTTTAGAATTGGTGGTTTAATAACTGCTGGTTTTGGTTTTATTATTGGAGGTTTGTGGGTTGCGGTAATCACTCAAATGGGAATGTTTCCATTTGTAAACACATTAGGTGCTATTCTAGCTCCTGTATTTGGTATAATGATTACTGATTACTATATAATCAAAAAGCAAAAATTAGATGTTGATGATTTATTTAGTGACTCACCGAGCGGCAAGTATCATTACAACGGTGGTTTCAATGGAAAAGGAATGTTAGCTTGGGTACTTTCAGGATATATAGCTGTTGGTACCGTATGGCCAAATATTTTATTCATGGGACTTGATGATTTCTTCGCTAATTTAGGTGGAGGAGGAGGATATGCATGGATAATTGGAGCATCTTTAGGTGCAGTTATTCATTTAGCTATATCATCTAAAAAATAATCAAAAATAATTTTAAAGCCCGATAACAAAAAAGTTGTTGGGCTTTACTTTTAAGTAATCAATCTATAATTCTTTTAAAATTGGCATTGAGTCACCAGCTCCTAATCTTGTAGTCGATAAACCAGCTACTTTATTTGCAAATTCTAAACACTCTCTAATCTTTTTTCCTTTAACTAAAGCTAATGTAAAACTTCCATTAAATGCATCCCCAGCACCAGTTGTATCTATAGCTTTGGCCTGAATGGCTTTAATATAAATTTCTTCATTGCCATTTGAGAAGAAAACACCTTTTTCCCCCAAAGTTATTATTACATTTTTAATCCCCATTTTTAAAAGCTTGTTTGCGCTTTTTTTTGCATCAATTTCATTATTAATTTTAACACCAGAGTAAAATTCAGCCTCAGTTTCATTGGGAGTGAAATAATCAACTAATTCAAAAAATTCTTTTTTTAATTCACATGCAGGAGCTGGATTTAAAATATTTGTTAATCCGTTATCCTTAGCCACCTTTAAACAATGTAAAGTAACATCTAAAGGAACTTCTAATTGCGTTAAAAATACTTTTGATTTTTTAATTTTATCAATATTAATTTCTTTTACCTTTAAACTAGACGGTGCACCTCTGATAACAGTTATTGCATTTTTGCCGGTATTTCTATCAATATGGATTCCAGCAACACCTGTCTTATGATTTTCTGAAATAACAATATCAGACGTATCAATATTATCTTTTCTTAATTTACTTAAAGCAAGTTCTCCGTATTCATCTCTACCTAATTTAGAAATAAAATTTACTTTTCCTCCAAGTCTTGAAATAGCTATTGCTTGATTACACCCTTTGCCTCCTGGTCCAATATTATAGTCATCACCAAGAATAGTTTCACCAGACACAGGAATTTTATCACCTAAAAAACTTATATCAGCTACAAATATTCCAAGAATAGTTATATCGCTCATTAAAATTGAAAATCTATAGTGATATTTTCAGATACTAAATTATGGATTACAAGATTATTTCCACTACCTTTCCTATCAACAACCAAAAAATTCATATCCTCTGTTGATATTAATGGAAAATGCCATACCCCTGGATTGTAATTAATTCCAATTCCTTTTGGAATTATAAAAGCTTCCACTTGTGTTAGATCAGGTTCGTCCCCTCCAAGTGCAACAAAAGATAAAAAAATAGTTTCTTTCATAGGTATAAAAGCTTGACTACCTAAAGGATGTTTTTCCATCATATCTATTTTCATTGGAAAAGATCTTTTTAAAGCAGAAAATATACTAATTGTAGAATCTCCATTTTCTTTTTTTGTATCAAGTTTGGCTATACCGTCATATCTTTTTGCATAGCCATTATTAATTTCTAAAGGTTTAATATCCGCTGTAGTTATCATATCACCATAATTTTTAAAATTGTCTTTAGTAATCAGTTTTGGCTTAATTTTTAAATTTTTCATGTGGCTTTTCCAAAAATTTTCAATCTAGAAATTCCGCCATCAGGGAAGATATTAATCTTTATATGATTAATTTTATCTTTTTTCATCATTATGTTTTTAAAAGTATGCGTTTTATTTGCAGATAACTTCGATTTTTTTAATAGATATTTCCAATTTGATGAGGATTTTACAATTTGATTAAATTTTTTAGATTGTGATAAATGAGTTGCTTGAATAGAGCAGTGACTTGGAAAATTTCCCTTAAAGTGATGAGTTGAAATTTCAATATTTTTTACTTCCTTACCATCAACACAATTTACAATTAACCAATCAAAACCTTTATTTCTTCGTCTACGAGTCTCCCAGCCATCACCCATATTTTTTGCTTTTCCTGGAGCTAATATATTTTCTGCTTTTCCAAAATGCTCATTGTTACACGCAACTACTGAGGCCCCATAAAGTAATGATGCAAGATTTATTTTCTTATTTAGAATTTTTTTATTTTTAGATATAGAACCAAATAACCTTAATCTTGCAACACCTCCATCTGGAAAAATATTAAATTTTATGTGAGAAAAAATTTTATTATTTCTTAAATTAAAATAATGATGGCTATTAGCTTTTATTTTTTTTTTTGAAAGTAAAGTATGCCATTTAAAATTTTTGTTTTTAGAAAAAGAGTTTGTTCCCTCAATTGAAATCATTGATGGTTGATTGCCATTAAAGTGAGAGGTATCAACATCTACTTTACTAATTTTTCCTGGTTTACCTAATTTTAGAATTATATAGTCGTGACCTTTTGATCTTTTTCTCCTTGTTTCCCAGCCGTCCATCCATTTTCCATTTTTATCAAAAACACCTTCCTTAAAAATTGGTATTGATTGACTTATAATTCTATTGGCAGATGCAAAAAAATCATCAGTTTTAAAAATGATCTTGGTGCCTAATCTTGGTTGTGCAAGATCAATTAAGTTGTTTTTAAAAATAACCTTATTTTTCATATTCTTATGAGTAATTTTTGATCCAATGTTTTGCTATATCAATTCTTTTACAAATCCAAATATCATCAAAAGTTAATACGTAATCTATAAATTTTTTTAATGATTGAAATCTGCCTGGTCTTCCAATTAATCTACAATGTAAACCAACTGACATCATTTTTGGATAGGTTTTCCCTTCATTGTATAACGTGTCAAAACTATCTTTTAAATAATTGAAAAAGTGGTCACCAGTATTAAAACCTTGATTTGTTGCAAATCTCATATCATTATTGTCCAATGTATAAGGAATTATAAGTTGTTTTTTTTTACCTCTGAACTCCCAATAAGGCAAATCATCATTATAAGCGTCGCTATCATATAAAAAGTTTCCTTCTTCAAAAACTAAATCTCTTGTATTTGGACTACATCTACCTGTGTACCAACCGAGAGGTCTTGAGCCAAATATTTCTTTTATCGTTTTAATCGCTTGCTCCATATGTTTTTTTTCAATAGATTTTTTGACATTTTGATAATCAATCCATCTATAACCATGTGCTGCAACTTCATAATTTCCTGTTTTGATGGCTTCACAAACATCTGGGTTATTTTTTAATGCTAATCCTACTCCAAAAATTGTTGCTGGTATCTCTTTTTCTCTAAAAAGTTTATCCACTCTCCAAAAACCAGCTCTTGATCCATATTCATAAATAGACTCCATACTCATGTTTCTTCCTTTAATCGCTTTTGCACCAATTATTTCAGATAGAAAAGTTTCAGAATATTTGTCTCCATTTAATACACAATTTTCCCCTCCCTCTTCATAATTAAGAACGAATTGAAGAGCTAATTTTGCATTTTTAGGCCAAGAAATTTTTTTACTCTTTGAACCATAACCGACCATGTCTCTAATTTTTTTATTACTCATTTTACTCAACTATATCTTTTAATTTACTTAATTCGCCAATTTTAAAAATAATTACATCTTTCTTCTTATAACCAAATTTTTCAGCATTTTCTTTAAATCTTATTGGGGGCTCCATAATGGGTTCTAAAGATAAAACAAAAGTGCCCCAGTGCATTCCTATTACTTTTTTGCTATTCAAATCTCTTCCAATGCTAAGTGCCTCCTCAGGATTTGTGTGATAAACTGACTTATCTTTATAAGGCATGATTGGATAAAAATTATATGCACCAATATTTATAAAAGTAAGATCAATTGGTCCATATTTCTCTCCTAATTTTTTATAAATTTCACCAATTCCAGTATCACAAGCAAACAAAATTTTTTTTTTATTATATTCTATAAGAAAATTGCCCCATAATGATTTGTTTGTATCTGTTAAACTTCTTTTGGACCAATGAACTGCGGGGAGGAATGTAATTTTTAAATTTTCATTTACAATTATCTCATCAAACCAATCCATTTCATTAATGTCTTTGAAACCATTTTTACTAAAGTATTTTCCAAGTTTTAACGGAAGTAAAACTTTTGCTTTTTTAAAAGGAAATTTCCTAATAGTTGCCATATCTTGATGATCATAATGATTATGAGTAAGTAAAAATAAATCAATTTTAGGGATCTCATTTAAATCTAATGCTGGTTTGGTAAATCTCTTAGGTCCAAATATTAATGGACCAGCATTTTTAGAAAAAACTGGATCAGTTATAATTGTTGTTTCTCCTAATTTGATAATAAATGTTGCATGACCAATCCATAAAATATAATCATCATTTTGGAATTTTTTTAAATTAGATAATACTACATTTTTGTTTATAAAATGATCTTTTGGAACAGTCATATCAAGTTTTTTTTTCTCTTGGTTAAAAATTTTGTAAGACCATTTAATATTTTCATCTCTTTTCGGAGATCCCTCAGGATTTCTAAAAGTGCCGTCAGGCAAATGATGATATAAATTTTTGTCCACCTCTATTGATAAACAATTATATGTTAAAATAAAAATAAAAAAGATTGTATATTTAAACAATCTTATATTCAAAATTTTGAGTTGTTTCATTAATTTGTAAAAGTTTAGCTCCATTTCTGCTGTGAAATTTTGTTGCCATTTCTGTTAGCGGTGAAAGTGTAATTAGTCTATTTAAATGATTTGATTTTTTAATTTTTTTAAACACTTCTTTAACAATTAATTTTCCCCCACCTTTTTTTTTTGACCAGACAGTATAGGCAATTGCAATCCTGCCAATATTTTGATCTCGTTGAGCACTTTGTAAATACGCATCATGGCTAAATTTTCCTAACTCTTCTACATTCTTAGGAATTTGATTTGTATATGCAAAACACATAACAGCATAAATTTCACCACCATATTTAACACCATAAATTTTTCTCCCATAACTTCTTCGAAAAACATTATCTAATTCTGGTCTGACTGGATCTTCCTCGACATTGCATTTCTTTAGTTCTACCAATTCAGCTCCTTTAACCCAATCAAAAAAATTCCCAATATTTTTAGAAATTATCTGTTTGTTTTTTTTAATCCGATCTCTTATTCCTTGTTCTAATTTTTTTTTTAATATTTTTATCATTGGATTTATTTGTAAAATTTAGAAATACAGTAAAGACACAACTATACCAAAAAAAACAATTAGTATAATTAATGCGATATAATTAATCTTAAGCTTAAATTTTTTGTAGATTATTTCGCTAATTTTTTCCCAAAAAAGGATTAAAAGAAAAATAACTAAAGCAGGTATAATAAATTTTATCATATAATTCGATCAATTATTATCGTTAACATAAACTGATACGCCCCTAGTGTTTATATCAACATCAAATTTCTTGTGTAATGGAGGAAAAGCTCTTTGTGAACAATCTAATCTATCGCAGGTTCTGCAAGAAACACCTATAGGAATTTCTGTTTTTTTATCTGATATATCCAAATTTTCAGTATAAACAAACTCTTTAGCGTATTTTGCCTCACAACCCAGACCGATAGATAAAATACTTTTAGATTGCCCGTACCTGCCAACACCTTTTTCTACTGTTCTTGCAATACACACATATTTTTCTCCATTAGTCATTTTACTAACGGCCGCTTGAATTACTCCCGGCCTAGTAAAAGCTGAATAAACATTCCATCTAGGACATGCTCCTCCATATCTTGGAATTTCAATTCCTGATAAAGAAAACCTTTTTGAAATATTACCTGCGATATCAGTTCTTAACATGTGGAACGGAATTCCAGGCAATTTTGGATCTTGAAGACATGTAACTCTGTGAGCAACTTGTTCAAATGATGTAGCAAATGTATTTTGTAGAAGCTGTAAATCATATTTTAACTTTTTACATTCGGAATGAAAAAGTTTGTACGGCATCAAAATAGCTGCACCACAATAATTCAGAAGAGCAATTTGGGTTAATCTTTTAGACTCACTAGAAGGAAAATTAAATTTTGATAAGTAATCATCTATTATATCCAATGCTCCTTCTTGTGCTATTTGAGCTGCTGCATGTAATTTTTTTGTCTCAAGAGAATTATAATCACTCAAGAGAAGTTCTTTTTTTTGTTTATTAAAAATTTTTGAAAATGGTTTTTTTTCTTCCGGAATTATATCTTTCACAGTAATTGAGTATTCTTTTTTTAAAAAATCACACAAAGCTATATATCTAGTTCTATTATTTTTTTGAACTTTTTCAAAAATAAAATTTGCAAACTCTTCCAGTTTAGGAAAATAGTTTTTATTTTCTTGGAGAAAGTCAGATATTACTTCTCCCGGGAAGGATGTTTTTCTACTATCAATAATTTTTCCTGAAATATTTTCAACTTTATTTACTATTTCATGATCCTTTTGTCGAAAATTATCTCCTAATTTGATAAGAGCTCGAGCGATTTTTGGATTTGTATTAACTAAATCTTTAACCTCTGGTCCTAAAATATCTAGATCTTCAAATAATTGATCATCTAAAAGCTCAGAAATATTATTTTCCAAATTGATATCACTTTTACTGGTTAAATCTGAAAGTTCTACTCTTAACTCTTTACTAATTTTTATTAAAAGATCGCCATCAATTTTTCTTTTTCCCGCCTCAATTAAATTTAGATAGCTAGGAGAAATATTTATTTGCTGTGCAAATGTATTGGCCTGAAGTCCTAACTGCCTCCTAAAGGCTTTAATCTTAGGGCCAATTTTTAAATCAGACACATTAAAATTATTTTTTGAGGAAAATTTTGTGATTGCAATTTTTGAATTTCTAATATCTAGATCTTTTTCACTTTTGAGGTCGGATAATTCAATTCGTAATTCTTGACAAATTTTAAGAAGTAAATCAGCATCTATATTTCTTTTTCCACTCTCAATTAAATTTAAGTAACTTGCGGAAATTGATAATTGCTCAGCTAATTTGTTTGCTTGCAATCCTAGTTTTTTTCTAAAAACCTTAATTTTTTCACCAATTTTTCTATTTATTTCCATTTTTTTGTAAATTTTGTAAATTTTAATTTACAGAAAATTTACTCAATTTACAAGTAAAATAGCTGTTTTTTGTAGATTTTGTAAATCTTGTAAATTATATATCTTATATGGACGATAAACTTAAAAATACAGAAAATGAGGCTCAAATCATAAATAGTGAGGACCTTGCTAGGCATAATAGTAGAGGAATTTACATGAGAGACGATCACTGTGATTGGGGTTCAAGTGGAATGAAAGACCTTGTTGAGACTCTAAACGACAACAATTAATTCGTTCAACTAATAATTTTCTACTATAAAAAAATAGGATTTAAAATGAGTGCAGAAAATATCTCATATGATTTAAAAAGATTTGCTGGAATTAAAAGAGACTATTCTCCTGAAGAAGTAGATAGATTACGAGGTTCAATAAAAATTGAATATTCTTTATGCAAACAGCAATCCATAAAGTTATGGAATTTGCTAAATTCTGAAGCATATGTTAACACTTTGGGTTCTTTGTCAGGAAATCATGCAGTTCAACATGCTAAGGCTGGTTTAAAAGCAATCTATTTGAGTGGCTGGCAGGTAGCTGCTGACGCAAATAGTGCAGGTGAAATGTATCCTGATCAATCACTGTATCCTTATGATAGTGCACCAAAATTAGTTGAGTCAATGAATAATGCCCTAATAAGAGCTGATCAAATTCAACATATGGAATTAAAAGATGGAGATATGATTGAAGAAAAGAAAGTTGATTATATGCTCCCAATAATTGCAGACGGTGAAGCAGGCTTTGGCGGACCTTTAAATGTATTCGAACTTGCAAAAAAATTTATCAAAGCCGGTGCAGCAGGTGTTCATTTTGAAGACCAATTAGCAAGTGAAAAAAAATGTGGTCATATGGGGGGTAAAGTTTTAGTTCCTACAAGTACAATGATAAAAAATTTAAAAGCTGCAAGATTAGCTGCTGATATAGCAGATGTACCATTAATTATATTAGCCAGAACCGATGCCAATGCAGCTAAATTAATTACTAATAATTATGATGATAATGATAAACCTTTTCTAACTGGTGAAAGATCACCTGAGGGATTCTATTATGTTAAAGCTGGAATAGAACAAGCTATATCAAGGGGATTGGCTTATGCACCATACTCAGATTTAATTTGGTGCGAAACTGCAACACCAAATCTAGAAGAGGCAAAAAAATTTGCAGATGCTATTCATGAAAAGTTTCCTGGAAAACTTTTAGCTTACAATTGTTCGCCCTCTTTTAATTGGAAAAAACATCTTTCAGATTCTGAGATAGCTTCTTTTCAAAAAGAAATAAGTGCTATGGGTTATAAGTTTCAATTTATTACCCTTGCCGGATTTCATACCCAAAATATTGCAATATTTGAACTTGCAGAAAAATATAAAAAAGAAGGTATGTCTGCTTACTCAAAGATACAAGAACAAGAATTTGCTCGTGAAAAAGATGGATATACTAGCGTAAAACATCAAAGAGAAGTTGGAACTTCTTATTTCGATGCAGTCTCAAATACAATAAGTAGTGGGAAAAGTTCAACTACTGCAATGGAAGGCTCTACAGAGTCTGAACAATTTTAAACAACAATCCTCTTGTAAAATAGTAAAATAACTGGCCCAGAAATGGGTCAGTTATGATTTTATGTTATAACCTTTTTTCAAAAGTATAGAGACAATTATTACACAAATTATTAAGAATAAAATCAATAAACCTATACTTATCCAAATATTGAAATCTGAGACACCATAAAAAGAAAACCTTAAACCATTAATAAGATAAACGACTGGATTAAAGTAAGTTACCATCTGCCAAAATTCTGGCAGCATATCCAATGAATACAAGCTACCACCAAGAAATACCATAGGTGTAATTACTAATGATGGAACTATTGACATCTGCTCAAAATCTTTACTCATGAGGCCGATTAAAAATCCAAAAAGTGCAAATGTAAAAGCCACTAAAACTAATAAGAAACACATTAAAAATGGAAACTGAACTTCAACATCCACAAAAAATAAAGAAGTTGTAAATATTACTATGCCAACAATTAATGTTTTTGTTGCACCAGCACTTACAAACGCCAAAACTATTTCAAATGAAGAAATTGGAGCTGCTAAAATTTCATAAATTGTGCCATTAAATTTGGGAAAAAAAATACCAAAAGATGTATTGCTAATTGATTGAGTTAGCAATGTTAGCATTAATAATCCAGGTACGATATATGATCCATAACTTATACCATCAATATTCTGAATATAACCTCCTATTACAGATCCAAAAACAATAAAATAGAGACAAGTAGATATGACAGGGGATAAAAGTGATTGACCTAATGTTCTTCTAAAACGATCCATCTCATGTAAATAGATTGACTTAAGTCCATAATAGTTAATTTTCATTATTCTCCTTCACTAACGTCACAAATATTTTTTCTAAATTACTTTGCTCTGTTTTTAAATCTCTAAGTTTTAAACCTGAATCTTTAATGTCTTGCAACAGATTTGTAATTCCAGTTTGTTTACTTTTTAGATCATATGTATAATTTAAAGACATTCTTTCTTCCCCAATAGCTAAATTATATTTTTCTAGAGAGCCTGGTAATTCTTTTACCTCTTGTTGTAATTCAACAATAAGTTTTTTACTTCCCATTTTTTTTATCAATTCATTTTTTTTTTCAACAACAACTATTTCTCCTTGATTAATTACACCTACTCGATCAGCGATTGCTTCTGCCTCTTCAATGTAATGTGTAGTTAAAATAATAGTCACACCTGTTTCTCTTAAAGATTTAACAACGTTCCACATTTCTTTTCTTAATTCAACATCTACACCAGCAGTTGGTTCATCTAGGAATAAAATTTGTGGCTCATGAGATAATGCTTTTGCAATTAAAACTCTTCTCTTCATTCCACCAGAAAGTTGTCTAAGATTTAAATCTTTTTTATCCCAAAGGCTCAATTGTTTAAGAATTTTTTCTATATATTGAGGGCTTGGTTTTTTTCCATAAAGTCCTCGTGAATACGAAACATTTTTAAAAACTGTTTCAAATTGTTCTAGAGTGAGCTCTTGAGGAACTAGACCAATTCTAGCACGTGTTTCTTTATAATCTTTAATTATATCAAAATTCTCAACTGTCACATTGCCTGATGATGGTTTAACAATACCACAGATAATACTTATAAGTGTAGTTTTTCCTGCACCATTAGGTCCTAACATTGCAAAAATCTCACCCTTTTTAATATTTAGATTTACGTTTTTTAAAGCCGTAAAACCATTGTCATAAATTTTTGAAAGATCATTAATAACTATTTGATTATCTGTCATTGGAAAAGATATATAGCTATTAATTTCGCTAATACAATCGAGTAATATTAGATCTTTTTAGCTTTAAAATGAAAAATGGTAAGAAAGTTGCAATTGCAAAAGATAAGAACAATAACGATTGAGAAACAAAAGGTGCAAATAATTCCTTTGGAATTAAAATTCCAACTAATAAACTTTTTGAAAAATCAGGTGTGGGAAACATCATAAAACCAGAAACCAATCCAATTACAATGGAAAAATAAGCTGCTTTTTCAGTAATTTTTTTATTATAGAAACTATAAAATACAGTCAAAACAAATGCACAACAAAATAAATCAGCTAACAAAAATAAATATAATATATCAAATCCCTTTGAGGCAACTATAAAAGAAATTATAGATAATATTATAATTATATATTTGGAAAAATTTAAATAATTTATTTTCTTTTTAAAATTAAAACTTGCCTTACCATCTACTATTATTAAACTTGATATAGCATTTATCAAAGTATCTACAGTTGAAATAGTTAAAGATAAGCCAAGTATAATTATAATCAATGATAATAAAGAAGATTGTTCTTTAAGTAGTAATGAAAAAAAACCAAGATCTGGCCTTATAGAGGAGTCTACTGAAAAAGCAACCATACCTGTAAAACCCATATAGAAAACAACTGGAACTATTATAAAAAAAGAAATGATCAGACTTTTTTTCAACGTTTCAAAATTTTTTGCAGCATATACGCGTTGCCAATTTCCTTGATGAAATAAATTAGTTGCTGCAACAGCAATAAAAAATGTTAGACCTGCCGTGTAGCTTGGCACGTAAGAACTGCTTAAAAGATGAGGATTTTTTTCTTTAATAAAATTAAAAGAAAATTGAGACCCTGTTAAGGATTTAATATATATGATTGAAAAAAAAATCAAAGTTCCAATAACAATCATTTGAATATTATCTGTAAAGATAGAGGCTTTCAGGCCACCATATAAAGTATAAACTAATGTAGATAACAAAACTATTAAAGCAGTAAGCCAAAGTTCTGTACCTGATATATAATTTATCAAAACAGCAATAGCAGTAACTTCGGCACATAAAAAAATAAACATATAAAAAATAGTCATTGATAAGATTAATTTAAACAAACTTTTTCCAAATTTTTTTCTCATAAATTCAATTAATGAGTGCCCTTTTGGAAATTCTTTTCTAATTTTTTTTCCCAAATAAATTAAAAAAAACATTGGAAACGCTGTGCCTAATGAGTATCCAATGATAGCTCCAATTCCTCCCCATGTTGCTGCGGAGGCGGGTCCAAATAAAATCCAGGCTCCTAAAGCAGACGCGGTTAAGCTGGTTGTTAAAGAAAATAAACCAATATTTCTATTAGCAGTTAAATAGTATTTTAGATCTTTATATTTTTGTGAATGATACAAACCAATGAGCGCAAATAATAAACTTATTATTATTAGTATAGTTAATGATGTTGATTGACTTATAAAATATTTATTATCCATTTTTTCCCTTTCTGAATTACCGGACAGGTTCATAGGGTTTAATCTCAGTCTATAATGACACCCCTTTTATAAACTTTATACTTTGTTTTCTATTATTTCAATCATACATTTAGTTGCATATTCACGCCACTCATCAGAATTTTTACCTTTAAGACTATTTAAGTGATCTCTATTACTTTGAATATCATTTTTGTGTTTTTCTCTATCATTACCATCTAAATTAACTTCAATACTTTCAAGATTTTTTTCCATTGCCTGTATCCAACTATTACCTAAATCAACACATTTTTTATCATTTTTTTCATCACAAATTTGTTTAAAAAAATTGAAAATAATTTCATCAGTTTTTGCTGAATTATTCATTACTTAATCTATTTCTTAAAACAATTATTAATCAATATTGCCATTAAAATCCAAATGAGAAATGTTTCACCGTGTGTAAATGAGTAATCTGCTCCTGCAAATCCTGCAATAATATTTATACCATAAATTATTATCGTTGATGAAATTAAACAAATAATTAGATTTATTGTTCCATTGAAATATTTCATAAAATAAATTTATATATATTTAAAACTTTATCAATCAGATTCTATTAAAAGGAGAGTTGTAAAAAATATGCGAAGATTATTAAATCATTAAGTTGTATTCAAGAAATTTATTTTGATTTTTTTTAAAAAAATTTCTTGAATACAACCTTTTAAAAATTTATTTTTAATTTAAGGAGGTTATTTAAATGAATAAAAAGCCACCTGACACTTAGCTGGGTAGCTACATATTTCAAAAAAATAAAAAACTTAAAATCCATTTGGATTTAATAGCCAAAGAAGCTATATAGAGGAGCTCTTTTGGTAAAATGACTAAAAGAGCGAACCTCTCTTATATTTTACCTTTTTTATATATAAAACAAACTAGATTATCATTAAATTTAAGTTTCTTTTTATATCTTGCTTTTATTTCCTGAATTCCATTATTTATATCTTTTTCATTCATGGATATTAAATTAGATATAAATCTACCCTTAATCATTTCAATATATTTATTTTTTTGTATTTTAACCGTATAAACAAATCTTTTTAAATTTGTTATTGGTAGGTATTTTAACAAAATTTTTGCAATCTTTTTATCCCTTTGAAGAGATTTATTGAGTTTTTTTTTCATCAATGCAAATGATGGTATCTCATTTTTATAAGGATCAAGAGAAAAAATTAATATTACACCATTTAAATTAAGATTTTTTTTACAATTGCTAATTAATTTTTTTATTTTTTTAATGCTCAGCAAATGAATTGTTTGTTTAATTAAAATTAAATCAAATTTAACTTTATTTTTTGAAAAAAAAGGCAATGCATCTATTTTCTTAAATTGAATTCTTGTATCCTTGTCTTTATGATTTACCAAATCAATTCCAATTGGTTTTTTTTTTAGATTTAATCGAGACTTTAAATTTCCAATAATCTTTCCACGTCCGCATCCTATATCTAAGATATTTGAGAAACTATTCAATCTTGTTTGTTTAAGAATAAAATTATTTAAACTATTAATGTATTGTCTTGACGAAAGCCAATTTTTATTATCCCAATTTTTAATGACAATTAACGCCAAATTTTTTTAATCTCCAATAATTATAGGGCCAAGGGGTTATAAAACCAACAATAAGCATTATAGGAATTATCCACCAGTTTAAAATTGCACCTCCAGTAAATAAATAATCAGTCAAGTTCATTGCAATCTCCATACTAATCATTGAAATAAAACTCATTCCCATTGCTGTCTTAAAAGCTTTATATAAATCTAGATTTTGTCTCATTAAAATTATCGTCTCTAGAATAATACTTGTAATCAGACCATTAATAATGGCTAATGTCATGATACCTAAAACTGGAAAAGGAATTTTAGTTAATTGAAAAAATAAAATTGTACCAAAATCACCTATTGCACATCCTAATAAACACCAGCTTGTATTTTTAGCACTTCTTTGCCAAGTATTTGTGCACGACCAATTAAAATTGGTAGTAGCGCTATTATCCATAAGATTATTTTATATTAACTTTCGCAATCATTCCAGCTTGATAATGACCAGGAACATTGCAAGCTACTTCAATGTTCGTTGCATTATCGAATTTCCAAATGATTTCTCCCTTTTGTTTAGGTTCGAGCAAAACACTATTACTGTGCGAATGACCCATTGACTTATCCATTTTTGCCATCTTCTTCATTTTTTCTTTATCAATAGAAAAAGCAAGAAGAATTCCATTTTCAAACATTTTCATCATTTCTTCTTGGTGCAAAATATGCATCATCTGGTTTGCAATATTAAATTCATGAACAAGCTTACCAGCATTTTCCACTTCAAATTTTATTGTCTCACCAGTTTTAATTTGAAAAGAACTTGGTTCAAAATAATTATCATACATAACAACTTTAACAACACGTGAGACTTCACTCTCTTTACCTTTTGAGCCAATTTTCATATTCGTACCTGCATACGCAAATGAATGAAAAAGTAGAAATATAATTATAAATTTTATGATTTTCACCCTACAAATTTAATATTTGATATTATTTAAACAATGGGTCAATTTGTACTTATATGGTATTATATAATAATGATTTTTAAACAATTATTCGATTCAAAATCTTCAACTTATACATACTTAGTTTCATCAGGGAAAGGTCGAGAAGCTTTAATTATTGATCCAGTTTTAGAAAATGTATCTGAATATATAAAATTACTTAAAGAGTTAGATTTAAAATTGGTTAAAGTAATTGACACCCACATTCACGCTGATCATGTAACAGGAGCATCTAAACTCAAAGATATTACCAAATGCTCAACTATTATGGGCGCCCATACTCCCGCAGATGCCGTTGAAATAAAAGTTAAAGATGATGAATATATTAATCTAGATAATCTTAAAATTAGAGCGATGTATACTCCTGGACATACGTCAGATAGTTATAGTTTTTTAATGGATAATTATCTCTTTTCAGGTGACACTCTTTTAATTAATGGGACTGGTCGAACAGATTTTCAAAATGGTAACTCAAAAGATGCTTATAATTCAATATTTAATAAACTTTTAAAATTACCTGAGGAAACTCTTCTATACCCTGCTCATGATTACAAAGGCGAAAAGGTAAGTACAATTGGAAAAGAAAAAAAACAAAATCCAAGGTTACAAGTTGGTAGTGTGGATGAATATATTGAAATAATGAATAATCTAAATTTGAAGAAACCCATTAAAATTGACTTCAATGTATCGAGAAATATTAATTTAGGTATCTAAACTTAAATTGAAGATTTTAATGCTTTATAAATAAGCTCTTTATTAGTTTCACCAAGACTTCTATAAACTTCTTTGTTATTCTTAAAAATCAAAAGTGTAGTCTGATATTGTACATTAAAAAAACTAGCAATCTCTTTATTAGTGACATCAAATGTAAAATATTCAATATTTTCAAATTCATTCTTAGCTTTGTTCAGAATTTTCATTTGGCTAGCACATGATGAACAATATTTAATCCAAGAACTAATTACTACAACTTTGCCATCAGATTGAGCTTTATCAAATAATTCTTTTTTAAAAGTTGTTTCTTTCTCCATAGCATTGGCGTTGAATGCAAATAAAAGAAAACAAAATAAAAAAAATTTTTTCATAAAATTTTATACAACAAAAATTAAAAACCAATAAGAAGCTAATCCAGAGAATATTGTCGCAATTATACTTCTAGTAAAAATGCCAATAATCATTGCAATTATTGCAGCTATAATCTTTGGATTATCATCTACTTGGAATAAACCTTTATCATTAATGAAAATGGCAGGAAAAATTATTGCAGGAAATATTGCTGAGGGTACAAAAGACAATATTTCTCTAATTCTATCATTAAACATTTCTTTTTTAATTAAAGCGATCATAGAAAATCTAGTTAAATAAGTAATTAGTCCGCAGTATATGATCAATGCCCAGTTAGTCATTTTTTTTTAATAATTTTTGTTAATAAAATTGCTGTAAATAATCCAGCTACAGCTGATACTATTACGTAAGCTTTAAATGGAATATAATTATAACCTAATGTTGCCACTAAACCTGAAATAATTATTACAATAACATTAACAAATTTTCTAAAGTCATTAACTAATAAAGCTAGAAATGTTAAGGGTACTGCAAAGCTTAATCCTAGTTTCTCTGGAATTGCTGCTCCTAATATGATTCCTAAAATTGTAGTTGATTGCCAAATTATCCAACATGTTACTCCACCACCAACTAAATGAAAATATCTGTTACTATTATTATTCTTTTTTAAATATTCATTAGATATCGCGAATGCCTGATCAATTAAAAAATATGATATAATAATTTTCCAGACTAATTTTAAATCTGATAAATGTTCAGAGACAACTGCTCCGTAAAGAAGATGTCTAGAATTTACTGCACCAACAGAGCTAATAATAACTAGGGAAGAAGCACCACCGGAAAATAATTGCAGGAGAACTATTTGTGAGGCGCCCCCAAAAATTATCAACGACATTCCCATTGTTTCGATTGGACTAAATCCTATATCAATAGATAATACACCAAATATTAAACCAAATGGAACCACAGGTATCATTAGTGGACTTACATCAATAATTCCTTTTAAAAAAATTTTAAAGTTACTTTGCATTAATTTTAAAAAAATAAGTTAGAAACAAACTATATGTTCAAGTTGGATTGGTCTTTTGATACCAAATTTTTCATTTACTTCATGCTGTTCCCAATGGTGGGTATGGACTGCTACAGGAATTAGTTTGTTACTAGCTGTTCTCAAGGTATAAATAAAATTTGTTCCTCTGAATTTTCTATCGACTACTTCTAACTTTAAATTGCTATCATCATCATGTTCTAAATCTTCTGGTTGAAGTAATAATTGAACGTTTGAACCAGTCGGATAATGTTTAATAAATTTTCCTTTTATAATTCCTAAATCCTCATTTTCAAGGGAATCACCTCCTGTAACTCTTGCAGGTATTAATATTCCTCGGTTTAAAAAATTCACAACTTGGACTGAATTTGGAAAATGATAAACATTATAAGGATCATCAAATTGTTTAACTTCATTATCTAAAATTAAAGCACATTTACTACCTAAATAAAAAGCTTCATATGAATCATGAGTAACCACTATAGTTGTAATTTTATTATTTTTTAAAATTTGTTTCAACGAAACTTGGATGTCCTCCTTAAAACTTTGATCAACATTAGAAAGTGGTTCATCTAATAATAAAAGATCAGGTTGTGATATCAAAGATCTTGCTAAAGAAGCCCTTTGCGACTCACCTGCACTAATCTGATGTGGGTATTTATTTAAAACATCTTTAAGATTTAAAATTTTTATTACTTCTTTTGAATCAATATTTTTGTTACTTTGTTTATTTTTTTTTAAGCCAAGATGAATATTTTTATCAACTGTATAATGTGGAAATAACGAATTTTCCTGAAATGATAAGGCAATATTTCTTTTTTCTGGTTCAACATGAATTTGGTTTGAAGAAATAATCTTATCTTTCAATATTATTTGTCCTTTATTTATTTTTTCTAAACCTGCAATAGTTCTCAATATTGTTGTTTTACCAATACCAGATGGACCGAGGATACAAATTATATCACCTTCTTGCTCTATAGTGATATTTACGTCATTAACTTTATCTTTACCACCAATTGCAAAAGTTACGTTATTAATTTCAAAAAAATTTTTAATCATTTGTATCTCTTAAAATATATTTTGAACTTATCATAATAAATATTGCCGCAATAATAATTAAAAATAGTGATGGTACAGCTGCAGCTTCTAATAAATCCTCAGATGCAGAAATATATGCAGTCGTAGCAAAAGTTTCAAAATTGAAAGGCCTTAGAATAAGGGCGATCGGCAATTCTCTAATAATCTCTAAAGAAACTAAAATACTAACAAATAAAAGTGAATTTCTTAAAAAAGGAACATGAATATTCATAAAAGTTTTTCTCTTTGAATATCCTAATAAATAAGCACTTTCATCTACATAAATATTTATTTTTTCATAACCTGATTTTATTCCATTAAATGCTAAAGAATAAAATCTTATAAAATAGACAATCACCAAACCTAAAATTGAACCTATAAAGATTTTCTTTATAGATAAAAATCCAATAGACTGGATTATATTTTCATCCATCCAAACTATAAAAGTAATAAAAGCAATTGCTAAAATTACTCCAGGAATAGCATAACCAGAAATAGATAAGGTAGATAGAAAATTTAATATTTTATTTTTAGAAACTCTATTTCCATAGTTTGATATTAAAGAAAATATAATCAAAATTGAGCTAGATAATATTACAAGATAAAGAGTATTTAAAAAAAGATTTGAAACGTTTAGGTCAGTTAAATTTTCAGGAAATTTAATTGTCCAATATAACATTTGACTTAATGGAAATAAAAAACTTAAGAAAAAAATTATAAAACAAAATAAAAAAGCAAAAAATGATTTATTCTTTGATAATTTTAATTTTTTCTTTTGTTTAAAACCACCTCTAGAGTTAAAATGATATTTAGCTTTTTTTCTTGAAAGATTTTCTAAAAAAAACAATGCAAAAATAAACATTAAAAGAAAAAAAGATAACTGATTTGCAAAAGCCAAATCATCAAAAGCTATCCATGAATTATAAATTCCAGTTGTAAGAGTATTAATTGAAAAAAAATCAACTGCACCAAACTCTGCCAAAGTTTCCATAGCTACTAACGACAATCCAGCTACAATTGCTGGCCTTGCAGAAGGTAAGATTACAGAATAAAAGGTTTCAAAATTTGAAAATCCAAGATTTTTTCCCAAATCAATTAAATTCTGAGATTGATACAAAAAAGATGCTCTTGTTAAAATATATACATATCCAAATAATGAAAAAGAAAGCGATAAAATACTTCCAAGCATTCCATCAAATTTAGGGATATGCTTGTTATAATTTGCTTCACCAAATAAATTTTTTAGAATTGTAAATGCTGTTCCATAATTTTCAAAAAAAGCTGTTAAAGAATAAGCATAAATATACGGCGGTACTGCAAATGATAAAATTAAGGCCCATTTAAAAAAATTACTTAAAGGAAATTCATAAAAAGATACTAAATATGCTGAACCTGTACCAATTAAAAATGTAAGTGTCAGCACTGATATTAATAAAATTATAGAATTAAAAGTGTACTCAAATAAAAAAGTTTTTTTTAAAATTTCGAAATAATTAGTAGTGTTGTCAAAAAAACTTGAGAAAACTGTCAATATAGGAATTATAACAATTAAAGAGATTAAGAATGACGACAAAAACCAAATGTTGAAGTTTCTAGACATAATTATTTTATATATTGATCATTTTTTTAATATTAATATAGAGACTACTCGGTCCCAGATAGATAGATAATACAATTTTCTACAGAGGTTTCACTGTAAAATGATGTTTTTTGTTTTTTTTCAATTTTTTTTCTTTCTTCCCACCATTTTTCAACTATCCCATCAGTAATAATGGCCATAAAATTTTTATTTAAATTCGCCATTTTTATCTCACTAAAAGTATTTAATGCACCTAGATGCTTCATTAAATTTCCATCTTCATCAGGTATTATTTTTATTTTACAAATATTAATTTTATCAAACTGTGATTTTACATTTTCAAATTTTTGAAAAACACAACAATATATATCGTGGATACCAAGTTTTTTTATTCTATCATAATGATCTTCAAAATTTCTTAATTTTGCTAAAGTATTTTGACAATTTAAATCCTCACTAATACTAAAAAGTGTAACTCTCCTTTTGGTAAAAAATTCTTCTGTAGTCTTAACTGAATTATTAAATGAGAATTTGATATTACTTAACCTAAAACCTGATTTCATATTTTCTGTTCAAAGAGTGTCCATCATAATTAAGGAGACAACTTGACTATAGTGAACACTCTTTGAGTAGAAGAATATGAAAACTCGGCTTTTCTTACTTATGTCCACCACAATTTTTTTGTGGCGGACATAATTTTAAGAAAAATTAAAAATTAAATACCTTAAGAAGGTGCGGAACTTCTTTAGGTTCAATTTCTTTTAGTTTTCTTTTATTTATTCTTTTGTTAATTCTTTCTACTTCCTGATTACATGGAGAACATGCCCGAGAAGATTTATTCAAATCAACATCCGAAATAAATTTTTTTTCTTGCTTCACGTTTTTACTTCCAACCGGCAGCAGTCATTACCTCTACTGCAGCAGCTTGATTTTTTCCATAAGAAGCTAACTTAGTTTTCATATCTTGTTTGAAATCTAAACCTAAGTTGTTTACTACTAATGGACTTGGTGAGACACCGTCAATCATAGGAAACTCAAAAGTATTATTTGTAAAGTGCTCTTGAGATTCAGGAGTTAGTAAAAACTCTACAAGTTTGACTGCGTTCTTTTTATTAGGCGCGCCTTTAACTAACGCTGCACAGCTAACATTCATGTGTGTTCCTCTATCATTTTGATTAGGGAAGAAAGCTTTCACTTTTTTAGCAGCTGCTTGTTGTTCTGGACCTTTTTTACCAGATAACATTAGTGCTAGATAATATGTGTTAGCAACAGCTATATCAGCTTCTCCAGCAGCGACTGCCATAATTTGCGCTCTGTCATTACCTTTTGGTGTTCTAGCCATATTAGCAACAACTCCCTCAGCCCATGATGCTGCAGCTTTTTTACCATTGTTAGCAATTATTGATGCCACAAGAGATTTATTATAAATGTTACTAGACTTTCTAATTACTAGTCTACCTTTCCATTTAGGATCAGCTAGACCTTCATAAGTCATCCCAGATAATTCAGCACCACTAACTCTTTCAGGTGAATAATAAATTATTCTTGCTCTTTTTGCTATTCCAACCCACTTACTAGTTCTGAAGCTTTTTGGAACGGCAGCTTTAATTGCTGCAGATGTTAAACCACCTTGAAGGTGACCTTTTGCATCCATAGCACCACATCTTCCAGCATCAGCTGTAATATAAAGGTCTGCAGAAGAATCAGCACCCTCTTCTATAATTCTTTTTTCAAGAGCTCCTGATTTTCCATTGATTAAGTTTACTTTGATACCTGTCATATTCGTAAACTTTGAATAAAGCTCTGCATCAGCTTTATAGTGTCTTGCATTAAAAACGTTTACTTCATCTGCTATTGAGTAAGCAGACATAAATAAAGACGCTATCAACGCTAAAATTGATATTTTTTTCATTTATCTCCTAATTTATTTTTATTAATTATTAAATGTGAATGATAACTATTCGCAATGAGAATGATTATCAATCGCAAGTATGTCGCACCCTATTTATTGGTTTTTATGCTGAATTTACGTGGGTTATAATTCCCAATCACCTATTTTGCTGAATAAGAAGTTTCTGAAAGCTTGAACTCTAGCTGTGTTTTTTAGTGACTGAGGGTAGACAAAGTGTGCTTCGGTAATGGGACCTTCAGATTTTGGTAATACTTTAATGATGTTGTTTGAATTTGTTACAAGATACTCTGGTAACGCTGCAAGACCGACACCAGACTCAACTGCTAATAGTAAACCCATTACACTATTAACCTTCATTATTGATCTTCTCTTTTTTCCATCTTGTCTTCCCAATTTTAATGCCCAATCAGGATTATAAACTGGTGATGGTGCTCCTTTTCCAAAAGATATAAATTTATGTTTATTAAGGTCATTTATTGTTTTAGGCATTCCATTTTTCTCCAGGTATTTGTTAGATCCGTAAATATAGTACTTAATATCTACGAGTTTTTTTTGAATATAATTTAGTTGCTTTGGCCTTCTCATAAAAATGCCTATGTCTGCTTGTCTTGTGCTCAAATCGAGTTCCTTATCATCGAAAACTAATTCAATTTCAATTTCAGGGTTTAAGCGCATAAATTCTTGTATTCTAGGTGTTAGCCAATGTGTACCAAAGCTTCTAACAGTCGTAATAGTTAATTTTCCAGTTGGTTTGTTTTTTTGATCTCCCAATGAGGTTTCAACCTCTTTTAATTTACTTATTACTTCATGAGCTGTTTTAAAAACGTACTCCCCATTTTCTGTTAGTGTCAAGCCTCTTGCATGTCTCTCAAACAACTGAACTTTTAAATCTTGTTCCAAAGATTGTATTTGTCTACTAATTGCTGATTGACTGAGATTAAGATTTATAGTTGCGTTTGTAAAACTTCCGGCCTCGGCAACTGCATGAAAAATTTTTAATTTGTCCCAATCCATTACTTATTTAAATTTACAATATATCTTCCAGAGGTTTCGCCTTTTAACATTTTTGGATAAACCTCAACAATTTCATCTAGACTTATTTCTTTTACTGATTTTTCTAATACTTTAAAATCAATTAGTTTTGATGCTTCACCCCACAAAAATTTTCTTCTTTTTATAGAAGCAGTTACTGAATTAATACCCCATAATTTTACTCCTCTTATTATAAAAGGCATTACGGTTGTATTAAGTTTTACATCAGCAGCGTTTCCACAAGAAGAGACAATTCCAGCATCCTTTGTTTGTGAAAGAATATTTTCTAAAACTTTACCACCCACTGTGTCAACTGCTCCATCCCATAATCCTTTATCTAAAGGCCTTGCATCTTTAGTTAATTCTTTAGTGTTTACAACGTTTTTAGCACCAATTAATTTTAAATATTCTACGTTTGTATCCTTACTAGTAATTGCAGTAACATTACATCCTAATTTATTTAATATCATAACAGCCATACTGCCAACTCCACCTGAAGCTCCACTCACTA
This sequence comes from uncultured Pelagibacteraceae bacterium, assembly GCA_902629585.1. Classification (GTDB taxonomy): domain Bacteria; phylum Pseudomonadota; class Alphaproteobacteria; order Pelagibacterales; family Pelagibacteraceae; genus Pelagibacter. The sequence continues at coordinate 63,606 of CACORI010000001.1, read as the reverse complement.
TTACATTTTCAACTTTTTCGCCAAGCAACAATTCTTCTCTAGTAGTTTTTGTTGTAAATGAACATTGCAATGCAGTAAATCCTGCTGTACCCATTATCATTGATTCTCTAAGAGATAAATTTTCTGGTTTTTTCACCAAAAAATTACCATTTACTTTTGCGTATTGTGAATAACCACCAAAATAAATTTCGCCTACTCTCCAGCCTGTTAAAATAACTTCATCACCTGATTTAAAATTTTTATGATTACTTTCTTCAACAACTCCACTGAAATCTATCCCCGGTATATGTGGAAATTCTTTTACAAGGCGTGCACCATTTTTTAAAATTAGTGCATCTTTATAATTCAATCCCGAGTAATCTACTTTTACTGTAACGTCACCATGCTTTAAAAAATTTTTTTCTATAGTTTTTATCTCTCTTAAAAAACTTTCACCATTCTGGTTAAGTATAAGAGCTTTAAATTGATTAGACACTTTATTCTTTAACTATACTTATAAATCTTAAATACCTATTTTGATAACTTAGATCTTCTTTAAATTGACCTAAATAATAATTTGTAACTGTTGAAGCTTGCTCTTTTTTTATACCTCTCATAGTCATGCATTGATGAGTTGAGTCTATTGTTACGGCAACTCCTTTTGCATCTAAAGACTCCATTAGTGTATTCGCAATTTGCATAGTTAATCTCTCTTGAGTTTGAAGTCTTTTAGAAAAAACCTCTACAACCCTGGCTAATTTACTTAAGCCAACAACTCTATCTTTAGGAATGTATGCCACATGTGCTTTACCTATTATTGGAGCCATGTGATGTTCACAATGACTTTGAACTGAAATGTTCTTTTGAACAACCATATCATCATAACCCTCTACGTCACCAAAAGTTTTATCAAGAACTTGATTGGGATCTTCTTTATAACCCTTAAAATATTCTTTAAAAGCTTTTACCACTCTTTTAGGTGTTTCTAATAATCCTTCTCTATTAGGATTTTCACCCATCCAGGCCAAAATTGTTCTGAAAGCATCTTCGGCCTCTTTATCAGAAACCTTTTTTACTTCTTGCTGAGTGCTTGTGTCTTTAACTAATTTCATTGCAATGCTTTATACCTATAATTTAATGATTTTAAAATATTTAAAATATAACTATATGTGCTACATAATCACTTATTATGTTCAAAAAAAGAGAGAATGTTGTTGAAATTGAAGAGGGAAATCTCCTCTCACCTAAATTTGATAATGATGGGCTAATACCAGTTATTACAACGTGTGTGAAAACTAAGGAAATTTTAATGCATGGTTATATGAATATTGAGGCCTTGAAAAGGACAATGGAATCAAAAGAAGCTCACTATTATAGTCGCTCGAGAAATACTATTTGGCATAAGGGTAAGACAAGTGGTTTTACTCAAAAAGTAATTGAAATTAAAATTGATGATGACCAGGATGCTATCTGGTTAACTGTTGATATTGGGGATGGAGCTAGTTGCCATGTAGGATATCGTTCATGTTTTTATAGATCGGTTCCTTTAGGAGCAATTGAAAATGGTAGAAAAATTGAGATGAAATTTACAGAAAAAGAAAAAAAATTTGATCCTGAGAAAGTTTATAAGGGTCAACCAAACCCGACAAAAATTTAAAGATTATGGAAAGTGAAGAGATAAAAGTTATCAGACCTTTTGGTCCATCAGTTGCAAAAGTAAAAATTCCAAATGAACTACTTGAAGCTTTAAATAACTATGTTGACGAAATAATTTTAAATAAAAATAAAATCAAAAATTTGAACTATGGGGATAAACTTGTAGGTAATGTTACTCAAGAATTTAAATTAGAAAATGAGTTTATTGAGTCTTCTGGCTATCTAAAATTTTTATCAGAGTCTGTATCAAATTGGCTTAAAATATCTGATAAAAAAAATCTTAAAAAATTTAGTGTTTTAAGCTCTTGGATTGTAAGACAGTTTCAAAATGAATATAATCCTATCCATTGGCACGGTGGACATGTATCAGGTGTTGGTTACCTAAAAGTTCCAAACTCGTTGGGAAAAACTCATCAAGATAAAAAAATTAATTTTAATGGAAGACTGCAATTAATTCATGGTTCAAGACAATTTTTGTCTCCATCTTCAATGGTAATAGTGCCAGAGGTTGGTTATTATTATTTTTTCCCCCATTATCTAATGCATGTAGTTTATCCTTTTGACGAAACTCAAGATGAAAGGAGATCTATTTCTTTTAATGCTGAAGTTGATCAAGAAATTTTTAATGTTTATGAAAGCTGAAAAATCAAAAAACGTTTTAGGTGAAAAACTGGAGGAATGCTCATTAGATCCTTTAACTGGATGGTATCGAGATGGTTGCTGTAATACAGATGAAAATGATCATGGTGTTCATACAGTTTGTGCTAAGGTAACAATAGAATTTTTAGAATGGTGCAAAGAAGCGGGTAACGACTTAATCACTCCTCACCCAGAGTTTGGTTTTCCTGGTTTAAAAGATGGCGATGGTTGGTGTGTGTGTGCAACATGGTATGCGCGAGCAGTTGAGGCAGGTAAAGGTTGTCCAATTTTTTTGAAAAGGACTCATGAAAATACTTTAAAAATTATACCAATTGAAACTCTTAAAAAATTTGCAATAGATTTATCTTAATCACATGTTTCCATATTTTGGACCGCCTCCACCTTCAGGGGTTACCCAAATAATATTTTGAGAAGGTTCTTTGATGTCACAGGTTTTACAATGAATACAATTCTGTGAATTAATAACAAATTTATTAACATTATTTTCTCTTTGAACTTCATACACACCTGCTGGACAATATCTTTGTGCTGGTTCATCATATTTTTCAAGTGTATATGAAATTGGTAAATTTGGATCCTTTAATTGTAAATGGACAGGCTGATTATCTACATGATTTGTTCCTGTTAAATATACTGAACTTGTCTTATCAAAAGAAATTATATTATCTGGCTTTGGATATTCAATTTTTGGCATTTCCTTAGCAGACTTTAAGGTTTCATGGTCTGCATGTTTGTGTTTTAAAGTGAATGGCATTTTGCCTCTAAATATTATTTGATCTATTCCGGTGAATAAAATTCCTAAAATAAGACCCCAATTGAAACTTGGTTTTACATTTCTAGCCTCATGTAATTCTTTATAAATCCAACTATTTTTAAAAAGTTTTTCATATAAAGATAAATTATCACCTCTTTCTATATGATAATTTATAGTTTCCGCTGCAATCATCCCACTTTTAATTGCTGTATGAGATCCTTTAATCTTTGGCATATTTAATGTTCCTGCATCACAACCAACTAATAGTGCACCAGGCATATACATTTTAGGTAGGCTTTGAATACCTCCCTCGATTAACGCTCTCGCTCCGTAAGAAATTCTTTTTCCGCCTTCAATTATTTTTTTTATTGCTGGGTGAGTTTTAAATCTCTGAAATTCATCATATGGAGATAAATGAGGATTTTTATAATCTAAACCAATTACATATCCTAAAAAAACCTGCTTGTTCTCGGCGTGATACATGAAGCTACCTCCATAAGTATTGTTGTCCAAAGGCCAACCAGCTGTATGCATCACGAGACCTTCTTCATGTGTTTTCTCATCTATTTCCCATATTTCTTTAAATCCTATTCCATATTGTTGAGGATCCTTACCTTTATCTAATTCAAATTTTTTAATTAATTGTTTTCCTAAATGTCCTCTACAGCCTTCAGCAAAAACAGTGACTTTTCCTAAAAGTTCAATACCAGGCTCATAACTATCTTTTTTGTTCCCATCTTTATCAATACCCATATCTTGAGTAGCAACACCTTTAACCGAACCATCATCATTATATAAAACTTCACAAGCTGGGAAACCTGGAAAAATTTCAACACCTATAGCTTCTGCTTGCTCCGCAAGCCATCTACATAAATTTGCAAGGCTAATTATAAAGTTATTGTGATTTTTTTGTACCGATGGAAGTAACCATGTAGGCCAACTTAATGATTTTGTTTTACCTAGAAATAAAAATTTTTCCTTCGAGACTTTAGTTTTTATTGGGGCATTTAATTCTTTCCAGTTAGGAATTAATTCATCTAGTGCTCTTGTTTCAAAAACATTGCCACTTAAAATATGTGCTCCAATTTCTGAAGCTTTTTCTAAAACACAAACATTAAGATTTGAATTTAATTGTTTTAATTTTATAGCTGTAGATAAACCAGATGGCCCACCACCAACAATTACAACATCATATTCCATTGTCTCTCTGGACATAATAATTTCTTACAGATTTTTCTATTTTTGTATAGTGTTTAATTTATTAAGTTCTTCTAAGAACTTTGGCAATGCATCAAAAAGGTCAGCTTCTAAACCATAATCAGCAACACTAAAAATTGGAGCTTCACCATCTTTATTTATGGCTACTATAACTTTGCTTTCTTTCATTCCAGCTAAGTGTTGTATTGCACCTGAAATACCTACTGCAATATAAAGATCTGGAACCACCACTTTCCCTGTTTGACCTACTTGATGATCGTTTGTAATATATCCTGCATCTACTGCAGCTCTTGATGCGCCTATTGCTGCATTTAGCTTGTCAGCAACAGCAGTAATTAATTTAAAATTTTCACCGCTTTGCATTCCTCTCCCACCAGAGATAACAACTCTAGCAGTTCCTAGCTCAGGTCTATCAGACTTAATTTCCTCTTTTTTAATAAATTTTGATAAACTTGTCTCATCTCCAGGGTTTCCATTTTCTATTTCAGCTGAGCCTCCAGTTGTTGGTGCAGGATCAAATGACGTAGGTCTAATAGTAACACACTTGATCTTATCATTACTTTTTACCGTAGCAAATGCGTTACCAGCATAAATCGGTCTTAAAAACGTATCTTCAGAAATTACTTTTGTAATATCGCTTACTTGTGAAACATCTAATAAGGCCGCAACTCTTGGCATTAAATTTTTACCAAATGTATTAGCAGAGCAGATGATATGAGAATAATTTTCCGAAATTTTTGTTATTGCTGATGTATAATTTTCTGCTAAGTAATTTTCATACATAGAATTATCTACATGAATTACTTTTTTTACATTTGGGACTTCAGAAATAGATTTTGCGACATTTTCTGAATTTGATCCCAATACTAACACATGCAAGTCTTCATTTATTTGCGATGCAGCAGAAATCGCATTATAGGTAAATGGTTTTACCTCTTTATTATTGTGCTCCGAAATTAATAAAACTGACATTATATTACTTTAGCTTCATTTTTTAGTTTTTGAACTAATTCTTCAACACTTGCGACTTTAATCCCCGCCTTTCTTTTCGGTGGCTCTTCTACTTTAATTTGTTCAATTCGAGGTTTTGTATCAACACTTAGATCTGAGGCATTTATTTGTTCAATTGGCTTCTTTTTTGCTTTCATTATGTTTGGTAAAGAAGCGTATCTAGGTTCATTTAGTCTTAAATCACAGGTAATTATTGCAGGAGTATTAACTTCTATAGTTTCAAGTCCTTCATCTACTTCTCTCGTAACTTCTAAAGATTTATCTTTAACTTCAATCTTGGATGCAAAAGTAGCTTGTGGCCATTTCAATAAAGCAGCTAACATTTGTCCAGTTTGATTGCAGTCGTCATCTATTGCTTGTTTTCCCATAAAAACTAAATCTGGTTTTTCTTTTCCAACTATTTTCATTAAGATTTTTGATACAGCCAAAGGCTCTATCATACCCTCTGCTTTGACAAGAATTCCACGGTCAGCACCGACAGCTAATGCTTTTCTAACTGTCTCTTGGGCTTTTTCATCACCTACAGAAACTACTATAACTTCTGAAGCTTTTCCAGCTTCTTTGAGTTTTACAGCTTCCTCGATAGCATTATCATCAGGCGGGTTAGTTGACATCTTAACATTATCGGTTACTACCCCGCTACCATCCTCTTTCACTCTAATTTGAACATTGTAATCAATAACTCTTTTTACTGCGACTAAAATTTTCATTAAGCTCTCAATAATTTATTTTCACTATCGTATGGACTCTCATCTAGAATTGTAGCCTCATACATCTTTCCTAAAATGTCGACTTTAAGCTTCTCTCCAACGTTGGCTAAATCGGGTTTTACCATTGCTAGAGCTATTGATTTATCTAGTCTAAATCCATATTCCCCACCTGTAGCTCTTCCAACTACTTTATCATTTTTATATATTGGATTATTTCCTAATACATCAGAATCTGTGGTGTTATGAACTTCAAGTGTTACTAATTTATTATTGAAACCTTTTTCTCTCCATTTATTTAATGCATCAAGACCAATAAAGTTTCCTTTGTTAGGATGAATAAATCTATCCAAACCAGACTCATAAGGTGAATATTCGATTGATAACTCAGTACCAACAAGTTTATAAGATTTTTCAACTCTTAAACTGTTCATAGCTCTTATTCCAAATGGTTTTATTCCTAAATCTTTGCCTGCTTCCATCAATTTATCAAAAATATGATTCTGATACTCAATTGGATGATGTAATTCCCAACCAAGTTCTCCAACAAAATTAACTCGCATAGCGTTGACTGGCGCATATCCCACGTTAACATTCTTAGCAGTCAGCCATTTGAAGTTCTCATTGGCAAAATCATCTTTTGATACTTTTTGCATTAACTCTCTAGCTTTTGGACCAGCAACTACTAATACTCCTGTGCTGTTAGTCAAATCCTCAAAAATCACAGAGCCATCTGTAGGCATCCATTTTTGTATCCAATCATGATCTAATCGTAAATTAGCACCTGCTGAAACTAAATAATAACTGTTCTCTGCCTCTTTCATAATTGTGAACTCTGAGTGAACTCCACCCTTGGTATTTAGAGCGTGACATAAATTAATTCTTCCAATTTTTTTTGGAAGCTTATTTGCCACTAAATAATCTAAAAATTCTTCTGCCTTTGAACCTTTAATTCTACATTTTGCAAATGCTGTCATGTCTAAAAGACCAACATTCTTTTTGACATTTTCACACTCTTTTTTAATAGCATCAAACCACTTAGATCTTCTAAATGACCAATCATCTTTTTGCTCCATGCCATCCGTAGCAAAAAAATTTGGTCTTTCCCAACCAAATTTTTGTCCAAACACTGCTCCTAAATTTTTCATTCTTTCATAACAAGGTGCTGTTCTTAAAGGTCTAGCTGCTGGTCTCTCTTCATCAGGATAATGAACAATAAAAACATGACTATATGCTTCCTCATTTTTTGCTTTTAAATACGATTTAGTAGCATAATTTCCATATCTTCTAGGTTCAACTCCCAGCATATCAATAGTTGGTTCTCCATCAATAATCCATTCAGCTAATTGCCAACCAGCACCTCCTGCAGCAGTTATACCAAAACTATGTCCTTCATTTATCCAAAAATTTTTTAAACCCCACGCTGGCCCTACAATTGGATTACCGTCTGGAGTATAACAAATTGCACCGTTGTAAACTTTTTTAACTCCTACTTCGCCAAAAGCTGGAACTCTATGAATTGCTCCCTCAATATGCGGTGCTAGTCTATCTAAGTCTTCTTGAAATAATTCGTATTCAGAATTTTTTGATGGTCCTTCTACATAACAAGCAGGGGCACCATCTTCATATGGACCTAAAATTAATCCACCAGCTTCCTCTCTCATATACCATCTGCTATCACTATCTCTTAAAACTCCCATTTCCGGAAGCCCCGCTTTTTTTCTTTTCTGAATTTCTGGATGTGGCTCAGTCACTATATATTGATGTTCTACTGGAATGACTGGAATATCTAATCCTACCATTTCTCCAGTTTGTCTTGCGAAATTACCAGAGCATGAGATAATATGTTCACATTCAATAGAGCCTTTATCAGTCTCTACTATCCAACCATCTTTTGTTTGTTTCATTCCTAAAACAGTTGTATTTCGATAAATTTCAGCTCCTTTGTTTCTTGCTCCTGTAGCAAGAGCTTGAGTTAAATCAGCAGGTTGAATGTAGCCATCCTCTGGGTGTTGAATGGCTCCAACTAAATCATCTGTATGACAAAGTGGCCAAATTTCTTTTACTTGTTGAGGTGTTAAAAATTTTACATCTACACCAATTGTTTTAGCAACACCAGCATACTGATGATACTCATCCATTCTATCATTTGTGCTTGCTAGACGAATATTTGAAACCACACTAAAACCAACATTTTTTCCAGTCTCCTCCTCTAATTTTTTATAAAGATCGACCGCATATTTGTGTAATTGACCAACTGAGTAACTCATATTAAACAGCGGAAGCAATCCTGCAGCATGCCAAGTTGAACCCGAGGTTAACTCTTTTCTCTCAACTAAAACTACATCTGACCAACCTTTTTTTGCTAAATGATAAAGTGCACTAACACCTACAACTCCACCACCAACTACTACTACTTTTGTTTTAGATTTCATTAAGGGATTCCTACTAAATTTTTATTCATTTCGAAACAAAATTGTAACCTTGAATTCAAATTGAGCTACCTAACGGTATGGGATTAGATACCATAGTTGTTAACCAACAATCTTTTAAAGGGCCTTCTATAGTATATTTTTCCACTTGCCAGTTAAATTTATGATAAATTTTTTCTTTATCTAGTATTATTACTTCAAATTGAGCCCAGTTTTCTCCAGTTCCTAGCTGGGTAATGGTATGACTCAAGTGATCAATCATCATCCTGTAAGAATCTCCTTTTAACATCCTCTTAAAATTATTCAAAGGACCTGTGACTTTTTTATTGCTTGGGTGTGCAAAATTCCATGTTTGTTCTATTCCGCTATCTTTATAATTTAAATCGTTTTTTTGAAGGCCTAATAATTGAATTTCTACGACTTTACTTGGCTTAATATCGCTTTTTGGCTTTATAAGTTCTGCATTAGAAATTGTTATTGAGAAAAGAAAAATTGCTAGAATATTAAATATTATTTGCTGTTTTTTTAACATCTTCTAAAAATTTTTTTCTTTTATAATCTTCTACGAATGGTACAGCAAAGTATCTTCGATATATAACATCCGTTATGCCGCATATGTTGAATACCCCCCTCCTTAGCCTTTTTGTCGGCATATTAAGAAAAAATGTTCTTACAGCGAATTGTGGAGAGCCATATGTGCAAAAAACAACAGCTTTTTTTCCCTTAAGATTTCCTATGGGGTAACCATAATTTCCAAAAATTTTTTTAAATTTAAATGCCCAAGGTGGAGCTAAAACTTTATCCACCCATCCTTCAACGATAGCTGGCATTCTAAAATTCCATATGGGGGCAATTAAAACTATTGCATCTGATTTTTCTATTCTTTTTCTATGGTCTAGAACTTTCTCATCTGGTTCTTCTCCAGAAAAAACTGGATCAAATTTTTCTTTGTAAAGATCAACAATATCAACATAGTGACCATTTTTCTCTACAGTCTCTTTAAAAGTATCTCTTATTGCTGCATTAAAGGATTTTTCATTGTAATGACCATAAACAATAAAAATTTTTTTCATTTATTAATAAATTTTTCAATTTCAATTTTTGTACATTTATCTTCAATATATAATATATTATTAGCCTCTGCTATTTTTCTAGCTTCATCATTTTTTATTTTTAATTGTAACCACAGTACCTTTGCACCTACAATGACAGCTTCTTTAGCAATTTCAATAGCTTCATTTGATGGTCTAAACACATCAACAATATCAATTTTATCTTTAATTTCTGAAATCTTTCCGTATACATTTTCTCCTAAAATTCTTTCTCCCTTCATATTTGGATTTACAGGAAAAACTTTATAACCATATTTTTGTAAATATTTCATTACAACAGATGAAGTTTTAGTTAAATCTTTGCTGGCTCCAACTAAAGCTATATTAGTAGATGTTGTTAAAATTTCCTTTGTGTTAGTCATTAAATCTAATCTTTGTTCATAATTTTTTTTTCACAAAACTTTTTAGCTTCATCTATTGTCATTGGTTTCTCAAGCTTTTGACTTCCAGCTACACAAGCATCAATTGCTCTTTTAAAGTTGTGATCTCTAAAGTTTAAAACCACAATTAATCCTATTATTATAAAAATTATGATTAATAAATTTTTTAAATTCATTTATTTTTCCATTTCGGTTTTCTTTTTTCTAAAAATGCTGAAATTCCCTCTTTGGCATCCATTGCCATCATATTTAGGGTCATCATTTTACTTGTATAAGAGTATGCTTTTCTTAAAGGCATTTCTAATTGTTTATAAAATGCTTGTTTGCCAATTTTTATTGTAATATTTGATTTTGATGCAATCTTTCTTGCTACCCTTAAAACTTCTCTATCTAACTTAGATTTTAAATAAAAATTATTTATCAATCCTATCTCCTTTGCATAACTCGCATTTATTGGATCTCCTGTAAGCAACATTTTCATCATTGGTTTTCTATTAATCTTTCTACTTACCGCAACCATTGGAGTGCTACAAAATAATCCTATGTTTACACCTGGTGTTGCAAATAATGCATCCTTAGAACAGTAAGCCAGGTCACAGCTGGCTACTAATTGACAACCAGCAGCATACGCAGCTCCATGAACTTTTGCGATAACTGGTTTTCTACCCTCAACAATTTGAAGCATAAGCTTTGAACAAAGATTAAATAATTTTTGATATTTTTCTTTTTTTTTTAAATTTTTCACCTCATTTAAATTGTGTCCTGCGCTAAAGCCTTTTCCTGCTCCCTCCAAGATTATTACTTTTACGGTTTTATCTAAATCAAGTTTTTTGAAAATTTTAATTAAATCAATAAGATTATTTGTTGATAATGAGTTGTATGTTTTTGGCTCATTTATAATTACTCTGACAATATCTTTGCCCTGCTTAATGGTCTTTATGTTCATCAAGAATTATTTAAGTTTACCTTCTTCTCTCATTTTAGCTCTTATTTTTGTAGCTGAAATTTTTTGCACTTCCTCTGGTAATATAATTTCTTCAATTTTGTATCCGACACCTCTTCCATAACAAATGTTGGTTATATTTGGAACAAGAATGATTTTAAAACGACCCTCAAATTCTGGGTTAAGTCTTTCTTCGATTTTTTTTTTTACTGTTTCAAAATCAAAAGGATTATCATCAACACCTTGCACATCTCTAATTTGAATACATACTTGACCTGTTTTTTTTATTATCTCTTTAAATAGAGTGTAATGACCTTCATGAAATGGTTGCCATCTACCTAACATCTGTGCAGTTGGTTTTTTATTATCCCATTTATAAGACATTAATCTATCTCCTTAAATATTTTTGGTGCCCAATTTTTAGCATCTTGTGTGGTAACATGAAAGTTATACTTATCAGGTTTTACAAACATCTTATTTGTATCATCAAATCTACCTTCTTTAATTGTATCTACCCAAATAATGTAATCAGCGGGAAACAGTGATCTAGCTGCGGGAGTTGGGCAAACAAAATCTGCAACAACATGAAAACCTTGGTTCTTTAATTCTAATGCTTTGCTCCACATTCTTTTTGCTTGTCTGGTTCTTCCCTCAGGTGAAAAATCCCAGTCATCAGCCTCTTTTCTTACCTCGTCAGCATTAAGCCATTTAGCTTTTAACAAAGGAACTAAATGAGATGCCAAAGTTGTTTTCCCAGATCCTGGTAAACCCATTATAAGAATTATTTTCATTTCAAATTAGACTTTCAACAACCCATTTATGAAATTGATGTGTTGGTTGATCCATAATAGAGGAAAAACTTCCACCATTATAAAAAGGAGAACATCTTCCTTTTTGCATACTTTCAATTGCACCTACATCTTCTAACATAACTTTTTTCCAAAATCTTGAGTTCTCTTGTCTCAATTCTTTTAAATCTTCTCCATTAGCACTATCATTACCAACGTAATATATTTGCATATGCTCTTTAGTTTTATTTATTCCAAGTGGTTCAAGCCAAAATACATAAAACAAGTCTACATGTAATCCAATCATTACATTGGGAAATAAAGCAACATATTCTGCATTTTTTAATCTATTTTTTTCCCAATTAGAAAAAGTGTCAAATTTTTTATTACCAATCATTGGTTGATCATATTTTTTTGTTCCTTGGCCGGCAAATCTATTAGGCAAACCTTGAATATGATAATGATCATTTATGTTTGAAACTTTATTTAATTCTGGATGAATAGTTGGTAAATGATAACTTTCACAATAATTTTCAATCGCAAATTTCCAATTACTATTAATATTTAAACAAAAATAACCATAGTCATTTGAATGAACTATTAAATTATGATCATCCTTAGTAATAAACTTTTTCCATCTTTGTTCTAGTGGTGATATATACTCATCGAAATCAATCTCATTTGAATTCAGATTAACAAAAATAATATCCATCCAAATTTTGGTCCTTACGCTTTTCAATTTATTTTTACTTTTATCAAAATTTTTTGAGGTATGTATGTTAAGTCCCCCTATGTGGGGTGTCGCTACTAGATTGCCTTCAAAATCATAAGACCAAGAGTGATAAGGGCATCTAATTACATTTTTCAAGTTACAAGATTTTTCTATAAGCTTGTGTCCCCTGTGACTACACACATTATGAAACACGCGAATCTTCATACTTTTATCTCTAATTATAAGCAACGGTATCCCTAACAGATTGTATGATATGCTGTCTCCAGATTTGGGTATTGAGCTTCCAACGCCAATCACAGTCCACTTATTAAAAAATACTTTTTCTCTTTCGTAAAACGAATAATCTTCGTTGATATAGCATTCATTTGGAAGGCCATTTGCCTCGTCAATTGGCTTTTTTACAGCAAGTAATTTTTTACTGTCTATTATTTCTGTAATATTTTTGAATTTTTGTTTTTTGCCCACAAAAAAAAATTATCATGGTCATTATTGTTGGGCAACAAATTTCGATAAATCCATATGTTGAATTTCTTTGACAGCTTTTTTAAAAAAGATAATGATCTGAAAAATGAATTTTTCACTAGAAATCAGTCCTAATACAGACTTGAACACAGTTCCCTCTGTGAATGATGTTTACATCACTATGCTTCCTGGTGGGGATTATAAAGAAACTGCTCAACAAGCAGTTGAGTTGGTAAAAAAAGGTTTTAACCCTGTTCCTCATTTTCCTGCTAGATCAATGCATAATGAAAAGGAGCTAAAAGACTATGTTAATATGTGTAAAGATGGAGGTGTCAAACAAGCTTTGATAATAGGGGGTGGCAGAGAACCTTTAGGGAAATTTGATAGTTCATTTCAACTTTTAGAAACAGGTTATTTTGAAAAAATGAAGATAGGAATTGCTGGACACCCAGAGGGGAGTCCTGATATATCCGACTCAGATTTAGAAAAAGCTATGATAGATAAAAAGCCTTATGCTGATTATATTGTAACACAATGGTTACTTGATCCTCAGCCTATTATAGATTTTATTTCTAAGCAAAGCATACCAGTTCATGTGGGAATTACTGGGCCACTAAAAATATCGAGCTTAATTAAATTTGCTAATATTGTAGGAGCGAAAAATTCCCTTAATTTTCTTAAATCTAATTTTACTAAGGCACTAGATTTATTGAAACCTAAAGACCCTAATGATTTAATTGGGAAAGTTAAATCGCATACTGATAACTTCCACATTTATACATTCGGCGGCTTGAAGGAAACTAACAAGTGGTTGAAGGAGAATAGTTATGTCTAAAGAAGTTGACTATACTAAAGTGAAACATGTTACTTCTGTTGATCAATCGGACAGAGAAGTACCATACAATTTAAGACAAAGTGGACCAACTAAAGTTGAAATGTTAATTTCAACAAGAGTGAGAAAATCACCTTACTGGCATTTATCTATGCAAGCAGGCTGTTGGAGAGCGACAGTCTACAATCGAATTTATCATCCAAGAGGATATGTAAAACCTGAGGATGGTGGAGCAATGGTTGAATATGATGCCATCGTAAATCATGTAACAATGTGGAATGTTGCTGTTGAAAGACAAATAAGAGTTAAAGGTCCAGACGCAGAAAAATTTACCGACTATGTTATAACCAGAGATGCAACAAAAATTTCTCCGATGAGAGCAAGATACGTTATCTTATGTAATGCTTACGGTGGAGTTTTAAATGATCCAATTCTTTTAAGAATTTCTAAAGATGAGTTTTGGTTTTCATTATCTGACTCTGATATTGGATTGTATTTACAAGGTGTTAATGCAGATGGAAGATTTAATTGTACCATTGAAGAAATAGATGCATGTCCAGTTCAAATTCAAGGTCCTAAATCAAAAGCTTTAATGAAAGATCTTTGTGGAGATCAAGTTGATTTTGATAATATGCCTTTCTATGGTTTAGCTGAGGCTAAAGTTGGAGGAAGAGATGTTGTAATTTCACAATCAGGTTTTTCCGGAGAAGCTGGTTATGAAATATACTTAAGAAATGCAACTTTGTATGCTGAGGATATGTGGAATGCGGTATTAGCAGCAGGAAAAAAACATAATTTGATGGTTATTGCACCTGCACACCATAGAAGAATTCAAGCAGGTATTCTTTCTTGGGGCCAAGACATGGATCAGCAACATAATCCTTTCCAATGTAATTTAGGTTATCAAGTTTCTTTATCTGGCAAAGGTGAGTGGGATAAAAAAGCTGATTATGTAGGTAAGGCTGCTCTAGAGAAAATGAAAGCAAACATTAAAGCTGGTCAAAAACCATATAAACTTCAATTAGTTGGAATGGAGTTAGGCGGCAAACCAATTGATGACTATGCACCCGACTTTTGGTTAGTATCTCCTGAAAATGGAGGAGATCCTGTGGGATTCCTCACTTCACCATGGTGGCATCCTGAGAAGAAAACAAATATTGCAATGGGATATGTTCCATTTGATGGAACTTTAAACCCAAATGGATTTCCTAAAGGTAAGGTTGGAACTAAATTTAAAGTTCATCTTCCAGAAAAATATTCAGATACTCCTGGTACACCAGTGGATGCTGTTGTTGTGGATATTCCATTTAAAGAGTCTTTCAACGCAAATACAAGGGAAGTGGTAAAAGGTTAAAATTCAATGGGGGAGCTGAATTAGCTCCCCTTCTTCAATTCTGATGACTAAAGGTTTCTTAATAGCAGTTTGCATTATTATTGCTATTGCATTAATACTATTTCCGTTAATAGTTTCATACAGGGCACAAAATAGTAAAAAAAAATAAATAAAATGTTCAGTGAATTTTTAAATATAATTTTCAAGTCTATTAAATTAGATAAGTCACTTTATTCAGATAATAAAAATTTTGGTGAAGCATCAATTTATTATGCGGTAATAATAATTTTATTAACCTCGCTAATAAGCACAGTTCCAGGATCTGCATTTACACAACATATGAGTACGGCATTTGGAATAAGTGATCATAAAGGACCGTCAATTAGATCAATCTTGATAATATCTTTTTTTGTTTGGTTAATTAAAACTACTTATCTTTATTTTTTCGGGGTAGTGATATTTAGAAGCAAATCCACAAAATGTTCTTTTAGAAAACTGTTAACTTTAGTTGCATACGCGAATGCACCATTTATCTTTTACATATTTATTTTTGACATAAGTCTCATATATTTAACATTTATTCCTTATGTCTGGTATTGCGTTACTTTAATCATTGGAGTAAAAGAGGCATTAAAATACGAAAATTATTTCAAGTCAATAATTTTAACTTTAGCTCCGCAAATTATATTTTTTACATGGTTTTTAAGCCAATTCTCAAGTGTAAGTAACGTTACTTTAAGTTAAAGTGGGAATATTGTCTTAGATATTCTGCAAGATTTACAAATTTTAAAACCCGTAAGTATTAAATTTTGTAGCACACTTTCATCTTCATCTTTACACTCATCACATATATTATCTAAGTCCCCTAAATCTTTATCCTCATTTTCTAATTTATTTCTATATTTAATCATTATCAGTGAGTCCTGCGCCTGCGGCTCCTATTTTTAAGCTATCAGTCTCCTTTACAAAGGTTTTTTCAGATAATTTATATAAGCTTTTCCAATCTTGTTCCCTGAAATTATCTTTATTGTCTATAAAACTAATTTCTATATTATCTGCATTTGATGGACATTCGTTTGAGAAACTTTGTGAGGAAATATTAACATTTAAATTTAATAAAAAACTGTATTCATCGAACTTATAAAGAATTTTTTTTCCAATTTCTGCTGAGCTTCTACTGAGGAAAGGTAAAACTAAAAGGGGAAATGCAACTTTTTGTAATTGAATTTTTTTAAATTTTTCAAGATTATTTACTTGGTCTAAAAAACTTACTCCTAATATGATTGGACAATATGGATATTTTTTAGATTGATTTTTCTCATTTATCAAATTTAAATTTTCATATTGGTTGTTTTCTTTTAAATTAAAATATTCATTCAAATTTCTAATTCCAGCTAGACCGAATAATTCTAATATTTTAATACCCTTACCCACTTCCTCTGCTATTCCCCAGGAAAAACCTATTGCTTTACTCGCTCGTTTTGAAATTGTTTCTATTTCACTAAATGATTTCATTGCTAAAATTATAAACCCATTGTTGATCATAATCTTTTAACTCATTTGGTAATGGTGCCCCTTGAAACATACAAATTCTGAGCCACTTATCTGATCTTGGGTCAAACTTTAATGCACCAAAAAAAGATAATTTTAATCTTAACATGTCAACAGGTACGACATTCTCAGCAATGGTGTTATCTTGAATCTCGGCATAAGGAAATTTGTCAATTATAAATGCTCTTCTTACAACATGTCTCGACGAGGGATGTTTAGATAAAAATTTGTCAATTTTTAAATTATTTTTGAAAAAATTTAATTGTTCATATAATTTTTTGATATCTCTAGCTATTGCTAAAGGTTGTTCAAGTTCTGAGCCTGCCTCTTCAAATCTATTAGAATATCTTGGTTCCTCCTTATTTCTTGAGATAAACCAAAAATTTTTAATATTTTCTTTTTTATTAAAATCTATTTTTAAAATATCAGTATATCTATTTTCAATTATATTTTTTAAATCCTCAACCGTTTTTTGTGTTGGAATATTAAAATATTTTTCCTCATCTGAGCTCATTTCGCTGACTAAAGGTTTTATTATTTCGTCAAAAGGTTCCATCATTATGGAAACAACATACTCAATACACTCATCACATGTTTCTTTTTCCAACCACAAATATATTTTATTAAATGGATACTCAATATCGAAACTAAATTTAGTTTCTAAAAAATTTAATGTTTTTTTTACATTCTGAAGTAAAGAATTAATCTTTTTCTTTTGATATTCACTTTCTGTGTTCCAACTTGTTATATTTTTTACAGAATTTTTTAAGCTTTTTTTAAAAAGATCATATTGATCTTTTTGAACATTTTTAGTTTCTCTTATTTTTTTCAAAGCCTTTTCTCTGCATAAAATCCAGTTATTTAGAAGTGTTGGATGATTTACAATAAATGGTGCCATACCTAGTCCTGTTGAATTACCAATGCCTAAACTTTTACAAATTTCTGGATCTAATTTGACTGCTTTTTTTGGGTTTTTAAATTTTGCAACGTGATTAACTTGATCAAACGTAAATTGTCTTACTAAGTAAACTAACATCATCTCAAGTCTAAAAGGACCATTTATTTCCTCTCTATCTTTAATTCTAAATCGATCAGCTAGTCCAAATTTACCAGAACCATAAACAGCTGTAGTTCTATAAAGATATCCTACTTTTCCTAGAAGATCTAAATCAGGCTGTTTACCCTCACTTAAACTTGCAACCACGTGATCAAAAACTCTTAAAGATTTATTAGCTCTTGATAATGTAAGTTCCTTGTAAGATAATCTTCCAACCTCTTGTTTTGGGACCTCATTTTTTAACCTTTCAATATCTTCTTTAGTGGGAACACCATCATACAATGTAAATGCAGCATCCCATTTTGTTGCAATAACTCTATCAGATCTTTCGTGATTGTTAATTTTATTAGCAAAACAAATTAAAGAATAAACTCTGTTTTTTTTTTTAAATGAGTAAATAGCTGTCCCGTATCCATTTTCATCTAAATCAAATAGATCGTTACTATAATCCCAATCTCTGAACTCATCTAAGAAACTTCTTAGAAAAGATAATTTAGATTGATGAAATGAACCAAGTCTTGATAATTTCATTATTATATTCGGATTTCTTAATTTTATTTGCATTTCAAATATTCTTATAAAAATTAAACCAATTGTTACCGAGTATATCGTTAATTTCCTCGCCAGAAAAACCAATTTTTTTCAAACCTTCATCTAAATTTAAAAACCCTCTTGCATCTTTAAACCAATGAGGTTGTTTTGGAAAACCTGGTTTATTTTTTGATCCTTCACCATAATTTTTATTTATAGTCCATGTTCCATTTCTCATCCATTCAACAATCGAGTCTGGTTGATCCAAGCATAGATCTGAACCAATACCTATATGTTTTACATTCATTATGTCCGCAGTTTTTGCTACCATTTCACAAAAACTCATTAATGTGCAATTTGAATTATCTTTTAAGTGGTGCGGATATAAAGAAAGACCTAACATTCCACCACTATCTGACAAT
The DNA here is from genome assembly GCA_902629585.1 of uncultured Pelagibacteraceae bacterium. Lineage (GTDB taxonomy): Bacteria > Pseudomonadota > Alphaproteobacteria > Pelagibacterales > Pelagibacteraceae > Pelagibacter. The sequence continues at coordinate 45,045 of CACORI010000001.1, read as the reverse complement.
TCTTTCAACAAATCATTGGATTTATTCCTTTTTGCTGCGTGCCAAAATGCTGGATTTGCGTGAGTAATTGCAACTGGTTTTTCACTTAAATTGATAGCATCTAGTGTGCTTTTTTCTGCAGAGTGAGACATGTCTATTACAATACCGACCCTATTCATTTCTTTTATTACCTCTCTTCCAAAATTTGTCACTCCACTATCTATTTTTTCATAACAACCAGTTGCCAGTAAAGATTGATTATTATACGTCAATTGCATAAAACGACATCCAAGTTCATGAACTTTTTCAACTAAATTTATGTCATCTTCAATTGGAGAACAGTTTTGAAAGCCAAAAAAAATTGCCGTTTTATTTTCCTCTCTTGCTTTTTCAATATCTTTAAAACTTTTTCCTAAAAATATTAGATCAGAATTTTCTTTAAAAAATAATTCCCATTTTTTCAATTCCCCTAAGAATTCATCATAATCCTCATGATAAACAACAGTTACATGGACTGCATCTAAGCCTGCTTGTCTATTAATTTTGAATATATCTCTTGACCACTTACAATATTGAAGATTATCTATTTTATAATTCATGATTTAGAAATATTAAACATAACAACATGTATTTTCAATTACTATAAATTTTATTGAAATTTTAACTATATTTTGAAATAAAGTTTAAACTAAACAAATGAGTAGAAAAATTAAACTAAAAGTTTCAATTGTTATGGGTAGTCAATCAGACTACAAAATCATGAAACTAACAGAAAAAATTCTTAAAAAACTAGGCGTCTCTTTTGAGACTAAAATTATCTCAGCCCATAGAACACCAAAAAGAATGTATGAATATGGAGTAAACGCAGATAAAAATAATATTGGTGTTATAATAGCTGCCGCAGGTGGATCTGCACATTTACCTGGTATGATTGCTGCTTTAACCTCAATTCCTGTTCTTGGTGTACCGATAGAAAGTAAGAAATTAAGAGGTTTAGACAGTTTATTATCAATAGTACAAATGCCAAAAGGGATTCCAGTTGGAACATTAGCTATTGGTGAGGATGGGGCGATCAATTCAGCTTTGCTTGCTGCATCAATAATAAGTAATTCTGACTCAAAAATAAAAAATAAATTAAAAAGTTGGAAAAAATTACAGAGTAAATCTGTAAAAAAAGTTCCTAAATAATGTCTGAAATTAGACTAGGTATTCTTGGTGGTGGACAACTTGGAAGTATGTTGTGTATTGCGGCTAAAAAATTAAATATAAAAAGTGTAATTTTAAGTGACGATGAAAATGCTCCTGCACAAAAATTTTGTGATGAATTCGTTTTTGCAAAATATAATGATAAAGATAAGATTTATGAATTTTCAAGCAAGGTAGATTATATTACCTTTGAGTTCGAAAATATTCCTTATGAAACTTTGGATGAATTAAATAAACTAAAGATAGTTTCTCCTAAACCTTCAATTAACAGGCTGATACAACATAGACTCGCAGAAAAGGATTTTGTTAATAAATTAAATTTAAGAACGACAAGATATGTTCATATTGAAAACAAAAAAGATCTTGAACCGCTGTCTGATTTTTTGCCTGGCATTTTAAAAACAACTACTATGGGTTATGATGGAAAAGGACAATACCCAATTCATAACATAAATCAAGTTTCCTCCTTAAATATTGACTTTTCAAAAAAATATATTTTGGAAAAATTAGTCAAACTAAAAAAAGAAATTTCTGTGATTATTACTCGATTTGCAAATAATAAATATGAAATCTATGAACCAATTGAAAATATTCATGAAGAACAAATATTAAAATATTCAAAAATTCCTGCTGAAATAAGTCCAAAATTATATAATCAATCTCAAGGATGGGCAGTTCAAATAGCTGAGGAGTTGAAATTTATTGGTACACTTTGTGTTGAATTTTTTATAGACAGAAATGATAATTTATATGTGAATGAAATTGCTCCGAGAGTTCATAACTCAGGACATTTGACAATTAATGCTTTCAATATAAGTCAATTTGAAAATCACATTAGGGCAGTATGCTCTTTGAAACAAATAAAATTAAAAAAAATATCGAATGCCAAAATGATTAATTTGATTGGGAATGATATAATTCCGTATAGAGAAAATACTAAATTAGATAAAAACCAATTCTTTTTTGATTACCTTAAAAAAGAAATAAAAGAAAAAAGAAAAATGGGTCATATAACAATTTTAGAAAATGATTAAATCAATAGAAGGTAACTTTGATCACCCTAAGGTAAATGAGCTTCTCAAAAATCACTTTATTGAATTAAGGGCCGCATCTCCTATTGGAAGTGCTCATGTATTAGATATTGAGGGTTTAAATGTGCCTTCGATTAAATTTTGGAGTTTATGGGAGTACGATAATTTAATGGGATGTGGAGCTTTAAAATTTCTTGAAAAAGGTCATGGTGAATTCAAATCAATTAGAATCCATGATAATTTTAGAAATAAAGGTAATGGCATTAAAGTTATTAATCATCTTATTAATGAAGCAAAAAAATTACAGATTAACAGGTTGAGTATTGAAACTGGTTCTGGAGATTTCTTTATCCCAGCACGAAAATTATTTGATAAATGTGGTTTCAAGCCATGTCCACCATTTGCACACTATAAAGAAGATATAAACTCACTTTATTTAACAAAACTTTTAGACAACACTTGAAATAATAATTGCAAATAAATCATCAATTTTGTTGACAAAACTGATTAAATTATAAAGAAAGCGATAGTTACTTAATTATAAGTAATTTATTAATATAACAAAAAGTAAAAAAATATGAGTCTACAAGGAAAAGTAAAATGGTTCAATCCAACTAAAGGTTTTGGTTTTATTGAACGTGAAGATAAAGAAAAAGATGTATTTGTTCATGTCTCTGCAGTCAGAGATGCTGGTATGAACAGTTTAGATGAGGGTCAGGCTTTGACTTTCGATGTTGAAGATGGTCCTAAAGGTCCTTCAGCAGTTAACTTAAAAACTGCATAATTTTCACAATATCACTTATTGGCTATAATCATTTTAAGATAATATTTATTATTTTTATAGCCAATATCAATCAGAATAGTAAAACATTATTTTTATTAATCATAAAAATATATTTCTTGCATAAAATTTTTTAAATATTAAATCTATTCAGATTAATTGAAATGATTTTACATAATTTAAATTGTTAATTTCTTTATTATGATTGGAATATTAGGAGGGATGGGTACCCAAGCTGGTTTAGATTTTTGTAATAAGTTAGCTATTTTAAATAGAGGAAAGATCGATCAAGAATATCCTTTATTTATATTATATAATAAATCAAATATACCTGGTAGACCTGAATCAATTGGAGTCCAGACTGGAAATATATCTAATAAGAAAATAAATAAACTTAGTAAAAAAAAATATTCATTAGTTCTGCAAAGTTTACTTAAAGGCTGTAAACTTTTACAGAAAAACAAGTGCAAATTTATAGTAATTCCATGCAACACAGCTCACTATTGGTACGATGATTTAAAAAGAAGAATAAATATACCAATAATTAATATGCCTAGAGAAGTATTTAGAGTAACAAAAAAAACGTGTAAAAAAAATTCTAAAATAGGCCTTCTTGCAACCGAAGGTACTCTAAAAACTGGGGTATATAATAAAATTTTTGACAAAAATTTTAATTTATTGAATCCAACACAACAATTGCAAAAGAAATGTGTAAATCAAGCAATTAAATTAGTAAAAATGGGAAAAGTTAAGGATGCAGAAATTAAAATTCGACCAGCAATAAAATATCTTTTGAAAATGAAATGCAAAAAAATTATTTTAGGATGTACAGAACTTCCTATTGCAATTTTTGCCTTTAAATCATTTAAAAATATCAAATCTTCAAAAATATTTTTAGATCCAAATTTAATTTTAGCTAATTCAGCTATGAAAAAAAACCATTAATATTAATGGGCTCAAAAGACAGACCATACGTATTATATGTTGCAGAAATAATATATAATGAAATAACTCAAATAAAAAAATCTAATCCAGAATTTTCAAATATTGATTCAATTGATGCTTTTATAGGATCAGAAACTTACAATAATATAAGCTCAGGAAAATTTCACGATGATTGGTTTAATGAATTACAAAAAAATAATTTTAGGGATAAAAAATCAAATAAAAAAATTCCAGAGGAAACAATCAATTTATTAAAAACTCAAAGAGAATTGATGGTAAAACAATTGATTCAATTTCCTGATCTTTACTATACTAAAAGTCATTTCCCTCTAGAAATATCTCAAAGAGCATTTAATAATTTGTGGAGAATATGTGAAAGTTACGAATTATGGTGTAAGGAGAGCAAGCAAAGTAATTTAATATGTCTAAATATTATTGACTGATGTTTTCAATATTTAATTTTTTATGGACTAGTTCTACTCTTTGTTCAATAATTTTTTGAAATTCTCTGTTAAGTATTTTTTGATTATTTTGCTTAATTATTTTTTTATGACCTGATACTATTTTATTTTCAATAAGCTGTTTTAGGTCCTCTTTAAAATTTTTTTTATCATTTTGTTTTTTCATCTCTTCAGTTACTAAGGTTAAAGAATTTTTCCCTGTCTTTTTTTTTATTTCATTATCAATTAAAATTTGAGCTCCAGCTTTATAGACATTCCCTGAAGAAAAAATAGTAAGACTTGGACCTAGAAGAGATGCGACTTGCACAAATCCAGTTAAAAACACGAAAGAAGTTACAAATAGCAGTATTCTAGTAAACTTTTTTAACATTATCAATTATCCCTCGATATAAACTTATGTGATTTGTTAAATTTTCTCAATTAAGAAATAGTCCAAAATAGGGTTAAAATTTTATAAATTACAGTAAATTTTTAGTCTATAAATCAAAATGGTTAAAATATTTCCTTTTATATTTATTATACTTTGGTCTTCAGCTTTTATAACTACAAAACCAATTATAGATCATAGTGACCCTTTTGCAGCTCTAGCTTTTAGATTTTCAATTGTTTTTTTTGGATTTTTTCTATTTTCTCTTTATTCAAAAAAAAATGTTTTTATAGGTAAAAAAAATTTTATTGAGTCATTTTTTAGTGGTGTTCTTTTTCATGGATTTTATTTAGGTGGTGTTTTTTTTTCAATTTCAAGAGGAATGCCAACTGGTATTGCAGCTCTTATAGTTACACTTCAACCAATACTAACCAATGCTTTGAGTGGACCGATCTTAAATGAAAAGGTAACAGTTAAACAATGGTTTGGCGTTTTACTGGGCTTCATAGGTGCAATTATAGTTCTTGGTTTTGATATTGGGGAAAATATTCCAACAATGGGTTTATTTGCTACTGTGATAGCTTTAATTGCTATTACATCATCAACTATTTGGCAAAAAAAACTTAGTACAAATTTACCGCTATCTGTAAGTAATATGTATCAAGCTTTAGGCGGAGTTATATTTCATGTAATAGTAATATTTTTTTTTGCAAAACCATATATTGATTTTTCACAAACATTTTTAATTGCAATGAGCCATCAAATATTTTTGGTATCATTTGGAGCTTTTACAATTTTAATGTATTTAATTAAAAATAATTCTGCAAGCAAAACAGTTTCTATATTTTTTTTAGTACCGGCAACATCAGCTTTTATGGCTTGGTTATTTTTAAATGAGAGCTTAACTAATTTAGATCTTTTAGGTTTTTTAATAACCTCAATTGGTGTTTATATTGCAACGCGAGATTGAAAAATAATTATATTGATTTGAAACCAAACTCCAATGACGCATCTGTAATTGAATGATATAATGACTCACCAAAACTTCTAAGTGCGAATATTCTTACTTTATCTGGATTATTATCTATCATATCAATAGTGAGCGCTATTCCATTATAAGTAGAATTTATTGAATTATTTTTTTCTAAAGAATTAAAATTAAAAGGACACCCTTTCTTTAAAACTTCTTTTACATTTCGCCCCTCTATTTCAATTAAAGCTCTTGAATGAGATAGATCTGTTAAAGCAAAATCAGTCTCTATAAAATTCTGAGAAATTTTTTTAAGTAATTCTTTTTTTGTTGATACTAAAAGCCAATTCTTGGGTCCGTTCCATAGAATTCTTGTATCATTATTATTAATTACGCTTAATGGCTCATCTTTTAATTTCAAACCATCGATATCAATATTTTCCAACGATAAAGTAGAAGATTTATATTGGACAATTTGAACTATTAATAAGTTTTTTTTCTCAGAGATTCTTAAAAGATTGTTCTCATTTTTTCCTTCATAGTCACCAAATTTTCCTTTTAAATGGACATTTGCTAATGCTGATATCATGCTCATGATCGTACCCTTTCGCCTTTTGGATCAACATAGTGTGAGGAAACTATCTCAACTGGAATTACTTTATTTTTGAGAGGAGACATTACAAATAGTTTTTTTCCAATCATGTTTTTTCCGTCTTTCAATATTGCTAAGGAAAATGGATTATCATATTCAACACTCCAACACGAAGCTGAAATATAACCTAATTTTGGATTAGGTAATGGTGCATTTGAGTCTTTTACTAAATGAGATCCTTCTGGAATACTTGTCTTTTTATCTAAAGGAACTACACCAACAACTTTTTGTCTATCTTCGGCTGTAAATGCTTCCTTAGTTAAAGATCTTTTGCCTATAAAATCTTTCTTTTTGCTTACTAGTCCTTCAAGAGAATTGTCATAAGGTATTGTTCTTCCATCAAGTTCTGAACCTGCAACGTGTCCCATCTCTATTCTTAGAGTGGATAATGCTTCAGTTCCATATGGTTGAATTTTAAAAGCTTGACCAACTTCAATAATTTTTTCCCACATAAAATTTCCATTATCAGATTCAACGTTTACTTCGTAAGCAAGCTCGCCAGAAAATGAAATTCTAAAAATTCTGGCCTTAACTCCAAATAAATCACCTTCCATGTAACCCATAAAAGGTAATCCTTCTTTTGATACATCACTATTTGGAAATAATTTTTGTAATAAATCTCTTGATTTTGGACCTGCGATTGCAGCTCCTGCCCATTGTTCCGTAGTAGAAACTACGTTCACATTTAATTCTGGCCACACTAGTTGTAAATAATATTCTAAGTGAGAAAGTACATTTGCTGCTTGAGCAGTAGTTGTAGTCATATGATAATGATTCTCTGAAATTCTAGTAGTTGTTCCATCATCCATAACTATTCCGTCTTCTCTCAACATCACGCCATATCTGGCTTTACCAACTGGTAATTTTAACCATGCATTAGTATAAACTCTATTAAGCAATTCTCCTGCATCTGGTCCTTTAATATCTATTTTACCTAACGTAGTTACGTCACAAACACCAACGTTTGTTCTTACATTTTTTGCTTCTCTTTTTGATGCCTCAAATAAATTTTCATCTCCTTTTTTATAGTACCTAGGTCTTAACCACACACCTGCATCAACAAAAACTGCATTATTTTTTTCATGCCAATTATGCATTGGAGATTTTCTTGTTGGTTTTGAGTGCTTTCCAACTTCTCTTCCAACAATTGCACCAATAGATACTGGGTTATACGGAGGCCTAAAAGTTGTGTGACCTACAGCTGGCACAACTTTATTTTCTATTTTAGAAACTAACTGTAAACCATTTAGATTACTTGTTTTGCCTTGGTCAGTTGCCATTCCAAGGGTGGTATATCTTTTTACATGTTCAATTGATCGATAACCTTCTTTAAGTGCTATTTCAATATCTGAGACTGCAACATCATTTTGAAAGTCTAGAAATCGTTTATAATTTTTTCCTTTTGGTAACGGTACACACCAAAATTTATCATGTGTTGTAGATTTTTTTTCAACAACATTGGGAAATGAAATCTTATTATCATTATTTGTTATTTTTTTTGATAACGCATGAGCAGTTTCAAAAGAACTTTTTAAAGTTTCATTCAATGTATAAACTCCATTTGCGGCACCTAAAGTTGTTTCATTTTGTTTTGATATTCCTGGAACAAATGCATCTATATTTTCATTGAATTTTGTTTTATTTCCTGATTGTGATGCTAAGTGAATTGTAGGTGTCCAAAAACCAGAGACACATATACAATCACAATTGATATTTTCTATCACCCCAAGATCTTCTTTATTATCTGAAATTTTCGCAATATCAGCTGATTTTACTTTTTTATAACCTTTCGCCGCCACAACTACATAAGAAAATTTAATATTAATTCCTAATTCTTTTGCTTCTTCAACTATTTCAGATTGAGGGTCTTTTCTTGTATCTAGAATAATTGGATCAATACCGTTTTTTTTAAAATCAATAGCAGTTTCATAGCCACTATCATTATTTGTAAAAATAAGTGGTTTTTTTCCAACTAATACTCCATAAATTCTTAAATACTCTTTTGCTGCTGATGACAGCATCACACCTGGTGTATCATTATTCCCAAAAACTATCGGTCTTTCTATCGATCCTGCGGAAATTAGAACCTCTTTTGCTCTTATGTACCAAAGTCTTTGTTTTGGATGAAATTTTTTTGTTGTTGCAAGGTGATCACTAACTCTTTCGGACATCACCAACATGTTATGATCGTAATATCCAAAAACCTGTGATCTATTTTTTACAGTCACGTTAGGCATTTCTTTAAGTTCAGCAATAACTCCCTCGGCCCACTCTTTGCCTGATTTATTTCCAATATTTACATCGCTTGTTAGCAAAGTTCCTCCAAATCTGGACTTATCTTCAGCAAGTATCACTCTTGCACCATTTTTTGCTGCTGCGTAAGCACTTGCCAAACCTGATGGTCCTGAGCCAGCTATTAATAAATCACAATATTCATATTTATGTTCGTATCTTTCTTTATCATGTTTAATTGAAGCAACACCAAGGCCTGCTGCCTTTCTAATAAATGGCTCATAAATTTTATACCAAAAACTTTTTGGCCACATAAATGTTTTGTAATAAAATCCAGCAGGAAGAAATATTTTTAAGAAATTATTTATTGCTCCAACATCAAATTTAACACTTGGCCAACAATTTACACTAGTTGCTACTAACCCCTCAAAAAGTTCTTGCTCAGTTGCTTTTATATTCGGTTCTGTCTCACCATTTCTATATAACTGAACTATTGCATAAGGTTCATCAACACCTGCTCCAAAAAAACCTCTTGGTCTATGATATTTAAAGCTTCTACCAATAAGATGAACTCCATTAGCTAGTAATGCCGAAGCTAATGTATCTCCTTCATAACCATAATAAGTTTTGCCATTAAATTTAAATGAAAGTTTTTTGTTTCTATTAATAAGTCCAACATTTTCTAATCTAAAACTTTGTATCATTAAGAAATATCCTCATTAGCTTTAAGAGTATTAAAAATTTCATGTGTAGCTGTATCTCTCTCAACTTTAATCCATTGTCGACAGCCTGATAAATGTTGCCATAATTCCCAATGTTTGCCTCTTAAACTTTTTCTATTATAAACAAAATTGTTCCACTCTTGATCTGATATATCTTTATTTAGCTCTGGTCTTTTAATGGTGGCATCTCCTCCGTAAGAAAATTCATTTTGAGATCTCATTCCACAATGTGGGCACTTAATATGCAACATTTACGAAATCCAAGTTTTAGTCCCAAGTCCCTTTTCATCAAGTAAGTGACCTGTATTGAACCTGCTTAAACTGTAACCAGAGTTCAATTCATGAACCCTATCTTGTGCAATTGTATGAGCAAAAGTCCATCCTGATGCTGGAGTTGCTTTAAAACCACCATAGCACCAACCACAATTTAAATATAATCCTTCAATATGTGTCTTATCAATTATTGGAGAACCATCCATTGACATATCCATAATTCCACCCCAAGTTCTAAGCATTTTTAATTTGCTTAAAAAGGGCATCATTGCAATTCCTTCTGTTAAAACATGCTGAAGGGTTGGAAGATTTCCTCTTTGTGCGTAACTATTATATCCATCTAAATCTCCACCCATAACCATTTCACCTTTGTCTGATTGACTAATATAAAAGTGTCCAGCTCCAAAAGTTACAACTCTGTCTAAAACTGGTTTAACAGGTTCTGAAACACATGCTTGAAGAAGATGAGTTTCGATTGGTAAAGTCATGTTTAGTTTTTCTGCTAAAATATTTGTACTACCAGCAACACATAGACCTATTTTTTTAGCGCTAATATCACCTCTTGAGGTTCGAACACCTTTTATTTTTCCGCTTGAAACATCAAAACCTGTAACTTCACAATTTTGAATTATATCGACTCCCATCGAGTCAGCTTGTCTTGCATAACCCCAAGCAACTGCATCATGTCTTGCGGTTCCTGCACTTGGTTGCATTAATCCACCAAAAATTGGAAACCGTACATTTTCTGAAAAATCTGCCATTGGAATTATTTCTTTAACTTGCTCCCTATTGAGAAGAATAGCATCAATACCATTGAGCCTCATTGAGTTGCCTCTTCTTGCATAAATGTTCATCTGCGCATCAGAGTGGGCAAGATTTATAATTCCTCTTGGAGAAAACATAACATTATAATTTAAATCTTGACTCATCTTTCTCCATAAATTCATTCCAAACTCACTAAACAAAGCATTGTCGTCGTACATATAATTAGATCTAATTATTGTTGTATTACGTCCAACATTTCCACCACCAATCCAGCCCTTTTCTATGATTGCCACGTTGGTAATATTATGCTCTTTTGCCAGATAATATGCGGTTGCTAGACCATGGCCTCCACCTCCAATAATTACTACGTCGTATTCTTTTTTAGGAGTTGGATCCTTCCAAGCTAAATCCCAATTCTCATGATTTGAAAAAGCATTTTTAACTAAATTAAATATTGAATATTTTTGCATTTATAAATTTTATAATAAAGAATAGAAATAGTTCATATTTTTTTTATATATAATTTTTAGATATTTCCAAAGGCTGTAAAAAGAGATACTAATCGATCAACTTTTTTAATATTTATATAGGACTTTTAATGAGTGAAGTAAAATCAGACATCCAAATTGCAAGAGAAGCAAAAATGCAACCAATCAATGATATATTGTCAAAAGTTGAAGTTCCTGATGAAAGTGCTGCATTCAGTCCCATGGGTAGACATATTGCTAAAATTAACTTGGAGTATCTTGATAAATTAAAAGATAAACCTGATGGAAAATTGATATTAGTAACTGCAATAACTCCAACACCAGCGGGTGAAGGAAAAACAACAACTTCTGTTGGTTTAAATGATGGATTAAATAAAATAGGAAAAAAATCTATAGTTTGTTTAAGAGAGCCAAGTTTAGGTCCTTCTTTTGGAATGAAAGGCGGTGCGGCAGGTGGTGGATATGCACAAGTAGTTCCAATGGAACAAATTAATTTACATTTTACAGGTGATTTTCATGCAATCACATCAGCTCATAATCTTTTATCCGCGTTAATTGATAATCATATCTATTGGGGAAATAAATTAAATATAGACGTAAGGAGAATTGTTTGGAGAAGAGTTTTAGACATGAATGATCGAGCTCTTAGATCAATTAATATAAATTTAGGTGGTGTTGCAAATGGTTTTCCTAGAGAAGATGGTTTTGATATCACTGTCGCATCAGAGATAATGGCAATCTTTTGTCTAGCTAATAATCTTGAAGATTTAGAAAAAAGAATTGGAAACATTACTGTTGCTTACACTAGGGAAAAAAAACCTATTTACGCTAAGGACTTAAAAGCACAAGGTCCTATGACCGTCTTACTTAAAGATGCAATTAGACCTAATGTGACACAAACTTTAGAAAATAATCCTGCCATTATTCATGGAGGTCCATTTGCAAATATTGCTCATGGATGTAACTCTGTTATTGCGACAAAAACAGGACTTAAGCTTGCAGACTATGTGGTTACTGAAGCTGGCTTTGGTGCAGATTTAGGTGCTGAAAAGTTTCTTGATATAAAATGCAGAAAATCAAATTTGAAACCAAGCTGTGTAGTAATAGTTGCAACTATAAGAGCATTAAAAATGCATGGTGGTGTTGCTAAAGATGATTTAAAAAATGAAAACGTTGATGCTCTTAAGAAAGGATTGGTTAATCTTCAAAGGCATGTTGAAAATGTTAAAAAATTTGGATTACCTGTTGCAATAGCAGTTAATCATTTTATTAAAGATACCGATAAAGAAGTTAAGGCTTTAATAGATTTTTGTGATGATCTGGGAGTTAAAGCTAGTCTGTGTACTCATTGGGCAAATGGTGGTGAGGGAACGAAAGATCTTGCTGCTCATGTTGTGGATTTATGTGAAAAAAATGAGTCTAAATTTAAATTTTTATATGAAAGTAAAACACCTCTTTTCAATAAAATAGAGACAATCGCAAAAGAAATTTATAGAGCTGATGAGGTTATAGCAGATACTAAAATTAGAGATCAGCTCAAAAGTTTTGAAGAAGCTGGATATGACGAATTACCTATTTGTGTTGCTAAAACTCAATATAGTTTTTCTACTGATCCCAGTTTAAAGGGTGCTCCGACTGGTCACGCGCTGCCAATCAGAGAAATAAGACTTTCATCTGGTGCTGAGTTTATAGTTGTTGTTTGTGGAGCTATTATGACGATGCCTGGCTTACCAAGAGTTCCCGCTGCAGACTCAATTAAGCTTAATAATAAAGGTGAAATAGAAGGTTTATTTTAATATTACCAACAAATTTCCAATTTTTTGTTATTATAAATACTTTCAATCACACTAATAAGTAATGGAAATTCTTTTTTATCAAACTCTTGAAGAATTTTTGGTCCAATTTCAAAAGCTAAATCAGCTCCCTCAACAGTGATGTCTTTCATAAATTTTTCTTTAGCTTCTTTAAATAAATGACCTTGACCAAGATAATATCCCATTTTACTATTTCTTCCTCCAGCCGAACTCACATATAAATCTCCCAATCCAGATAAACCATATGCAGTTTCTGCTTTACCATTTAATTTTTTTGTTAAAATTTTCATTTCAGAAACTGATTTATAAGCTAAAGAGGCAGCAGTATTGAGGTAATACTTATTTTTAATTTGATTATCTAAAGAATTACTGCTCAAACCTTCAGAAGCGCCTATTAACATAGAATAAATATTTTTTGTTGCCGCGCATACTTCTACTCCTATTAAATCATTAGAGTACTCCGTCGAATAATATTTTGTAGAAATCATTTTTCCAATATTTTTGACAATATCTAAATTTTCATTTGCAAGTACAACACTACTATTTATTCTATTAACCAAACCATTTGCCAGACATGGTCCGCCAACAGCAGAGATTTTTGAATTTTTGAGTCCATTTTTTATTAAAATTTTATTTAGTTTCTCTGCTAAAGTTTCAAATTTATCATCAATCACAGCTAAGCCTTTGGTTAATAACAAAATATCTATTGTGTTTTTGTAAAATTTAGAAATTTCATCTCCAATCCATTGAATACCTTTTGAACTAACTCCTACAACTAATAAATCAATATTTTCTTTTAATTTATTATCAAATTCAGAAAATTTAAGAACTTTTATATTTTCTGGTAATTGACTTTTTAAAACAGGATGAAAATTATTTAGACTTTTTATTTCTTGTATTAATTTATCTTCTAAAAAAGAGCCAACTAAAAAAACTTGATTAGAATTATCAGCACATGGAACAGCAAAAGCTGAACCCATTGCGCCAGCTCCAATAATTACAATTTTTTTCATTTTTTATACATATCTAAAGACAAATACTGCAAATAAAGAGGAAATAAATGTAGCAAACCAAAGGTTTAAATCTGTCAATCCAAGCCAAGCTAGATGAATAAATGCTGCACTAAGAAGTGAAACAAACAATCTGTCTCCTCTTGTTGTGTTTAAAGTTAATATTCCCTTTCTAGGGCTTCCTCCTGGAACTTTTTTTTCCCAGAAATACATAACTGTGATGCAAAGAGCTATAAAAATAAAAAAACTTGCTGTTGGCCAAGTCCAAGCCATCCATGTTATAAAATCAAAATCAAAAAGACCTTTTTCTTTCGGTTCGCCAACCGTAGACCAGCTAGATGCATATAGATTTGTAAAAATCATACTCTCCCCATTGCAAAACCTTTAGCAATATAATTTCTCACAAAATAAATTACTACTGCTCCAGGTAAAATAGTTAAACTTCCAGCTGCTGCAAGCAAACCAAGCTCATAACCTGAAGTACTTGAGGTTCTTGTCATTATAGCTGCGATTGGTTTAGCTATTGTAGCGGTAAGAGTTTTTGCCAACAATAATTCAACCCAAGAAAACATAAAACAGAAAAACATAGTAATACCTATTCCAGCAGCTATTGTAGGTATAAAAATTTTAAAGAAAAATTTAGGAAAAGAATAACCATCAACATATGCGGTTTCATCTAATTCTTTAGGAACAGCAGACATAAATCCTTCCAATATCCAAACAGCAAGAGGAATATTAAAGAGACAGTGAGATAGCGCAATAGCTATATGTGTATCAAATAAATTTACTGATGAGTAAAATTGAAAGAAAGGTAAAGCAAAAACGGCTGGTGGAGCCATTCTGTTTGTTAACAGCCAGAAAAATAAATGTTTATCACCTAAAAATTTGTATCTTGAAAAGGCGTAAGCAGCAGGAAGTGCTGCAGATACAGAAATTAAAGTATTAAAAACAGTATACGTAATAGAATTTACATAACCCATATACCAGGTGCTATCTGTAAATATTGTTTTATAATTATCTAAAGTAAAATCTTGTGGCCACAATGAATAAACATTTATAATTTCAGTAGTTGATTTAAATGACATATTTAACAACCAATAAATAGGTAACATTAAAAAAATTATATATAATGTTGGTACCGCCCATTTTATTTTTTTCATGTTCTGCCCTCATCCTTCATCATTAAGCTGTAGAAAACCCAACACATTAAAAGTACAATTAAAAAGTAAATAAGTGACATAGCAGCTGCAGGTCCAAGATCAAATTGACCTAAGGCCATTTTTACTAAATCTAATGATAGAAAGTTTGTTGCATTACCAGGGCCACCTCCTGTTAAAACAAAAGGTTCAGTATAGATCATAAAGCTATCCATAAACCTTAAAAGTATAGCTAAAGTTAAAACTTTTTTCATTTTAGGTAGTTCTATATATCTAAAAACATCCCATCTACTAGCACCATCTATTTCTGCAGCTTGATAGTATGCTGGCTGAATTGAATTTAAACCTGCATAAGATAAAAGAACAACTAAAGAAGTCCAATGCCAAACATCCATAAGAATAGTTGTGAACCAAGCATCTCCACTTTGTTGAGTAAAATTATAATCAAAACCGAGTGAATTTAAAGAGTTTCCAAGAAAACCTATGTCAGGAAGAGCAAATATATTCCACATAGCCCCTACTACATTCCAAGGTATTAATAACGGCATTGACATTAAAATTAAACAAACAGGAACGCCCCAACCTTTTTTAGGCATAGTTAAAGCAATAGCTATACCTAAAGGCAGCTGTATTAGTAAAATTATAAAAGTGAATATAAATTGTCTACCTAAAGATGCGTGAAATCTTTCGGAATGTAAAATTTCTTTGAACCATCTTGTTCCTTCCCATTGGAAAACGTTACTTCCAAAAGTTTCTTGGAAGGAATAGTTAACAACAGTCATTAATGGCACTACAGCATTAAATGCAACAAGTGCAAAAACAGGAATAACAAAGTACCAGGCTTTTTGATTAAGTGTTTTGTTCATTATTCAATTATCCAGTCATCTCCATATACATAAGTGTATTTTTTTTCGAAAGTTATATGTGCACTATCACTAGGTATCTCTGCGGAAGCGTTAGTTAAAATTTTAATAATTCCGCTACTACACTCAGTATCAATTACTTTATGTCTGCCTGTATTACTTACTCTTTTGATCTTTACTTCAATTCCCTCATTAGAAAAATTGACAAATTCTGGCCTTATGCCTATTTGAGTTTTGCTAAAATTTGTTTTTTTAATACTTGTATTATTTGATAAGATCTTTCCTTCAAAATTAATTTGGCCATTTTCAATTTCACAAGGAAGAATATTCATGCCTGGCGAACCAATAAAATGTCCTACAAAAGTATGTTTTGGTTTTTCAAATAATTCTACAGGAGTACCCGTTTGAACGATTTGCCCATCATGCATAACCACTACTTGATCTGCAAAAGTTAATGCTTCAATTTGGTCATGAGTAACATAAATCATAGTCCGACTAATTTTTTGGTGTAATTCTTTTAACTTTGACCTTAAAACCCATTTCAAATGAGGATCAATAACCGTTAAAGGTTCATCAAACATAATTACGTTAACATCTGATCTGACTAGTCCTCTTCCTAAAGAAATTTTTTGTTTTCCATCTGCTGTTAATCCAGCGGCTTTATTATTGAGAGTTGATGTCAGTTCTAACATTTCTCCAATTTCTTTTACTTTTGAGTCAATTTCTGTTTTAGAAAGGCCTCTATTTTTAAGTGGAAAGGCTAAATTATCATAAACAGTCATAGTGTCGTATATAACTGGAAACTGAAATATTTGAGCAATATCTCTTTCAACTGGATTTAAGGCCGTTACATCTTTATCATCAAATAAAATTTCACCTTTAGTTGGTTTTAATAAGCCTGAAATAATGTTTAGTAATGTTGTCTTTCCACAACCAGAAGGGCCTAATAATGCGTAAGCTCCCCCATCTTTCCAATCAATATCAACTCCTCTTAATGCCCAGTCTGCATCGTTACTTTGTTTTGTTAAATAGCTATGACTTAAATCTTTTAAAGTAATTTTAGCCATTAGTGACCAATCTGTTATTTATATCAAAATATAAAAACTCATCTACATTCATAAATAATTTTGTATTCTCACCAATATTTTTTTGCTGAATACCGTTTGATAACGAAACCCAATTAAGTTTTCCGTTAGTAAAATGAATTAAGCTTTCTGACCCACTTAATTCAGAAATTAAAACTTTTCCATTAATTTCAACTGAATTATTTCCTTCTTTGTATGTAGTTATATTGTGTGGTCTTATACCTATTTTGTAGTTTCCATCTTTGATTTTTACGTTTGATTTCCATTGGACATCGTTATCTTTTAATTTGAAAATTTCTCCACTTTTGGTTATTTCAGCTATATTCATTGGAGGATCGCTAAATACTTTAGCTGAAATTAAATTTTCAGGTTTACTGTAAACATCTAAAGTTTTTCCATATTGAATAACATTTCCTTCTAATAATGTTGCAGTGTTTCCACCTATCATTAATGCATCTAAGGGTTCTGTTGTTGCATATACGACAATACAGTCTCTATCTTCAAAAAGTTTAGGTAATTCTTCTCTTAGCTCTTCACGAAGTTTAAAATCTAAATTAGCTAAAGGTTCATCTAGTAATATCAAATCTGAGTCTTTTACTAGCGCTCGAGCTAGTGCAGTTCTCTGCTGTTGACCTCCAGATAATTCATCAGGTTTTTTATTTAACATAGCCGATAATTTTAAAAGTTCAGCAACTTTTCCTACTCTTTTGTTAATTTCATCAGGTTTCACACCCGTAATTTTCAATGGTGAAGCAATATTTTCAAAAACAGTAAAGTTTGGATAATTAATAAATTGTTGGTAAACCATAGAACAATTTCTTTTTTGAACTTCTTTACCAGTAACATTTTCACCATTAAACCAAATTTCGCCTGATGTGGGTTTGTCTAGACCAGCCATAATTTGCATTAGAGTTGTTTTGCCTGCAAGAGTGGAGCCTAATAGAACATTAATGGTGTTTTTTTCTAATTTTAAATTTGTTGAATAAATATGAGTTTCTATACCTACTTTTTTTTCAACATTCTTTAATTCTAAACTCATATTTATAATTTGTAATTTAGCTTCAAAAAAAAGGGGCAATAAATGCCCCTTTTTAAATTTAGATTAACCTAAGGTTATTTCCAAGCGTCCTTGTATGCTATGGTTTTACCTTGAGGTTTCTCGTTAACTTTAGCTTTTGGCGAACCAGCTTTATTTAACCAATAAGAAGCTTCTCTTGGTTTATTAAGTCTTGGTCCACATCCACCGTAAGCGTTACTAGCTTTGTCAGCAGCTTCCATACGAGACATAACTAAGTCCATCTCATCTGCAAGACGATCCATAGTTTGTTGTGGTGTAAATGTACCAGAGTTAACTTCTCCAATATGCTGCCACCATAATTGTGCAAGCTTCGGATAATCTGGAACGTTAATACCTGTAGGAGACCATACATTTCTGTTGTCTGATCTATAGAACTCAATAAGTCCACCTAATTCAGGCGCTCTCTTGGTAAAGTGTTTGTGGTTAACAGTGCTTTTTCTTACGAAAGTTAAACCTACATCTGCTTTTTTAAGAGATACAGTTTTTGAAACTGCAAATTGAGCGTACAACCATGCAGCTTTTCTTCTCTCAACGTCAGTAGACTTAAATAAAGTCCATGATCCAACGTCTTGATATCCAAGCTTCATACCTTCTTCCCAATAAGGTCCTTTAGGTGATGGGCCCATTCTCCATAAAGGCATACCGTTTGCATCAACTACTTTATTATTAGGATCTTTTCCTACTAAAGAAGCTGTGAAAGCTGTATACCAAAAAATTTGCTGAGCAACATTTCCTGAAGAAAGAGATGGTAAAGACTGATAAAAGTCCATAGCCGCTGCTCCCGGAGGCGCATAAGCTCTTAACCATTCATCCCATTTTCTAATTGCGTATACTGCAGCAGGGCCATTAGTAGCTCCACCCCTTGATACGTTAGCACCAACTGGGTTACATGAACCTGGTTCCATTCTTATTCCCCACTCATCTACAGGTACTCCATTAGGTAGACCTTTACTTCCTGCACCAGCCATTGATAACCATGCATCAGTCATTCTCCAACCTAAGTCAGGAGCTCTTTTACCGTAGTCCATATGACCATAAATATTAACACCATCTATTGTCTTTACATCTTCTGAAAAGAATTTAGCGATGTCTTCATAAGCAGACCAGTTTAATGGTACACCTAAATCATAACCATATTTAGCTTTAAATTGTTTTTGAATTTCAGGTCTATCAAACCAGTCTTTTCTAAACCAATAAAGGTTAGCAAATTGTTGGTCTGGTAGTTGGTAAAGATTTCCATCTGGACCTGTAGTAAATTGAAGTCCTATAAAATCATCTAAATCCAAATATGGATTAGTAACAGCTTTACCTTCGCCTTTCATCCAGTCAGTTAAGTTGACAGCCTGCTGCATACGTGCGTGCGTACCAATTAAGTCTGAGTCATTAACATATGCATCGTAAATACTTACGTTAGTTTGCATTTGTGTTTGAACGGCCATTACAACGTCGCCTTCTCCTATGATCTGGTGTTGTACCTTGATGCCTGTTATTTCTTCAAACGCTTTTGTAAGAGTCTTAGACTCGTACACGTGAGTTGGTATCCCCTCAGATACTACTTTTAAGGTCATTCCTTTGAATGGCTTAGCAGCATCTTGAAACCACTTTAGCTCTTTCTCTCTTTCTTTAGCAGATAAAACAGAAAGACTAAATTCACCGTTAGACCATTTCTTAATTGCATTAGCAGATGCATTAGAAATAGTTAGGATTGAAAATGTAACAGCAACAGCAAGAACAGTTTTTAATGTCTTAATCATTATTTCCCCCGTTTTTGTTATTATTTATTCTTAGATAAATAATTAAACTAGATCGAAGAGTGTATGTCAAAAAAAAATTCAATTTTTAAGACGGTTTTCAATTTCTAATTGAATAATTATGATAATGTTTTTTTAATTGCTTTATCCCAGCCTTTAATAAGATTTTTTCTATTAGATGATTTCATTTTAGGATGAAAGGTTCTGTCGACTTGCCAGTTGTTAGAAATATCTTTTAAAGATTTATAAACTCCTATTTGGAGTCCTGCCATAAAAGCTGCACCCAAAGCTGTTGTTTCATCTACTTTTGGTCTCAACACTTTTACATCAACTACGTCAGCTAAAAATTGTGAAAACCAATTATTTTTAACCATTCCTCCATCTACCTTTATTATTTTTGGTCTCAAGCCATCATTCTTCATTGCTTCAAATAAATCATGAGTCTGGTATGCAACAGACTCTACTGTAGCTCTTACAATTTCTTTTGGACCTGTATCTCTAGTCAAACCTGACAATACTCCTCTCGCATTTACTGCCCAATAAGGAGCACCAAGACCCGTAAAAGCTGGAACTAAATAAATGCCATTATTGGACTTCAAAGATTTAATTATTTTTTCAGTATCAGAAGCTTTTTTTATAAATTTTATTTTGTCTCGTAACCATTGCACACCGGCACCAGCAATAAAAATAGATCCCTCTAAAGCGTAAGTTGTTTTTCCATTAATTCTATATCCAATTGTAGTTAATAGTCTATTTTTAGAATAAACTTTTTTACTTCCTGTATTTAGAAGGACAAAAGCTCCTGTGCCGTAAGTACTTTTAAGTGATCCTGGTTCAAAACAACATTGTCCTATAGTTGCTGATTGCTGATCTCCTACCATTCCTGTTATAGGATAAGATGTGCCAGTAAGACTGGGATCTGTGTGGCCAAAATCAGCCGAACAATCTTTAACTGTGGGTAATATTTCCCTAGGTATTTTCAATATTCCTAGTATTTGCTTATCCCAGTCGTTTGTAGAAATATTAAATAACATGGTTCTACTTGCATTGGTTGCGTCTGTAGCATGATCTGCTCCATTAGTTAATTTCCACAAAAGAAAACAATCTACAGTTCCAAATAATAATCTTTTCTTTTTGATTAATTCTTTTGCTTTAGGAACATTTTCTATTATCCATTTAATTTTTGTCGCTGAAAAATATGCATCAATTAACAATCCAGTTTTATTATAAATAATAGTTTCTTTTTTTTGCCTTATTAACTTTTTGCAATATTCAGATGATCTTCTATCTTGCCAAACTATAGCATTATAAACAGCTTTGCCCGTAGTTTTATCCCATAGTATTGTTGTCTCTCTCTGATTTGTAATTCCTATTGTTAAAATTTTTCCTTTTAGCTTTTTGCTTTTTTTAATTACATTTCTCAAAACCTTTAATGTAGTTTTCCATATTTCGTCTGGGTTATGTTCAACCCAACCATCGTTAGGAAAGTATTGAGTAAATTCTGTTTGAGAAACAAATATCGGTTTCCCCTTCAGATCAAATAAAATAGCTCTACTTGAGGTTGTTCCTTGGTCTATAGAAATAATAAATTTTTTCATAAAACAGAATTATTTTATTTTAAATTTTGGTATTTTGTTAGTAAATTAATTTTAAAAAAAATTATTTTAAAATTATTATTTAAATGACTAAAGTTGCAATTATTGGTGCTGGACCATGTGGTTTATCAATGTTGAGATCTTTCGAACAAGCTGAAAAAAAAGGTGAAAAAATTCCTGAAATAGTTTGTTTTGAAAAACAAGAAGATTGGGGTGGTTTATGGAACTATAGCTGGAGAACTGGATCTGACCAATATGGAGATCCTATTCCAAATAGTATGTATCGATATCTTTGGTCAAATGGACCTAAAGAATGCTTAGAGTTTGCTGACTACTCTTTTGATGAACATTTTGGCAAACCAATTCCGTCATTTCCACCTAGAGAAGTCTTATACGATTATATTGTTGGAAGAGTGAGTAAGGGTAATTTAAAAAATAAAATCAAATTTAATACAAGAGTAGTTAACACAATATTTAAAAATGAAAAATTTGAGATTAGCTATCAAGACAAAGTTAATAATAAGATTTTAAAGGACAATTTTGATTATGTTGTGGTTTCTACTGGTCATTTTTCTGTTCCATTCATTCCTGAATATGAGGGTATGAAATCTTTTCCAGGAAGAATAATGCATTCTCATGACTTTAGAGATGCTGAAGAATTTAGAGATAAGAATGTAATAGTTTTAGGAAGTAGTTACTCTGCAGAAGATATCGCACTTCAATGTAACAAGTATGGAGCAAAAAGTGTGACTATAGGTTACAGACATAATCCTATGGGATTTAAGTGGCCCAAAGGAATGAAAGAGGTACACTACTTAGATAAATTAGTGGGTAAAAAAGCAATTTTTAAAGATGGTACTGAACAAGAAGCTGATGTGGTAATTTTATGCACTGGTTATTTGCATCATTTTCCGTTTTTAGATCAAAGCTTGCAATTAAAAACTGGTAACAGGCTTTATCCACCAAAATTATATAAAGGTGTTGTATGGCAAGATAATCAAAAACTTTTATATCTTGGAATGCAAGATCAGTTTCATACATTTAATATGTTTGATTGTCAGGCTTGGTATGCAAGAGACGTGATAATGAATAAAATTAAAATACCAAATGAAAGTGAAGTTGAAAAAGATATTAATAAATGGGTTGCATTAGAAGAGAAACTTGAAAATCCAGATCAAATGATTGATTTTCAAACCGAATATACAAAAGATCTTCACGAAATGTCAGACTATCCAAAGATAGATTTTGAATTGATTAGAAAACACTTTAAAGAATGGGAACACCATAAAGTTGAAAATATTTTGACTTATAGAAATAAATCTTTTTCTTCACCTGTTACTGGTTCAGTTGCGCCAGTTCATCATACGCCTTGGGAAAATGCGATGGATGATTCAATGAAAACTTTTTTAAAATAATTAGAATATTAATCAATACCAAGGTGTTTTTTTCTTTTTTGAACATAAGCTCTTATTAAATTATCAAATATTAAAGCTATAAAAGCTACACAGATACCAAGCGTTAATCCAATCCCTGCACCTTTTTTATCTGATAATGCTTTTAGAATATATTGACCTAAATCTTCTGTACCAATAAATGCTCCTATGATCACCATAAATAAAGCGAATACAATTGTTTGATTTATACCAAGCATCATGTGAGGAAATGCTAAAGGAAATTCTATTTTAGTTAATCTTTGAAATTTATTTACACCTGACATTGTTGCTGCATCATGCAGTCCTGCAGGAACACTTCTAAGTCCTTCAATTGTATATCTTGTAGCTGGTATCGTTGCATAAACTATAACTGCGATAAGTACAGACGTATCAGTTATACCAAACAGCATCATCACTGGAATCAAATAGACAAAAGATGGGAATGTTTGAAAAATATCACAAACGCCTAACATAAAGTTTGCTGAATGTTTATTTTGGAAACATAAAGTTCCTACAGTAAACCCAATCATACAAGAGACAATAACTCCGAAAGTTGCCATATATGTTGTAACTAAAGCTCTGTCCCACCAAGGGCTAAATGCGATAAATAAAGTTAAAGCACACACTACTAATGCTGAACGTAAGCCACCTATTAGATACCCCGCACCAACTACTAACACTATTGTAGCTATTGCAGGCATTCTTAAATAAAGTGCTCTCATTGGCTGAAGTACATCTTGTATCAACCATGTGTTGAAAGCTTTTATATATACGAAGAAAGTCTCAAAAATCCAATCTACTCCTTTATTCCAAAAATCTGCAGTCGATATTCCTTTATTGTGTGGAATTTCGAATAAATAATTAAAAGTACCTTTGAATAAAAAAGTGCCAAAATAAGCTAGTACTATTCCAATAACAAATATTACGCCAAAAAATATTAGATTCTTATTTCTTTGATAGAAGGTAAGATTACCAAAATAATCAGTTTGTTTGTTAGCCCATGCTAAGGACATTTTATCTAAAAGAATTGCAATTAAACTAATACATAAGCCTGCCTCTAAGGCTAGTCCAATGTTTAATTGGTTTAGTGCTAATAATAAATTGAATCCTAAACCTTTTGCTCCAATAAAAGCTGAAATAACTGCCATCGAAAAACACACCATGATGACTTGATTTACCCCAATTAGAATATCTCTTCTAGCAGTAGGAATTAATACTTTAAACATTAATTGAAAATTATTACACCCACTCATTCTACCTGCCTCAATAACCTCTGGGGGCACTGCTCTTAAGCCTAATAGAGTCAATAATATCATAGGTGGTATTGCTACAACCATAGTAATAATTACTGCAGCATGATCACCTACTCCAAAAAGAACTAATGCTGGTACTAATACAGCATATTGCGGCATAGTCTGCATTACTAGTAATATTGGATATAAAGTTCTTTCCACACGTTTACTTTTAAAAGCTGCTATACCCAATCCTAAACCAAAAATGAAAGATAATGGAGCAGCTACTAATATAAATGAAAGAGTTTGCATAGAAGGTTTCCATTGACCAAATACCGAAATATAAACCATCGTTAAACCAGCAAACAAAGCTAGACCTTTGCCGCTTAGTTTGTATGAAAGTAGCGCTGCGCCTGCTGCAACAATTGTCCAAGGTAATCCTGGTAATTCAGCCCATGGGTTTTTATCTATCCAATCCCAACTGGTAAACGCAACTATAGTTTCGAGACCGCCTAATAAAATCTCTCTTATTAATTCTATCAAAAAAGTCATGAAGGCAGTCAAATTTCTACTTATTTGTAAAACTATTGGACGACTTTTAAATTCTTGAGTATCTTCGTTCCAAACTTCAATCGGCATCCATTCGTTCATTAAGAAAAATAAAGAGTCATTAATCCAAATAGGTAACCATCCAAGCAATGGCGGTAATCTCCAGAAGACATCAAAAGCATAATATCTAACCTCTTTACCTAAAAATACATAACTGCTTTGATTTGGATCTTTTACAAATTCTGCTTGGCCTCTTATAAACTTATATGTTTCAGGGACATCAATTGCAAAACATAAAGCAAAGAATACAATTAATAGGAATAACCATTGAAAAGTTTTTGGATATCTCTTTAAAAGTTCCATAATTTAGTTATTTTTTTTTCTTCCTCCAAAAACTGTATTAATTATTTTGATTGGATTAATAGAGCCTATGATTTCATTATTTTTATCTACTACAGCAACTGGTTTTTCTTGAGTAAGAATTTTTTCCGCAACATTCTCTATGATTTCATCTTTAGAAACTTTTAAATCACCTAAATTATTTTTAGACATCTCCATGACATCTTTAATTAATAAAACTTTTTCTCTAGGCACTTCCTCAGTAAATTTTCTAACATATTCCGTGGCCGGGTTTAAAACAATATTAGCAGGTGTATCCAATTGTTCAATTATACCATCTTTCATAATTGCAATTCGATCAGCAAGTTTTAAAGCCTCATCAAAATCATGCGTAATAAACATAATTGTTTTTTGTAACTTGTCTTGAAGTCTTAAAAACTCATCCTGCATCTCTTTTCTAATCAATGGATCCAAGGCTGAAAAAGGCTCATCTAAAAACCAAATATCAGGTTCAACAGCTAGAGATCTTGCAATACCTACTCTTTGTTGTTGTCCACCTGAAAGTTCTCTTGGAAAATAGTTTTCTCTACCATCAAGACCAACTAGTTTAACCATATCCATTGCCTTGCTAATGCTGTCTTCTGTCTTAATTCCTTTAATCTGAAGTGGGAAAGCTATATTTTCAACAACAGTTTTATGCGGAAGTAAAGCAAAACTTTGAAAAACCATTCCCATTTTATTTCTTCTAAGATCGATTAGATCTTTATTATTTAGTTGTAAGAGGTCTTGGCCTTCTATAAAAATTTTACCCCCTGTTGCATCAGTTAATCGTGAAATACATCTTAATAAAGTTGATTTACCTGAGCCTGATAAGCCCATAACAACTAACATCTCTCCTTTTGAAACTTCAAAAGAAGCATTGTTCACTCCAACTATACAACCGTTTTCTTGAAAAGTTTTAGCATCAACATTGCCATTAGATTCTTGAAGCATTTTTTGAGCATTTGTTCCAAAAATCTTATAAACATTTTCACATTTAATTACTGGCTCAGACATAAATTTTAATCAAGTTATATGAAATTAAGATAAAATTAAATCCATAATATTGTTACGTTCTCCTTAAAAATTTTTAATATAGTAAACCCTTGTATCAATTCCTGTACTTAAAAAACTTAATGCCTCCCCACTTACAGTTACTGACTCGTCGACTCCAACATTATTTCCACTCACAGTAAACCCAGCAAAACATTTATTTTTCTCATCATCCCAATCAACAAATGTTTCATCAATTTTATTTCCGTTAATTGTGTAAATTTCGTGAGCTCTAAAATTAAGAAAATTTGCCCCCATAATAGCACGTTGTGGGATTAATTTTGTTGCTTTACAAACTTGCTCATAAACTTCGTCTGTTAGCTTGTAGTGATCTGTGCCATCAAAAGTTACCAATATACCTGAGGGAAGTTTAGATATTAATTCACTCAATTTTTTTTCTTTCGCAATTCTTTCCTCTTCTAATTTCATTTTTCTAACAAGTTCATCGCCTCCTCCAAACATTATGTTTAAAACAAAAAAAGAGCATAATATAATTAGAATTATTAGTAACAAACCTCCAAACTGCTTCATATTCTCAGGTAAATATTTTATTCTATTAAAAAAATTTTCTTTTAACATTTACTCTTGCAACTTTCCATTTTTCCATATGCCAGATTTTTGGTTTCCATCTGATGAGGTAAAAGTGCCTTTCCCATTCATGAATCCTTTTGCCCATTCACCTTCATAAGTTGAGCCGTCTGGAAAAGTTAAAACACCTACTCCGCTCCATTCACTATTTTTAAACTCACCTTTATAGATGTATCCATTGGGCCAAGTTTCAATTCCTTGGCCATTTTTCTTGGTGCCTACCCATTCACCTTCATAAGTAGTTTTATCTGTATAAACCCATTTTCCAAATCCATTTTCACAATTTCCTTCTTTACACCCTGTGCTTCGCGCTAATGCGACTGAACTGATAAGTAAGCTTAAAATAATAGTATATAAATATTTTTTCATCATATTATTTTACACAAAATTAATTAAAAAAAAATTATACTTTTTTGTCATCTTTATTACATGAATAAATAGAAATATATTTTTCCGGATATTCGCTTTTTATATTTTTTGTTATTTCATGAATTAATTCACCTGTTTTTCTTGTGATAATGCCTGACTCTGAATAATTATTTTTTTGATCAATTGATTTAAATAAAACCACATCTTTATTAACCACTTTAACATTTAATTTTGATGAATCTGAGAGAAACAATGACAATCCTTTAATTGAAAGTGTCTTTGGTTTCTTGGATAAAATTTTAAAATTATCAATACCTTTCTCATTTAAATCTTTAGCTGAAAAGGTTTGATAATTATATTCAGAGTTTTTAATTATTTTTTTCTCTAAATCGCAAACAAACTCAAGATCGATATTTTCACTGATACTTATATCTTTCGCTAAAGTTTGATTAAAAAATAATAAAGTTACTAATATACTTAAAAAATATTTATTCATTTAAATTTGCTTCAAAAAAAAATCTCCCCCAACTTAGTTGGGAGAGATTTAAAGATTTAATTGTTATTTACCTTATTTAGTAAATGCTTTCCAAACTTTCTCGTTCTTTTTTAACCATGCTTTTGCAGCATCTTCATGAGTCATTTTGTCAACGTCAACTAAAGCTGCCATTGCACCAATTTGACTTGTCGTAAAAGAAAGTTTTTTAAACATAGCCGCTGCATCAGGATGAGTTTTTGGAAAGTCAGCGTTAACTGCTTTTTTCAAATAACCATCTGGTGAACCACATTTTCCATCTCCACCATCTTCTGGTCTACAACCAGCTGTGTATGGAGGAAAGTCAATAAATGTAAAACCAGCACCATCTGTAAAGTTTGGTGTCCAGTTAAAGATAATAGTTCCTCTTCCTTCTTTTTCAGCTGCTGCTAACTCTGCCCATAGTGCGTCAGCACTTCCAGCAAATTTAACCCACCAAAGATCTCCTAAACCTAAAGCGTCAACCCTTTGTGGAATTAAATCACCATGCCAAGTTTGTGGACCTTCCAACATTCTTCCTTTTCCATCTGGAGAGTCAGGTGTTGTAAAGTTTTTTGCACAATCAGGATTTTTAAGAGCAGTCCAATCTGGTAGTCCTGGGCAAAGACCTTTTTCAGCAACCCAGTTAGGATAACCCATATCCTCTAGAGTTCTAGCCTCATGATCTCCCCAGTCAAGTAAACCACCTTTATCTAAAGCTGTAGTAAATGATTTACCAAAAGCAGACTCCCATACCTCGTGAGATATAGTTACGTCTCCAATTCTAATTGACTCGTAAACTGCTTGTGAGTCAGCATTTACATATTTAACATTATTACCCATGCTTTCCATTATTCCACCAATAACATAAGCCATCACAATTTGACTTGACCAGTTATGAGTTGGGATAACAATGGGTTTTTTGCTATCTGCATTTGATAAGCCAGTAAAACTTACTACTGAAATAATTGCTGCAGAAATTAATGATATTATTTTTCGCATATGTTCCCCTTTCTTAATATTAAGTTCCCTAGTATGTGCCTAAGTAAAAAGATAGTCAACACCCTTATATTTATATATTATAGAAATAGATTTAAAAAAAATGCCGCTAACTACTTTAGATATCAAAGAGCCAGGCTTAAATGTATTACCACCTGGAGTTGAAAGACATGTTATTATTGCTGGTGGATTAACAGGTTTGCAAATTTTTCCTGATGATGAAATCGAAATCATAAATGACGAAGGTAATCAAATTTGTGAAATTATTTGTTTTAATAAAGATGGAAAATCCGATCTAGGGATTATAAACTTAAAGGAAAGCAATAAATTAAATTTTATTAAGGAAATATTAAATAGTAAAGATGAAAGTTCTTTAATAACAAATCATCAATTAAAAAAGAGAAATTTAAATATTAATCAATCAAAATCAGCAATTATTTTTGATAATGACACCCCTAGTGGGGAAAAACTAAAATTAAAATCAAAAGATAAATGTTACGCAATTTTTGCTGCACCAAACAATAATATGTTAATTAATGATCAAAATCCCTCAAGCGATTTAACAATATTTATAAAAAGATCAAAAATTACTAACGACAAAGAATTGTCTGTAATTCCAGATCCAGTGTATGAACCGAGCTATGAGCAAAATATCGATAGACAAACAAGTGTTTCATATCAAGTAAATGAAGGTGACTATATTCAAATTATAAGTCCTGCAGGGAGACAATGTTCAGATTTTGTGGCCTTTGATACTAGAAAATTAGAGAAAGGTATTGAAAAAGGGCTTGATTGGCAAACAACTAGAACTTTTATGGGAAATACTTTTCCAGGGCCGGGTTTGTTTTCCAAGTTTTACGATACAGATCATGAGCCTTTAATTGAAGTTATAAGAGATACAGTTGGAAAACATGATACTTTTAATTTAGCGTGTACCTCAAAATATTATGAAGATGTTGGATACTTTGGTCATCCTAACTGCTCAGACAACCTTACAACTTCTATGGATAAATACGGGGTACAAAAGCAAAAAGGTTGGCATGCAATAAACTTATTTTTTAACACATCTGCCACAGGACTTAACTCTGTAATTTCAGATGAGTCTTATGCTAGACCTGGAGATTATGTAATGTTTCGAGCGCTCAAAGATTTGACAATAGGCACAACAGCATGTCCAAGTGATATTGATCCGTGTAACTCCTGGAATCCAACTGATATTTTTGTTAGAACTTATGACAAAAAAAAAGAATTTTCAAAATCATTTGCGTTTAGGATGAAAGCTGACTCTGAAAAAAAACTAACTAGAAATTCTGGTTTCTATGAAAGAACTTCAAAATTAACAAGAAATTTTATTGATGCGAGAGGTTTTTGGTTGCCTAACGATTATACAAAGCATGGTGTAATCGAAGAATATAACGCCTGTAGAGAAAATGCAGTATTGATTGATCTTTCATCATTAAGAAAATTTGAAATAATTGGTCCTGATGCTGAGGAATTGATGAATTATACTTTAACAAGAAATATAAAAAAATTATCTATTGGTCAGGTTGTGTATTCTGCAATGTGTTATGACAATGGTATGATGTTTGATGATGGAACTTTATTAAGGCTAAGTGAGACAGGTTTTAGATGGATTTGTGGAGATGAATATGCGGGCGATTGGTTAAAAGAAACCGCTAAAAAGAAAAATTTTAAAGTTAATATCAAGAATTCTACCGATCAAATAAGTAACGTCTCTATTCAAGGTCCTAAAAGTAGAGAAATACTAAAAAAAATAATTTTTACACCTCCCACTCAACCTTCAATAGATGAATTGGGTTGGTTTAGATTCACTGTTTGTAGAGTTGAAACTCTTCAAGGAATTCCTCTCATAGTGTCGAGAACGGGGTATACTGGTGAGTTGGGTTATGAAGTTTGGTGCCATCCTAAAGATGCTCCTAAAGTTTGGGATAAACTTATGGATGCAGGTAAAAATGATGGGTTAATACCCGCAGGTTTTGCTGCCTTGGATAAATTAAGGATTGAAGCGGGTTTAATTTTGTTTGGTAATGAGTTTGATGGACAACAAGATCCATTTGAAGCTGGAGTTGGTTTTACTGTTCCGCTAAAAACTAAAGAAGATGATTTTATAGGAAAAGATGTTTTGATTGAACGAAAAGCCAATCCACAGAAAAAACTTGTTGGATTAGAGTTAATAGGTAAAGAAATTGCTGGACATGGTGACTGCGTACACATAGGAAGATCACAAGTAGGAATAGTTACCAGCGGATGTTTATCAACAACATTAAGCAAAAATATCGCTCTATGTAGAATTGATAGTAAGTATGCAGAAATTGGTAATGAAGTCGAGGTAGGAAAGATTGATGGTCATCAAAAAAGAATTTCTGCTAAAATAGTTGGTTTTCCGCATTTTGATCCTCAAAAAACAAGAGTGAGATCGTAATGGTTCGAACAACAAGAGATTTATTAAACTTTTGGGAAGATCAAATGAAACTTTCACATATGTCTAGTAACTATTTTTTTAGAAAATCTCCTTCTCATTATCATATGATGCTTTTAGTTATGAACGCGTTTAAGCAAAATGAAGGCTTAACAGTAGAGGAATTAAAAACAAAATTGTTCAAGACATCAAGACCGAAATCTGCACTAATGATTAACGAGGCATGTGAAAAAAAATTTTTTTATTTAGAGAAGGCCTCTAATGATCAAAGAAAAAAATTTATCAAACCTTCAAAAAGTTTTGTGGAAGAATTTGAGAATTATCTTGTAAGGCTAAGAGAAATTTCTATTTAATTATTTTTTGCTTAAAACTAATTTTACAGTTTCACCCATTACTGATGGATTTTTTGATATTGTCACTCCACACTCTTTTAACAGCTCTACCTTCTCTACGGCGCTTTCACCATAAGCAGAAACTATTGCCCCTGCGTGTCCCATAACTCGTCCTTTAGGAGCAGTTAGTCCGGCAATGTAACCAATTACTGGTTTTTTCATATTTTCCTTTGCAAATTCTCCGGCTGCAACCTCTTGAGGTCCCCCAATCTCACCGATCATTAAAATTGCATCTGTTTCGTTATCTGTTTCAAATTTTTCAATTATGTCCCTAAATGAACTGCCATTTATTGGATCGCCTCCTATACCTACACTAGTTGAAATTCCAATACCTAAATTTTTCATTTGTTCTGCAGCTTCATAACCAAGAGTTCCTGATCTACTTATTATTCCAACTCTTCCCTCTTTATAAATGTGCCCTGGCATAATTCCCAACATTGATTTTCCTGGACTAATAATTCCAGCACAATTTGGTCCGACAAGTGTCATTTTTTCATTTTTAGAATACCTCCTCATATACCTTTTGATCCTAATCATGTCATGTGAAGGAATCCCATCAACTATAGCTACACAAGTTTTTATACCCGCATCTGCCGCTTCCATAGCTGAGTCAGCCGCAAAAGCTGGTGGTACAAATAATATTGATGCTGTTGCTCCAGTTTGTTTTACAGCTTCTTTAACAGTATTAAAAACTGGTTTGTCCAAGTGTTTTTGACCTCCTTTTCCTGGAGTAACACCGCCTACAACATTAGATCCATATTTTATCATTTCTTCAGCATGAAAAGTTCCCATCTTTCCTGTGAAGCCTTGTATTAAAATTTTTGTGTCTTTTTCGATTATAACTGCCATTTTTATTTCTTTAATGCCGCAACTGCTTTATTTGCAGCATCTTCTAAAGTGTTTGCCTCAATGTAATTAAGTTTGCTATCCCGAAGAATTTTATTCCCTTTTTCAACGTTAGTCCCAGCCAATCTAATTACTAGAGGGACCTTAACTTCTATTTTTTCTAATGCTTGAACTATTCCTTCGGCGACCCAATCGCATCTATTTATACCAGCAAAAATGTTAACTAAAATAACTTTTACTTTTTTATCCATTGTGATGAGTCTAAAAGCTTTCACTATTTTTTCTGGTGTTGCTCCTCCACCAACATCAAGAAAATTAGCTGGTTCTCCGCCCGCTAACTTAATCATATCCATAGATGCCATTGCTAATCCTGCACCATTAATAATGTTCCCAATGTTTCCATCTAGGCTAACGTAATTGAGGCCTCTATCTGATGCATAAACTTCTTTTTCATCTTCTTGAGTTTTATCTCTAAGTTCAGATACTTTATCTCTTCTGAACATTGCATTATTATCAAAGCTCATTTTACAATCCAGTGCCAATATTTGTTTTTGTTTTGAAATTACCAATGGATTTACTTCAACCATAGTAGCATCCAACTCACTAAAAGCTTTAGCACATCCAATAATAGTTTCTGAGGCTCTCCTGATTAACTCTGGTTCAATGCCTAGGCCAAAAGCTAATTCTCTTGCTTGAAAACTTTGTATACCAACTGCAACCTCAATTTTAGATCTTATGATAGAGCCTGGTTTTTCTTTAGCTATTTCCTCTACACTCATTCCACCTTCAGTAGAGGCTACAACCATAATACTTTCTGAACTTCTATCAAAAACTAATCCTAAATATAATTCTTTCTCGATATCAGTAGCTTCCTCAATGTAAATTCTATTAACTATTTTTCCTTCTGGGCCAGTTTGATTTGTAACTAATTTTTTTCCTAATAATTTGTCTGTCGCTTGAGCAACTTCTAAAGGGGTATTACAAACAATTACTCCTCCTGCTTTACCTCTTGCACCTGAATGTATTTGTGCTTTTACTACCCACTTTGATCCACCAATTTCACGAGCTTTATTTTCAGCTGTCTCAGGGCTGTAAACTATTCCTCCTCTTGGGATTGTTACTCCAAAACTAGATAATATTTCTTTTGCTTGATACTCGTGTATATCCATAATTATTTTTTATTAATCAATTTATCAATGTTTACAATATTTTCAGCCATTCTTGCTGAGGCAGCATCGATCATTCTTCCATCAAGCTGAGCAGCTCCTCGTCCTTCTTTAGCAGCTTTATCTAATTCATCTAAAATTCTTTTAGCCTTATTTACCTCTGTCTCCGGTGGAGAAAAAACTTTATTTGCTAGCTCTATTTGAGATGGATGAATAGCCCATTTTCCCTCAATACCGATTGCTGCTCCTCTTTTTGCGGCCGCAATATATGAGTCTGGATCGTTAAAATCACCAAATGGTCCATCAATTGCGCGTAACCCATAAGCCCTACATGTCATTACTAATTCTGATAATCCATGATGCCATTGATCTCCAGGGTAATCAGGATTTAATCCCCCTATAACAACTGTTCTTGCTCTTAAACTAGCCGCATAATCAGCTACACCAAAATGAAGAGCCTCGAGTCTTTCACTAGATTTTGCAATCTCTTTAATATTTGACATTCCAAGTGCAGTTTCAATTAAACACTCTAGACCTATTTTATTAATTATCTTTTTATTAGTTTCAATTTGAGTTAATAAACAATCAACCATATAAACATCACTAGCTGTTCCAGCTTTTGGTATTAAAATTGTATCAATTTTTTCTCCTGCTTCCTCAACTATTTCAACAACATCTCTATACATGTAATGTGTATCTAAACTATTTATTCTTACTGAAATTGTTTTCCCTTTACCTCTCCAATCAATTTCCTTTAATGCCTTTATAATATTTTGCCGAGCAGATATTTTATCATTAGGAGAAACTGCATCTTCTAAGTCTAAAAAAATATAATCAGCATCCGAGTTTAATGCTTTTTCAAACATTTTTGGGGAAGAGCCTGGCACTGCTAATTCACTTCTTTGAAGGCGAGATTTAGCAGGCTTATAATACTTATAACTCATGCAAAATAGTATAAATTTAATAAGGTTCTTAAAACAATAAAATTAACGTATTCTTTTTATATATAGTTTTTAGTAGTAAAAAATAAACTTTAATAAAAATTTCGCATTTGTTACTGATTCATTAATTTGTAAATATATGTCAAATTTACCGTCTAAAGCAAAAGTAGTTATTATCGGTGGAGGAATTCACGGTTTAAGTACAGCCTGGAAATTATCAGAGACCTATAAAAATCCTGGCGATATCGTAGTGTTAGAAAAAAAAGATACAGCAGCTGGTGCTAGTGGAATAGCTTGTGGTGTAATAAGAAATAATTATTTTCAACCAGCAATGAGGGAATTAATGGCTCACTCTGTATCGGTTTGGGAAAGTGATCCTAAAGCATTTAAATATAACGCCGTAGGGTATTTACAAATTTCACCAGAAGTTATGCATGAAGATGTTGCCACAATTTATGAGCAACAAAAAGCTATTGGTTATGACTCAGAATTTATTGAAGGTGAAAAAGATTGTATGAACTATATGAAAGGTATGTTTGATGATTGGCAGGCTCAAGGAATTACATCAGTGCTTCATGAAAAAAAAGGTGGCTATGCATTTAACAAAGATTCTATAAAAGCTTTAGAAAGCAAATCTACATCTAATGGTGTTCAGGTAATCAAAGGGGTTAAAGTAAACGGATTTAAGAGAGGAAGTAACAGTAAAGCTGTTACTGGAGTCGAAACTGACAAAGGAACAATAGACTGTGAACAAGTAGTAATAGGTGCGGGTCCTTGGGCTAGGGATTTTTGGAACATGCTTGAACTTCCTAAGACTGCAAATATTAAAGGTAAAGATGGTAAGATGCATACAACTGATATGTGGACATATTGGATGTTACAAGAGGGTGTAATTGGTGTTGAGCCAGATTTTTTAAAAATGAATAATGGTGAAGCACCACCAGTAATTCATGTTGACTCAACTGCTCCATTATATTCTGATAAAACAAAAAAATTAATTACTGATAAAATTTGGGGTATTTACTATAAACCTGATATCGAAGGATTAGGTGTTCAAGGTGGTACTTCACCTTACATTGTAGATAAACATTTTGATCAAGTGAATGTAGATCCTTATGGAATTGAGTCTCCAGAATACCAAACTACTGAAGCTTTTAATGATATGTGGTGTTCTGCTCTTGCACATTGCCAAAAAAGATTTGAAGGTAAGTCTGATTTATATAGAAAAGGACCATCAGGTGGCCTTGGGTGCATGACACCAGACTCATTCCCAATTTTTGATAGATTTTTAGAAAATGTTTATATGATAGCTGATGCTAATCATGGGTATAAAATGATTGGAGTTGGTGAACTAGTTGCTAAAGAAATTTTAGGACAAGAAAGTGACTTATTAAAACCTTTTAGATTCAACCGATACGAGAAGGGTGAACTTCACCCTACTTCGAACAGTCCGTTTCCTTGGAGCTAGTTGATCTAAGTAGACAGACGTTTTTTTTTCAGTTACCTTTTTGTACTTAAAATTCTTAACAGAGGGGACTATGACAGATCTAGAAAAACATGTTAACCAACCAGGAAGAGCAAAATTAGTAAAAAAAGTAAGAGAAAAAATTAATGAGTTAGGAATAACTTATATTTATTTTCAATTCATATCAGTTACAGGAAGAGTTGTTGGTAAAGGTATACCAGCTGATCACTGGGAAAGAACTGCTGAAAAAGGTTTTCAATTAGTTTATGGAGCAACTGCAAATTTATTCTTAGATCGTCATAATAATTATATAGGATATGGCCCAGAGGCTAAAGAATTAGTTGGAATTCCAGATCCTGAAACTTTTGTTCAATTACCTTGGGACAAAAGAGTTGGAAGAGTTTTTTGCACTTGTTTTAGAAATAGAGAAGAAAGAGAAAATCCAGGTGGTCATTTAACCTCTGACTGTAGAGGAAACCTAAGAATTATTGCTGAGGAATTTAAGAAAAAACATGGTTACCAAATGAGAGTTGGTACTGAACCTGAAATGATGTGGTTAACTAAAAATGAAGATGGTACGCCAACAGGAAAAGGTTTTTCAAAACCTTTCTGTTATCACATCGACCAGTTTGAGTCGTTAAGACCCGTTTTCATGAAAGTTATAGAATATGCAAACGCGATGGGTCTTGATATGATCCAAGGTGATCATGAGGATGCCCCTGGTCAATTAGAATTAAACTGGATGTACGATGATGTACTTAGAAATGCTGACAGGCTCTCTACTTATAGACAAATTTGTGCTCAAGTAGCAAGAGAACATGGTTTAATCGCATGTTTTATGACAAAACCATTTATGGGAGTTTCTGCAAGTGGTTGTCATACTAATCTATCCTTATGGAAAGGTGGAAAGGACGTTGTAAACAAATTAGGACATAAATCATTACCGGGAGTAGAAGAGGTGTTTACTTATGTTGAAGGTGGAACAAATACTTTTATGCCAGATACTAAGGATATGCAGCTTCCAGGAAAAGTAGGATTAATGTCAATTGGTGGTATTATGAAACACTTGCCTGCTTTGACGGCTATTGGATCATCGACAGTTAATTCTTATAGAAGACTTTGGGATCAGGGTTTCTGGGCTCCAGTTTATGCTGATTGGGGATATCAAAACAGAACTTGCGGTTTAAGAGTTTCAGCGCCAGGAAGATTTGAATATAGATCAGTTGATTCTATGCATAATCCTTATTTAATGGGTTCGGCTTTACTAAAAACAATGGATGATGGTCTTACAAATAAGATTGATCCAGGCAAACCAGAATCAAGAAATATTTATGAAGCTCAAAAAGCTGGAAAAGATGTTAAAAAATTACCTTTAAGTTTAGGTGAAGCACTTGAAAGACTTTCTGAAGATAAGGTAGTTCAATCTGCAATGCCTGATGAAATGTATAAAATATTTCATTGGTATAAAAATGATGAATGGGAGAAATTTTTAGGAGCAACAACACAATGGGATCTAGATACATATTTAGATTGTTTACCTTAAACTTATAAGTAAAAGAGAGGAAATATATGTGCGGAATAGCGGGATTAATACATAGAGGAAAATCATCAAATGTAGGAAGTGAGCTTCAAGGTATGTTGCAAGCTTTAAAACATAGGGGTGAAGACTCAACTGGTTATGCGCTTTACGGTGATACAGATGGAAAAAACTTCATCATGCGTTTTAAGGTTGGAGAAAATGTTGGTGAAGGAAGTTCATCAATTGTAGAGGATGTATCAGTTTATGATGAAAGAAAAAAAATCGTAGACCAAACTCTTGCAGAACTTGGTGCCAAGATTGTTAAAGAAGAAAGAACTCTGCCATACTCGCTTAGATATGAAATTGACTATGATAAAAAAGATTTACTAGATTTTTCACAAAGAATAGAAAGTATTCCAGGTGTAGAAATTCTTTCAATGGGAAAATCCCTAGAAGTTATTAAGGATCTTGGTAATGCTAAAGCTGTATGTGATAGATATTCTCTTGATAAACTAATTGGAACTCATGCAATAGGACATGCAAGAATGGCTACTGAATCTGGTGTAGATATTAAATCTGCTCACCCTTTTTGGGGATATCCATTCAGTGACGTTTCAGTCGTTCATAATGGGCAGTTAACTAACTATTGGAACAATAGAAGAGCTTTAGAAAATAAAGGGATGAGATTTATGTCTGAGTGTGACTCTGAGTTAATTGCAGTTTATATTGCTCAAAAAATGAGAGAAGGAGCAAGTTTAGAAGAAGGCATGAAAGAATCTCTAACTGGTCTTGATGGTGTCTTTACATATTTTGTTGCAACTAAAAACTCTTTAGGAATGGCAAAAGACACAATGGCGGCTAAGCCGCTAGTTCTTTATGAGTCAGATGATTTAGTGGCAATGGGTTCAGAGGAAATTGCAATTAGATCTGTTCTTCCTCAAGAAATTGATACTTATGACCCTTTTGATGGTGAGGTAAAAGTATGGCAAATATAAAAACAGTAAGTAAAAAATCAAAAGCCCAATCAATGGGAATGCATACTGAAGTATTAACTGGTCGAACTCAACAAAAATTTTTTAATCCTGACGAAGCAGAGAATTTTTATTACTTTGGTACTTATGATGTAGACTTTAATAAAAGAACAGATCTTGATGTAAAAGATATGACAGCAGCGGAAGCTAATAGGGAAATAGATAATTTGATGAGTGAAGGATATGGAACGATTGTAATTAAAAATCCTCAAGGAAAGCATAGTTTGGGTGTTGGAATTTTAAACAAGCTAAATTTAATTT
Organism: uncultured Pelagibacteraceae bacterium; assembly: GCA_902629585.1. Taxonomy (GTDB): domain Bacteria; phylum Pseudomonadota; class Alphaproteobacteria; order Pelagibacterales; family Pelagibacteraceae; genus Pelagibacter. The sequence continues at coordinate 6,647 of CACORI010000001.1, read as the reverse complement.
TTGAGGGGAGTTTGGGATATTTTGGTATGGGATCTTGTGATGGTCCTACAGTAAGAATTAATGGAAGAGTTGGTTGGTCATGTGCGGAAAACCTAATGGCAGGAAAGGTTGTTATTGAAAAAAATGCTGGTTCTTGTTTTGGTGCAGCAATCAGAGGTGGTGATTTAATTTGTAAAGGAAGCGTTGGCGCAAGAACAGGTATTGATATGAAGGGTGGCACTATAATTATAGGTGGTGATGCTGGAGCTTTTACAGGTTTTATGATGCAAAGAGGCAGAATTATTATATTAGGTGATGTAGGTATCAACTTAGGTGACTCTATGTATGATGGGACAATTTTTGTAGGTGGAAAAATTGGATCATATGGTAGTGATGCTGTAGATTCTGACTTAACCTCGAATGACCAAGATTGGTTAAGAAGAAAATTAAAGGTAGCAGAAATTGGTGAAAACTTTGATGTTAGTAAAATGAAAAAAATTGTAGCTGGTAAAAAACTTTGGAATTACGATAATTTAGAACCTACAGAGAAAAAAGGAGCAATTTAATGGCTAAGAAAAAAAAGAAAATTAAAAAGAGTAAAAATAGTAACGTAAACGGAAATGTTGGTGGAAAAGCTGATGTACATTTAAGTAGTAATGGTTCAAGAAATAAAAGTTTACTTGGACACAATGCAATTTTTACTCCTGAAGTTATAGATGATATTCATATTAAGTCACAACTAGGAAGATACAGAATGCGGGGAATGGCATTGATGAAAAAGATTCCTACTTTTGATGACTTAGTTTTCTTGCCGGGGACTTTAACGAGATTTGTTATTGAGGGATATAGAGAAAAGTGTGAAACAAAAACTGTTATAGGTCCAAGATGTGAAAATCCTATTGAATTAGATATACCAGTTTACATTACGGGAATGAGTTTTGGTGCACTTTCTTATGAGGCTAAAACAGCTTTAGCGAGAGGAGCTACAATGGCTGGTAGCGCAACTTGTTCTGGTGAAGGTGGAATGATACCAGATGAAAGAAGATATTCTGAAAAATGGTATTATCAATGTATCCAATCAAGATATGGTTTTAATCCACATCATGCACAACTGGCAGATGGTATTGAAGTTTTCATAGGTCAAGGACAAAAAGTTGGAATGGGTGGACACTTAATGGGTCAAAAAGTAACTGATCAAGTAGCTGAAATGAGATCTCTTCCATCAGGTATTGATCAAAGATCGCCAGCAAGACATCCTGACTGGTTAGGACCAGATGATTTGGCATTAAAAGTAGAGGAATTGAGGCAACTTACAAAAAATAAAGTGCCTATTCAATTAAAATTGGGAGCATCAAAAGTTTATGATGATGTTCGTATGGCTGCAAAATGTGATCCTGACTCAATTTATCTTGATGGTATGGAGGGTTCAACAGGAGCTGGTCCGCACATAGCTGCAGCTAATACAGGTATACCTGGTATTGCTGCAATTAGAGAAGCTAGAAGAGCAATTGATGATGTTGGTAAGACAGGAAAGGTAACTCTTATCTATGCTGGAGGTGTTAGAGACGGTGCTGATATGGCTAAAGCACTTGCATTAGGAGCTGATGCGATTGCAATAGGAACTGGGTCAATGATTGCCTTAAATTGTAATAAAGATATTCCTGAAGCAAACTTTGAAAAAGAAATGGGAGTTAAAGCAGGTGAGTGTTATCATTGTCATACAGGTAGATGTCCTGTAGGTGTTGCTACTCAAGATCCAAAGTTAAGAGCTAGATTAAACCCAGATGATGCTGCTTTAAGAGTTTATAATTACTTACATTCAATGACGTTAGAGGCGCAACTTTTAGCGAGAGCTTGTGGAAAAACAAATATTCATTCTTTAGAACCTGAGGATTTAGCCGCATTAACATCTGAGGCCTCAGCTTTAGCTAAAGTTCCATTAGCAGGTACAAACTATACTGTTGGAGTTGATAATTATCACAAAATATAAATATAATTATGGTCAAAAAAAAGGGTAAAAAATTAACAAAGTTAAAAGAGATTAAAGGCCAACTCGGTAAAAAGAAAGAAACTGCCAGAGAGAAAATGATTGGTCAATCTATTGGTTACAGATATGATGTAAATCTTTTACCAGACTACAGTAAAATCACTCCATTTTTAAAAAAATATATAGAGGCTATGGGATGGGATGATTTAAACTGGTTAGAAGACGTTCATATGGGATATGAAGAGGATAGACCAGCAGTATTTTGCAGAAATGCAAACGGATGGGTTACAATACCAAGTTCTATAAAGCTACCAAATAATCAACAAGATAGAGATATGATTGCAAGAGAACTTTTAGTAAAATTTCAAATGTCTCCAAAACACCCCTTAGTTGATTTAAAGAAAGCTTACCTAAAATTTTAATTACACAATCTTAAGTTGATTTTTTTTTAAAACCTAGCCTGCTAATAGGTTTTTTTCTATTTTTTCGTTTGTAACTACTAAATAAATTTTATAGGGTTTTCAAAACTAAATAAGGAGAAAGAGATTATGACTGATCAGTTAGCGGCTCTTACTACTATATTTACAGAATTTTACTACTGGGTGACAGTAGTATTGATGTTTTTAATTCACGTCGGTTTCTGTATGTATGAAGTTGGAGCTTCTCGATATAAACATCACCAACATACTCTAATGAAAAATACAATGCTGATACCTCTGGTAACAGTTACATGGTTTTTATTTGGTTGGTGGATTTACTGGGCTTTTCCTACAGGACCGGGATTAGCTCCATCAATAATGAATGAAAGCACGGCCCTAATTACAGATGACTCAGCTTTTAGTGCGACTTGGTATACTGCTACAAGTGATTTGATGGCTGTAAACCTTGGAGACCATATTTCTGGTGTCTTCTGGGCTGCGTTCTTACTTTTCTCATGGACAGCTGCTTCTATCGTTTCAGGAGCTATTATTGAAAGAATAACTACTTTTGCTTTTGGGATTTTAGCGATCGCAATAGGTTCGGTATTCTGGGTAATTGACGCTGCTTGGGGATGGCATTTTGATGGATGGATGTTAAAACTTTTAGGATATCATGATGCATATGCGTCAGGAGTAATTCACGCAATTGCCGGAGGTTTTGCTTTAGGTGTTCTTATGGTTTTAGGACCAAGAATTGGTAAATTTTCATCAAGTGGTGAACCAAGAAATATTGGACCAAGAAATCCTTGGCTAGTAACTATTGGATTATTTTTAATTTATACTGGTTTTTGGGGATTCTATGCTGCATGTAATATACCAATATTTGACCTAGGACCTGAATACGGTATGGAAGGAATAAGTTATTGGACAGCAACAAACATATATGTAACCCCTACTACACTCAGTGGAATAACTTTTAACTTCTTGATGTCATTATCAGGAGGATTATTAGCCGGTTATTGGATTGCAAAAGGTGATCCTTTCTGGACATACTCTAGTGGTCTTGCGGGTATTATCTGTGCTTCAGCTGGGAATGATTTATACCACCCAATTCAAGCAATGATAATTGGTATGATCGGAGTAGTGCTATCTTACAAACTACATTATTGGGTTGAACGTAAGTTCAAAATTGATGATGCTGTTGGAGCAGTAGCAGTACATGGATATGCTGGGTTTATTGGTCTTGTAATTTGTGGTTTTGTTTTAAATGGTTATCCTGCATCTGGATACAGTGTAGGCGCTATGTGGGATGGAACTACTTATGCATCAATTAATCCATTAGGACAGTTCATAGGAGCATTAATAATGTTCGTTGTTCTTGGACTAATACCAGGCTATGTCATAGCTAAAGTTCTTCATGGAATGGGTAAATTGAGAATCCCACGTGAGGTTGAAATAGCTGGACTAGACTATGAAATAATGGAGACTGCAAAGAGTGATGAAAAAGCAGTTGCCGCATCAACCAGGTAAAGGAGAAATATATGGCTACAGTTACAAACTGGATCGATCACCTTAACAAACCAGCTGAAGAAGTTGCTGGTGCAGTTTATCCTGGTGCTGGATCATCAGAGGGTTTGCTAGTTATATTAGCAATAATCTTATGGGTTGGTTGGCATATTTTGACTGCTAGATCTGAGAGCGACGAGCTTGAAAGATTAGCAAGAAAAAGACATGGTGCCAACGATCATAAAAGTAATATTACCGACTGGTAATTAAAACTTAAAAAATTTGGGCGCCACTTTAATGTGGCGCCCTTTTTTTTGTTATACTTATAAAATGTCAGATAAAGATAATAACGAAGAACTAAGGCCGACTAAAATGAGAGGTGTTGCCTTCCCAAAGGCAAAATATGGTGTGGTATTGGCTATAATAATCATCATATTGGTAAATTTCATTTACTACAAAGATGAAATTATAAAATTTTTTAACTTTTAATCTATTTATTGATCACTCGTCATTGACCAATCATCATTAATTGTAAGGATTAATCTATATACTTCGTTTATTTTAAGTGAATTTTTATAAATTTTTTTGTTGATTGGATTTACTACAAAATAATCATTTCCTTCTTTGGTTAAATATCCTACATATTGCTTGTTATCATCTGCGATTGCCAAACAAATTTTATCAGGAAAAAATTTATAAAAATTTTCGCAACTATTTATGTCGAGTCCTCTTTGTGAAAATATGAATAATTGTCTGTTAAGAAGTGAAGTGCTGCTTTGATATCTATAAACAATCATAGGTTTGAAGTTTATGTAAATATTTTGAGGTATTTTTAATGAAGATATTTCATTTGGATGAAGAGGCAATATATCAAAATTTTTAGTAATACTTCCATTAATTTGTACCTCGAATTCATTAATAGTCTGCAATCCTGAAAGTTCAATCCACTGATTTAGAAACATCTTATTTAACTCTGGATAAACACTATAAAGTGCAATTGCGTTGTCAAATGAAGTAACAAAATTATCATTATTTTTCATTCGAGTTATCGTATTTTCATTTATTCCTGTTTTTTTTGAGGTAGTAATTTGTTTTTCTTTAAGAGATAAATCTTTTAGAAAATCTGAAATTATTTTTTTTCTAGTTTGTATTTGTTCAACAACTCTTTTTCTTAATGAATTTTTTTTTTCAATTTCCAGTTGCATTAAATAATATTTATTTTATTATATTTTATATTATTAATAATATTTTTTATAATTAATTATTTATTATCTAATTTTAAAAAGCTAAAATCTTAACAATTTTTTTAATTGAAAAAAAAATAGATTCTACTTTTAATTGTTTTTCAATTTTAAGTAGAAAAAAAATTTACAATTCTGTCGAAATCAAATCTCACCGGTGATAGATTTATATCATTAAATAGACAACTTGGGGGAAAACTATGACAAAGAAAAAAGAGAAGTCTATTAAAGTAGTAAAGAATAAAGGTAGAAGAAAAGTTCTAAAAACTTTAGGTTCTGCTGCTTTATTAGCTGGTGCTTCTAATTTCTTACCTATGCCTTGGGTTAGAAAAGCTGATGCATCAAATCACTTACTTATTGGAGTGCCTTCGTCATTATCAACACCTTACGGAGTAGCTGATGATCAAGATCACTTGAATGGTACAATAATGGCAATTGAGGAAATAAATGCAAAAGGAGGAGTTCAGGGTAGAGAATTAAAAACTTTCGTTCCTGATTACGACAAACTATCTGCTGAAAGTACACAATCGGCTATTGCAGCTTGTATAGATAAGAAAGTTCATGCAATTTCAAATGCATTTACTTTTGCTCCGATTCCTGGAATGGACACATCAACTAAATGGAAAGCTCCATATTTACAGGGTAATACTCAAAGACTTGCTACTGAGGAATTTAAAAAGAATCCTAAGAAGTATAGTCATGTATTGCAAACAGACCCTTCAGAGGTAAATTATGGATGGACTTATCCAATGTGGTTGGATGCAATGAAAGCAACTGGAACTTGGAAACCTGTGAATAATAAAGTTCACATAATTTCTGAGCAAACTGGTTATAACCAAACCATTTTAAAAGCTGCTAAAGAGTCTTTAGCAAAATCTGGTTGGGAACTAGCTGGTGATACTCAAATACAATATCCAGTTAATGATTGGGGACCGGTAATTCAAGAACTTAAAAAAGTTGGAGCCGGCGCTATTATGTGTAACCATTGGATGGCTGCGGAGGAAGCTGCTTTTTGCAAACAATTCAGAGCAGATCCAGTACCAGGAGCACTTGTTTATGTACAATATGGTGCATCTCAACCTGAGTTCTTAGAACTTGGTGGTCGAGCGATGGAAGGTTTCTGTTGGAGCACAGTTCTTGGAATATATGGAGACAAAATGGGAGAAGATTTTAGAAAGAATTATCTAAAAAGATTTCCGGAATTTGGAACATATAAAAAGAACACAATGGGTCTTGTCTATACCGGTAATGGATATGATATAGTAAATTATCTGGCTGCTTCTTGGAATGCAACAAAAGCTCTTGGGCTTAATGATGCTGATTTCAAGAAAAATTGTGACTGGATAAGAACAAATCCATTCAGAGGTGTTTGTGGAATGATGGACATGAATAATGAATATCAGGAAGCTTTACACTATCCAGACAATGGATTTGGAAATCAATCAGACTCACATGAGACTGGAATGGGACAATTGTTTGTTCAAGTTCAAAATGTTCAACACAGGATCATATGGC